>NZ_CP072865.1:3742967-4058123 GCF_017948245.1 Rhizobium sp. NLR16a | reverse complement strand
CGTCCGGAATGAAATATCGCGGGGTGGAGCAGCCCGGTAGCTCGTCAGGCTCATAACCTGAAGGCCGCAGGTTCAAATCCTGCCCCCGCAACCAATCTTCCCAAAAAGCCCGCCTCGTGCGGGCTTTCTATGTTTCCGGGAAACGTCAAAGCATGCGTTCAGCGAACGGCGCCGGAGTCCGATCTCTCACGTTCAGCTCGTTGCGGGCCAGGAATTCCGCGGGCCGGATCGTCTGCAATGCATTTGCTGCTTCCCTGAAATAGGGGAGCGTTTGCCAGAGCGTGCGGTCGCCGACGATGTAGAAACGACGCTTGGCGCGCGTCAGCGCCACGTTCAACAGGTTTGGCTTGGATGCGGCCCAGCCGGCCGCTCCGCGATGCTCGGCATCGGCGCCGAGGACCATGAAAACGATATCTTCTTCCTTGCCCTGGAAGGTGTGAACCGTGCCGACCCGTTCCTGAAGCCATTTCTGCAGTTTCGCTGGAGATCCGCGCGCATATCCGTCTTGGTCGATCCAGACCGCATGGAAAAGAGCCCGTCTCAAACTGGTCTTGATCTCCTTGAACGGGGAGATGAGGTAGATGTCCGGCAATGCACCGTCTCGGCGATAAGTCGAGGCGAGGAGGTCGACGATGAAGTCGGTCTGCTCGGCAACGGCCTGTTTGCCCGATACCTTGCCCTTGATGTCGATCCAGGCGCTGTCGCCATAAAAGGGCGATGCGTCGCCGGCCGGTCGGCGCTCGTGCAGCCCGAAGATCATCTTGTTCTGATAGGCGATCTGATTGGCAAGGCTGAACATCGGATCGATGCAGCGTCGATGCACCCTGAGTGGGCTGCCGATCCAGAGCCGATCTGCCTCTTCGCCCTGAAGCGTCGTTCCGTAGCGATTGGCGGCATCGGCCAGCATCTGCACCGACGCCCTGTTCGGCGAATATTGACCTGCCGCCGTGTGGGGTGAAAGAGCCGAGGCGCCTGAAATCAGCGCGCTCGGAAGCGTGAAAACCGGTTCGATCTGCAAGGGATCGCCGATCACCATGACGCGGCGCGCCCGCAACAAAGCCCCGACCGCCGCCTGCGGCACCGCTTGGCCGGCTTCATCGATGAAGACCCAGCCGATCGAGCCGGGCTTGAGCCCGCGGAACTGCTTGGCAAAGGACGCGAACGTCGTGGAGACGATCGGAACGATCATGAAAAGGCTCTGCCAGATCGATGCGATGTGTTTGTCATCGACGGGATTGTTGTTGGAAAGCAGCTTGGTGATGGCAACGATATTTCCGCCAAAACCTCCGCCCTTCCTGCCGACATCGGCCAACCAAGCTTCATGCAGCGTCAGCGCTGCTTCCAGCAATGCCGAACGCAGAGCCGCCAGTTCGTCCTGATGCCAGAGACCGTCGATCTGCACCTGATCCTTATCGAGATCGGTGAGACGCTCCGGTGCGGTGGGACGATCGAGAATTTCCCCCAGCCGCTCGAGTTCCTCCTTTTTCGCAGACCAGATTTTTCGTCGTGACCGCAGGGACCGTTCGGCCCGGTCATGCGCTCGCAAAGCCAGTTCCAGCGCGGGTCTTTCGGTTTTTGCAAGCCGATCTTCGCATTCGGCCAGCGCTTTACGCAGTTCCAGCTGCTTCCGCGCATTGCCGATGACGTCTTGCCGATGCTGCCGGGCCGGGTTGGTCGAGAGCACCCTCTTCCATCGTGCAGGAGCGCTGCGGTCGAGCAACTGTTGCTCCTCCTTCAGATAAGCCAAACCGTCGGCGATGCGGCGCATTTCGGTCGCCAGCATCTCGCATCGGTTCTGCGCATGCAAAACTTCGTCCGCGGCGGCGGCCACCCTCTCAAGCGCCTCGCGGCAGAATGCATCCTGCGAAACGGGTGCTATTTCATCGCGGAGATCGGCATAACGCGCATATTGGCCGATCTTTTCGCGAACCATCTCGTCGGCGGCATGAAAAGCCGATGCCGCTTCGGCAAAGCTTGGCCCCTCATAGCTCTTCAACCATTCCCAGATGGTCTGCGGCTTTGCGGCGCCCGACCAGCCGGGCTTCGGCCTTTCGGCGATTTCCATGAAGGCGAAACGTTCCTTGAAGGCTCGGCGGTTTCTGGAGTTGCCGAGCGCACAGGCGATCAACCCCCACGGGCGATCGCCGTCGGAGAGCTTGATGACTGCTCCATTGTCTTTCTGGCAGGCGATCTTGTGCGCGACCGTCTGCAGATATTGAAATGAAGATGTCCTTGCGATCGAGCTCTGCTTGGGAAGGTCGCGCGAAATATTCTCCACGGCGGCATTGTTGGAGGAGGCGACGACCATTTCGAACCCGGCAAGAGCCGGGATCAGCGCGGATATGGAGGCGGTGCTCCGATCCGCAAAACCGACACGGCGCAGCGTTCCGTCAAAGGCGTCGCGCGCCATCGTCAAGGAGGAGAGCACCCGGGCGCGCCGAACGATATTGTCGGCGAACATGTCCCGAAGCAGGGTCGTCTTTCCGGTGCCCGGCGGGCCGTTGACTGAGAACAATCCCGTTTCCGACAGGCCGCCGATCGCCGAATTGATCGCGAACTGTTGCATGAGGCTCATTGCAAGGTGAGGCTCGCTCAGCCAGCGTCCACGGTTGAGATTGCCGGGATGCAGCGCCCGAATGATCGACCGGCGCCCTTCCTCCGAATAAAGGTCGACCCGATTTTCACCTGCCGGCGGGTTGAGGTACCGCCGGAGCGGCTCCGGGATATTGCCCTGCTTGACGCAGATCATCGCCCGTTCGATATCCTCGATGAAGAAGCTGTTCAGAATGCCAATGTCTTCATCAAGGCTTGCACTTTCGTCTTCCTCGTCGGCATTGGATGCATGGTCCTCCTGTTGAGGCGGCAACGAGATCAGCTCGGGTCTTTCCGCCCTGTCGCGGTAGCGGATTTCAACGGCGGCGATGGGCTTTTCCTGGCGCGAGGCAAAACCCGCCCAATCGCAGAGCAATTCGTGCAGCGCCAGGATTTCGACGGCATCGATCGGCTGATCGGCGGCAGCCTCGAAGGATGAAGATCCCAGCTGTCGCTGCGCCTGAAAGTTCTGAAGTAACTCCGACAGCTGCCGCTTGCCGTCTGCAAATGCCTCATGGCTGAGCGAGGAGAGACCGGTTTTCCGTACCCGTCCGAGGGCCCACGGAAGCGTCGAGACGGAAAATGTTTCGAACATCGGCTGTCCGAGCGGAGTAAGCTGCAGGCTGGCAAAGCAGGTATCGCCATCGAGATCGCCGCGTTCGGCATCCTCATACTCGGCAATGTCGACCGCAGCGCTGTCGAAGTGCCTGCGGATCTCGGCAATCTCGGATTTGCTGAAAACGCCGAGGAACAGGGTAAAGCCGGTGATCTGCTTCTCCTCGGGTATGACAGGACGGCTGAGTGCAGCGCTGTCCTGCAAGAGCGTCTCTGCATGTAGCCAGAAAACGGTCCGTCCTTCGCCGGAGACAAGGCGACTGGAGAGATCATAAGGTATGAAAAACTCGATTTTATGCCAGAAATCGAGAATGGCCAGAAGCCGTTCCCGTTCCGCCCTGTCCGCATCAATCTGCATGACGTCTCACTGAGGAGTGCAAAATAGGCTCACGCCTCTTTTAGCAGCGATTGCAGCTCAAAATCAAAGAGCATGGTGATGATGCGCCCGGTCGGGTGCATTTCAACAGCCGCGCAAGCGTGCCAGTGCAGACGCGGCCGCCTTTCTTCACCTTGCAGGCGCCCCCTGTTCCAGCCCACGAGGGTCTCCGGCACGATATCAGCCCTGCGATGCAGCCGGAATGCGAGGCTTCTGCCAGGCATCACCGGGTTGAGCGCCAACTTGCGAGCGTTTCGCTTGTCTCGTAATCTTCAGGGGCAGATCGCAAAAATATTACAATTTGTACTGAAACATTACATCCACTGAATTATCTATAGTGGGGGCAAATATAACCTCGAAGTATAAGGATGGATAAAAATACAACCGATACGCAGTATCTTATTGTTTCTCGCTCCCTAAAACTAATCACTTTGGGCCATTTCCTTCCTTCTCAATCCGTATTAACATAATTAAGAAATGTCTAAAGAAGAAGGCGATGTCACAATAGGACCGGCATTTCATACTATCTTATACCTGCCATCGCTTCATGTTTGAGTAAAGTGTACCGCTAGGGGAGGCGTATATGTTCATGACAGGCTCAGGAATGGAGAATGCGGACCAGGCAAGAAAGTCTAGCCCATCCGGAGATACTATCCTTGTAGTAGCCAAGGCTGATCTGTTTTCAGAATGCATGGTGGAAGCGCTGGCAAAGAAATTTCCCAATTGCGATGTGCCAAGCATAACGAACGCAAATCCGATGCTGGAAAAGGATACCAGCGATATAAAGCTCGTCTTATTTTACCATATACCTGCGCCTGAGCTGCAAGACGCGCTGCAGGCGGTCAGAGAAAATCACCCGGAAACCTCGATCGGGCTTGTCGTCGAGGCCATCGACATGATGGAACCTTATGTCAGCCGTTTGGTGGAGGCAAGGATCATCGACGGCGTCCTGCCGCTTAATCTTCGACTTGATGTCTTCATGGCCGCAGTGGATCTGCTGATGAAAGGCGGGGAGCATTTTCCCTCCGCGCTTCTCAACCGCCTCACCAATAAGGGGGCCCAGCTGGAGCCCTCACTTTATCAGACCAAATCGGTTGATGCCGCCCGCAACAATGCGCTCAAGCTGAGACGCGACAGCATCTCCGCCTTGACGACCCGGGAGGTTCAGATCCTGGACCTCATCTGCAAGGGGACGCAGAACAAGATTATTGCCGACAAGCTGCATCTTTCCGAAAACACGGTGAAGGTTCACGTCCGCAACATCTATAAGAAGATGAACGTCCGAAACCGCACGGAAGCAGCGTCCCGCTTCTTCAACGACCATCCGGTCGGCGATGACGACATGTCCAGCCGGTGGCGCAACTGATCGATTGCGCCGCGCGCTTTTCATGCGCGCAACGAGCGTTGTCTCACTTTTGCGTTGAGCCTAGTTCTATCCTTAAATCGATTCCGATTTAAGGAATATGCAGCGGCGCTTTTGCTTCAGATCGAGGGACGCGCAAAGCAGCGCGACTTCTGCCCGAAGCCGCTTGGAGAGCAGATATAGCGCGCGGACCCGTGATAGGCGACGATGTGGGCTCGTGCCGCAGTCGGCCGAGCAGTTCGTTTTTCCGGGTAGGTATAGGCCTTCGACACGGACGGCGTCTCGACGACGACAACATTCTTTTTCGCGATGACCGCCATGTCGTCGTCAACCGCACAAGCCGTCGCTCCGATCGCAAGAAGCGTCGCTCCCCCGGCAAGCATCGCAAAATGAAATGGACGCCAGCCTTTCGGCTGGGCTGCGGCCCGATTTTTAAACATGACCAGATCCCTCGCATATGACGCTTCCGGATGCAAGACCGGTCGTGCAGTTCTGCGCGACCGACCTCTCCCCTCTTCTATCTCGTATTTATTGAGCAAAGCTTGAGCAGCGGCACGATTCCCGTTTTACGTGAGAAAACAAGTAAAATGATTAATCATTTGTTATTCTAAAGAACAACTATGTAATTATTTGGGATATTTTGCGCTTTTAAAGTTGACCGCGGTAACAATCTCCCTATCATTTCAATAGTAAATGAGCTAAATGAAGAATAACCTTGGAGGTTTATTCATGTATTTGTGCTTAGTTGCGTGAATATCCATCCGGGTAAGGGGGTGTGAAGCGTATCCATAAAACAAAAGACTAAACCGTGGGGAGGAGTTTGTAATGCGTAGTTTCGTTCCCGGCGAAGGCTCTGAAGTAAAGAACATGGCGGTGCTCAAGTATATGGGCACCGCTCTTGTAAATGGCGGAGCCGGCTTTCTTGGCTCGCATCTCTGTGAAAGGCTTCTGCTGGGCGGCCACAGCGTCATATGCCTTGACAATTTTTCGACCGGGCGCCGTGCGAATGTCGAGCATCTCGCGTCGAACCCCCGCTTTCGCATCATCGAGCACGATGTCCGTCAGCCCTTCGATATCGAAGCGTCGCTGATCTTCAACTTCGCCTCGCCGGCCTCTCCGCCCGACTACCAACGGGACCCGGTAGGTACCCTGCTCACCAACGTACTTGGCGCCGTCAACACATTGGACTGCGCGCGAAAGACGGGCGCGATTGTCGTTCAGTCGTCGACCTCGGAAGTCTATGGCGACCCGACCCAGAGCCCGCAGCGCGAATCCTATTGCGGCAATGTCAACTCCATCGGACCGCGCGCCTGTTACGACGAGGGAAAACGCAGCGCCGAAACCCTGTTCTTCGACTACCACAGGACCTACGGCGTCGATATCAAGGTCGGCCGCATCTTCAACACCTACGGCCCGCGCATGCGCCTGGATGACGGCCGGGTGGTCTCCAACTTCATCGTGCAGGCCCTGCGCAACGCCGACCTGACCATCTACGGCGACGGCCAGCAGACCCGCTCTTTCTGTTATGTCGATGATCTTGTCGAAGGTTTCCTGCGTTTCTCGGCCTCCGGCAGTGCATGCCACGGCCCGATCAATCTCGGCAACCCGGGCGAGTTCACCGTCCGACGCTTGGCGGAGATCATCCGGGACCTCACGAATTCGCGTTCCCGCATCGTTCACCTGCCTGCTGTCGTCGACGATCCCCGCCAGCGGCGGCCGGACATCTCCCGGGCGAAGACGGAGCTGGCATGGCAGCCTCATATCGAGCTCGAAGCCGGCTTGGCGCGCACGGTCGAATATTTCGACGGCCTGCTAGCCGGGACGAAGCAGGCGGAGGCTGTATGAGATGCCCCGCTATATTCTCGTCACCGGCGGCGCCGGTTTCATAGGAAGTCACATCTGCAAAGCGCTGTCGCGCGTCGGGATGATTCCGGTTACCTACGACAACCTCTCGACCGGACATGCCGACAGTGTCCGCTGGGGCCCGCTCGTCCGCGGTGAGCTCGGCGACGCAGCCGCGCTACGCCAGACGATGGCTGAATTTTCGCCGGATTGCGTCATCCATTGCGGCGCCAACGCCTATGTCGGCGAATCCGTCGACATGCCGAGGAAATATTACCGCAACAATGTCGTCGGCAGTCTCACGCTGCTCGAGGCCTGTCTCGACCAGGACATCGACAAGATCGTCTTTTCGAGCAGCTGCGCCACCTATGGCGTTCCCGCCTCGTTGCCGGTACGGGAGGAAAGCCTGCAGCAACCGGTCAATCCATATGGCCGCACCAAGCTGATCTTCGAGATGGCGCTCGAGGATTTTGCTGCCGCCTACGGCATCCGCTTCGCCGCCCTGCGTTATTTCAACGCGGCCGGCGCCGACCCGGAGGGCGAGCTTTCTGAGCGTCACGAGCCCGAGACACATCTCATTCCTCGCGCCCTCCTGGCTGCCGCCGGCAGGCTGGAGCGGCTCGATATCTTCGGCACCGACTATTCGACCGAGGACGGAACCTGTGTTCGCGACTATATCCATGTCAGCGATCTTGCGCAGGCGCATTTGGCCGCCGTCAACCACCTGATCGCAGACGGCGCCTCGCTCAGCGTCAATCTCGGTTCCGGCCGCGGCACGTCAGTGCGCGAGATCCTCGACGCGGTCTATCGCGCCAGCGGCCGCGAAGTCCCCGTCCGTTATCGCGCTCGCCGCCCCGGCGATCCGCCGATCCTCTTTGCCAATACGGCTCGGGCCAAAGCAGAGCTCGGCTTCGTGCCGGCTCTTTCGGATCTCGACACCATCATCCGCACGGCCGGACCCACCTTCGGGCTGGAGGTGACGGCATGAGCCTGGTTTCGGAGATCGATCACCGGATCAGGACGGCGAAAGCCGCCGCTGATGCATTCAACCCGGTTTTCACCGGTCGGAAGCGTGTCGCCTATGGTTTCGGCATCTTCTGCTGGCTGGCGGCACTCGGCTATTTCTGGATCTGGTGGTGTCAGTCCGCCCATATCATCTCCTGGTCAGCCTTCGTGCTCGTCACCGTCGTGCTTGCCTGGATCACGCTTGTGCCTGCCTATTTCATCCTGATCTTCCTCGATGCGAGAGCGATCAGTTCGCGCGCCCGGCTGCCGGAAGGACGCGTGGCGATGGTCGTCACCAAGGCGCCGTCCGAGCCCTTTGCCGTCGTCCGCGCCACGCTTCAGGCGATGCTCGATCAGACCGGTGTCGACTTCGATGTCTGGCTGGCCGACGAGGATCCTTCCGCGGAAACCAGACGCTGGTGCGCCGAGCACGGCGTGCTGATCTCGACGCGAAAGGGCGTGGCGGAGTATCACCGCACGACCTGGCCGCGCCGGACGCGGTGCAAGGAAGGCAATCTTGCCTATTTCTACGACCATTTCGGTTATGCGCGTTACGATTTCGTCGCCCAGTTCGATGCCGATCATGTGCCGACACCGACTTATCTCCGTGAAGTCCTGCGCCCCTTCGCCGATCCTGGCGTCGGCTATGTTTCCGCTCCCAGCATCTGTGATGCGAATGCCGCGGCGAGTTGGGTCGCGCGCGGCAGGCTCTACGCAGAGGCAAGTCTGCACGGCTCGCTGCAGACCGGTTACAACAATGGCTGGGCGCCCCTTTGCATCGGCTCCCACTATGCGGTCCGCACATCAGCCCTTCGCCAGATCGGGGGCCTTGGGCCCGAGCTTGCCGAAGATCATTCGACCACGCTGATGATGAACGCCGGCGGCTGGCGCGGCGTCCACGCGATCGATGCGATCGCTCATGGCGACGGCCCGGCGAATTTCGTCGATCTCGCCGTGCAGGAATTCCAGTGGTCGCGCAGCCTCGTCACCATCCTGCTGCAATATTCCCGCCGCTATGTCATCCATCTGCCCTGGCGGCTGAAATTCCAGTTCGTCTTTTCGCAGCTGTGGTATCCGCTCTTCTCCACCGTCATGGCAGTGACGTTCCTGCTGCCGGTGGCCGCCTTGCTGACGGGCCAGGTCTTCGTCAACGTGACCTATCCGGATTTTCTGCTGCATTTCGCGCCGATATCGATCGTGCTGGCGCTCTTTGCTTTCTTCTGGCGGGCCACGGGAACTTTCCGGCCGTGCGATGCGAAACTGTTTGGCTGGGAAGGGCTCGCCTTCATCTTTCTGCGCTGGCCATGGTCGCTGGCCGGCAGCCTGGCCGCCATTCGCGACCATGTCTCCGGTTCTTTCGTCGACTTTCGCATCACCCCGAAGGGAAAGCAGCAGCAGCAGTCTTTGCCGCTGCGTGTCGTTGCGCCCTATCTTGCTCTCGCGGGGCTTTGCGCCGCAGCCATGGCGCTCGCCGGCGAGGCCGCCGCTCAGGGCTTCTATCTTTTCGCCGCGATGAACCTCGCGATCTATCTGTCGTTGACGGTGCTGATCGTCATTCGCCATGCGATCGAGAACGGCCTGCCGCTGCTGCCGCAATCGCGCGGCCTTTGGTTCGCGACGGCCATGGGTTTGGCGATCTGTGTCACCGGCGGCATGCAGGCGGGCAATCACGGTCTGCGCGGCCTCGAAGCCCTTTCTCATGGCCAGACGCTTGTCAGTTTCAGCCAATCGCAATTTGCCGTCGCCGGGGCCGGGCTCGGCAAGACCAGGACCGTGAAGTTTCGCCTCAGGTGGAATGGATTCGGAAGCACGGGACGGGACCAACAGGGTGTTTGAACCGGCCAACCGGCATGTGTCGAGAGGAGTATACAATGAGCATCGGACCGAGACTGTATGGCATAGCCCTGGCTCTCAGCCTGTGCCTGCCTGTGGTGGCGCAAGCTGCCGAGGCCGCTAAGAAGCCGCCGACACCGCTCAGCGCCTATGAACTCTATCGTATCTACGGTGACAAGACCTGGACCTGGGGCACCGGCGGCGGCCGTTTCTTCGATGAGGGCCGGCGGTTCGTGGCCTGGACCAACGACAAGGGCAAGCAGTCCTTCGCCGAAGGCAAATGGGTGGTCGACGATCTCGGCCAGCTCTGCATGCGCGCGACCTGGACGAATGCCGAGGGAGCAGCGCGTGCCAGCACCTGTTTCGGTCACCGCAAGATCGGCAACACGATCTACCAGCGCCGTCAGCCCGACGGCGATTGGTACGTCTTCCGCCATTCTTCGGTGCGCCAGGATGACGAATTCCGCAAGCTCGTCTCCACGGATACCGTCAGCGCCAAGGCGTATGACCTGAAGCAGCTCCTGCTGCATCAGGAAATAGCCCGAAAAGGAGGGTGAGCCATGAAGAAGCTGACGAAAAATCACCTCTCCACCGCCGCCATCGCGCTGCTGCTGTTGTGCGTCGCGGAACTGCCGGGCCGAAGTGAGGTGCAATATGCGGGCATTGCGTCGAACCCGGCGGCGAGCGCGCGGACGATCATCGACAAACGCCCGGTCGTTCATGCCGATGGCATCAAGTTCGGCGCCTACGACCCGCATGGGGATTTCGGCGCTCAGGCCAACGTTTCGACCGAAGCTCTGTTCTTGCCGTGGGAAGACGTTGACCTGGAGACGCTGCGCATCGCGGATGCCTATGCGCTGGCCAGGGGCCGCAACCTGCTGATAACGGTGGAGCCTTGGTCCTGGGATGTCGATTGGCGGCTGACCTCGGGCGAGCTTCGCGCAAAGGTTCTGCGCGGCGACTACGATGTCAACATGCGGGCGATCGCGCAAATGATATCCCAGCTGAAAAGCCCCGTGATCCTCCGCTGGGGACAGGAGATGGAAGACAAATCCGGGCGGTTTTCGTGGGCCGGCTGGGACCCGCAAGACTATATCACCGCCTACAAAAGAATGATGGACATCCTCCGCGAGGAGGCGCCCGGCACCGAAATAATGTGGTCGCCGAAGGGCCTGCCGGGCCTGCAGGACTACTATCCCGGCGACGATTATGTCGATCTCGTCGGATTGTCGGTCTTCGGGCTGGAGCGCTATGATGAACTTGCTTACAACACGCACCGGACCTTTTCGGAGGCGCTGAAGCAGGGGTATGATCTCGTCGCCGGCTACGGAAAGCCCATCTGGGTCGCAGAGCTCGGCTACGAAGGCGGCGACGCCTATATGAGGCCCTGGATCGACACCGCGACTCTGAAGCAGGGCGCCTTCCCGAACCTTCGGGAAGTGGTCTATTTCAATGACCGGGACGTGAACGCCTGGCCGTTCAATCTCGGCCGGCCTGACTGGCGCGTGGTCGAGAGCTTGGCGGCCAACTGATGTTGCGAGGGAGAGGCCCGCCGGGGTTTGCGGCCCTCTCCTTTCATATCAGGCAGGCGATCATCCCTTGAGCGTTGCCTTACCCTCTTCGACGAGCCGGGTCGCCGCATCGGCGGGCGAGGTCCGTTCGAAGGCGAGTTCGTCGCAGATCGGGCGCAGCACGCGCTGGTCGAATTGCGTTGCACCCATCGGCACCGGCGGCGGATATTCGCCGACCTGATCCTTGAGCATATTGACGTATTTGACCGTTTCCTGCTCAGTCGGGTTCAGCTGCGGTAGAATGGCTTCACGCACGGCCGGCGACATCGGCACGCCGCGCTCGACGCCGAGAATCTTGCCGGCTTCGATGTCGTTGACGAAGAAGTCGATAAATTTCGCGGCCGCTTCGCCATTCCTTGTCGTGGCGCCGACACTCCAGATCAGCGCAGGGCGGTAATAGTGGCCCGACGGCCCGCCCTTCCTTTCCCGCGGCAGCATGGTGATGCCGATTTTGTTCTTGATGATCAGCTGATAGCCGATCATCTGGTTGGAATAGGCCATGCCGATCACCGATTTGCCGAGACCGAGGGCGTTGGTGTCGATGGTGTTCTGATCGAGCGTCTGGACGTCGGCAGCAACGGTGCCTCCTGCCTTGCGCAGCTTCTCCCAATAGTCGAACCACTCCGTGGCATCGTCGGCCGTGAAACCGAGACCGACCGTTTCCTTAGCAAAGAGGCTTTTGCCGCGCTGGCGCAGCCAGGCATCGAAGACATAGGCGTAGCGGGCCGCATAAGGGCCGCCTGCCTTGCCCGAGGACTTGCCGAGTTCCACCGCGAGCTTGGCATATTCATCCCACGTCAGGTCGGGTGTCGGCACCGGAATGCCTGCCTTTTCGAATTCCACCGTGTCGAAGAACATTGAGAAAGAGTTGAGGCCGAGGCCGACACCGTAGAGTTTCCCGTCGATGGTGGTCAGTTTCAGCACGTCGGCACCGAAGGACTGAACCTTCAACGTCGAGGGGACGAATTCGTCGAGCGGCATGCAGGCGCCGCGCTTGGAATAATCGGAGATGGTTCCGGGCTCGAGCTGAAAGACGTCAGCGATCGAGCGGCCGGCCATCTGCGTGGCGAGCTTCGTCCAGTAGCCGTCGCCCGAAAGCGATTCACCGATGATCGTCACACCGGGCGTTTTCGACTGGTAGAGTTTGGCGACGTCGAGCGTCCGCTTGGCGCGGTCGTTCGACCCCCACCACATGGCTCGCAGCTGCGTGTCTTCGGCAAAGGCCGGGACGGCGCTTCCGGCGCCAAAGGCAAGGCCGGCGAATGCACCGGCTGAACCCATCAGAAATGAACGGCGATTGACCTGCATCGGTATCCTCCCTTGTCCCAATATGTCCGCTGCCATCCTCCATGGCGTCGTCCGGCATTTTCGTGAGACAGGTTACGCAAAAACGAATTTATTGCAAGAAATAAACTCTGGTATTGCAAATTTGCATTATTTGCATAAAGTTTGCCTATGAGCGATGAAAAAGTCAGACGGCTGCGACAGGCCGACATAGCCACATTGGCCGGCGTCTCCGTTTCGACCGTGTCGCGCGTGCTCGCCAACGAACCTGGGATCAGCGAAACCGTCCGGCGGCAGATATTGAAGGTGGCCGCCGAACACGGTTATCCGGTCAAACCTGCTGCCGAAGCCGTTGCCGGCGGGCTGGCGCTGATTGCCAGCGACGGCGTCACCGGCGGGCTCAGCGTCTTCTACGAAGCGATCGTCGACGGCTTGCGTACCGGAGCCGCCGAAGCGGGCATGCCCTTCGAAATTCGCATGGTCCGCGAGGATCGAATCACGCCGGATGCCCTGCGCGACTATATGCAGGCGGCGGGTGCCCAGGGTCTTTTTCTCGTCGGCATCGATCCCAACGACACTCTGCGTGATTGGCTGCGGGCCACCATGACGCCGACCGTGCTTGTCAATGGCACTGATCCCAGGATGCAGTTCGACGGTGTTTCGCCGGCTAATTTCTTTGGGGCCTACGAGGCGGCCAGCCGGCTGACGAGGGCTGGCCATCGCCGTATCCTGCATCTGAGCGGCTCTCACCGCCATACGATTCGGGAGCGCATTCGTGGCTTCGAGGCGGCGATCTCCGCCGTCCCCGGCGCCGAAGGACGATTCGTTTCGCTGGCGCTGCAGGGTAGCGCAAGCCGCGAGGCTCATGAACGCACCGCGGCAGTTCTTGCCGAGAATGCCGGCTTCACCGCGGCGTTCTGCATGAATGATTTCATTGCCGTCGGCGTATTGGAGGCGGTCACCGAAGCCGGCCTGCGAGTGCCGGACGATTTCGCGATTGTCGGCTTTGATGATCTGCCCTGCGCATTGATGACCAATCCGCGGCTTTCCACCATGCGGGTCGATCGGGCTGCCCTCGGGCGCGAGGCTGTGTCGATGATGCTCACCCGGTTCCGCAACCGAACAGCGGCTGCGCGCCACATCTGCCAGGCGGTCGTTCCCGTTCCGGGAGGGACCGTTGCCAATGCCGAGAACCCGTGAGGTGCCGATGACCTATGATCCCGCCAGCGCCAATCCGCTTGCCGGCAATCCGCTGGAAAGCCGCGCCGATATGAGCCGCGCTCTGCTCGCGCTCTTCGATCCGCTGCTTCCCTGTTTTTCCAAGGGCAATGCCCGCGTCAGGCTCAGTGGTCTCGCCGCCCATTTCGATCGGGCGGCCGCCGATCTCGAGGGTTTCGCCCGCCCGCTCTGGGGATTGGCCCCTTTTGGCGCCGGTGGTGGAGAATTCGCCCATTGGCATCGTTTTGCCGAAGGCCTCGCAAACGGCACCGACCCCGCCCATCCCGAATATTGGGGAACAGTCAACGGCCGGGATCAGCGGATGGTCGAGCTTGCTGCCCTCGGCTTTGCCCTGGCGCTGGTGCCGGAAAAGATCTGGGAGCCGCTTGATGCGCGTGCCCGTGGCAATGTCGTCGCCTATCTCAAACATGCCAGGCAGTTCGACTATGCCGACAACAACTGGAAATTTTTCCGCATCTTCGTTGATATCGCCCTCGATCGTCTCGGCGTTGATTTCGACCGCAGCCTGACGCGGCAATATCTGCAGGAGCTCGAAGGCTTCTATATCGGCGACGGCTGGTATCGCGACGGAAACGTGCGCCGCATCGACCACTACATTCCCTTCGCCATGCATTTTTACGGGCTGATCTATTCGAAGCTCGTCGATGACGATTATGCGAAACGCTATCGCGAGCGCGCCATCTTCTTCGCCCGAGATTTCCGCCACTGGTTTGCCGCCGACGGCGCGACGATCCCCTTCGGCCGCAGCCTGACCTATCGCTTTGCCTGCGCTGGCTTCTGGTCGGCGCTCGCCTTTGCCGATCTCGAGGCTTTGCCCTGGGGCGAGGTCAAGCATCTCTGCCTGCAGCATCTGCGCTGGTGGAGGGACAAGCCGATTGCCGATCGTGACGGCGTTCTGTCGATCGGTTTCGGCTACCCGAACCTGCTGATGTCGGAGAGCTACAACTCCGCCGGCTCGCCCTATTGGGCCTTGAAGGCCTTTCTGCCGCTCGCAATCGCTGGGGATCATCCCTTCTGGACCGCCAGCGAGAAGGCGCCGGAGCCGGCGCCCGAGGTCGTTCCCCAGCGTCATCCCGGCATGGTTCTGATGCGGGCAGGCGGCGATGTCGTGGCGCTGTCTTCTGGCCAGGAAAACCTGCAGATGCGTTTTGGCACTGAGAAATACGCGAAATTCGCATATTCGGCCCGGTACGGCTTCAGCGTCGAGTCCGATGAACGCGGCTTTGCGCTGGCCGCCTTCGATTCGATGCTGGCCTTCAGCGATGACGGCCTGCACTACCGCGTGCGTGAAACGAATGAGGAAGCCCGGCTCGCGGGTGATGTGCTTCATTCGAGATGGTCGCCCTTCCCCGATGCCGAAGTCGAAACCTGGCTCGTGCCCGCCGCCCCCTGGCATATCCGCCTCCACCGGATCAGGTCGGGCCGGCCGCTGCGGATTGCCGAAGGCGGCTTTGCCACCGGCCGCCGCGACTTCGAGCAGGATCGGCTGTCGGCCTCGGAGGGGGCAGCCTATGCGATCGGTGAAGCCGATTTCACCGGCATTCTCGATCTCGGCTCTTCGATCAAACGTGTCGGGCTCGCGCAGAAGGCCCAACCCAACACCAATGTGATCGTCGCCAAGACCATCGTGCCACAACTGCGCGGTCAGATTCCGGCCGGCGAGACCATCCTGGTGACGGCGGTGCTGGCGCTCGACGATCCCGCCGCCGTCTCGTCGGCCTGGACGCAGCCGCCGAAAGCGCCCGATATTGCGGCGCTGCAGGCGCTGGTGCGGGAAAAGGGCGTGACCGTCAGCGCCATCGAAGCACCGGGTCAGATGCCATGAGCCGACCGGCCATCGTCCTTGCCATGGAGCCGTCCCGCACGGAGCATGTCCTGCCCGATGAGATCCTGCGCCGGCTCGATGCGATCGGCCGCCTGCTTGATCCCGAGCCGCTGCAGCGGCTGGACGACGCGCGGGCGAGACGCCTGCTTTCCCGAGCGGAAATCCTGATCACCGGCTGGGGTGCGCCCTGTGTCGGGCCTGAGATCCCTGCTGTCGCGCCGCGGCTGCGCCTCGTCGTCCATGCGGCCGGTACGGTCAAGGGCATCATCGATGACGCCATCTTCGAAGCCGGCATCGCGGTCAGCCACGCGGCCGAGGCCAATGCCGTGCCGGTTGCCGAATTCACGCTCGCCGCGATCCTTTTTGCCGGCAAACGCGCCTTCCGCTTCCGCGAGCTTTACGTCGGCGACCGCAATCGCGATCGGACTTATCCGATGCAGCGCGAAGCGATCGGCAATTATGGCCGAACCCTCGGCATCGTCGGCGCCTCGCGCATCGGCAGGCGGGTGATCGAACTCCTGAAACCTTTCGACTACAGGCTGCTGCTGTTCGATCCCATGCTCGATGCCGCCGAAGCAGCCGGTCTCGGAGCTGAAAAGGTCGATCTCGACGAATTGATGCGGCAAGCCGATATTGTTTCCCTGCACGCGCCGTCGCTGCCGTCGACGCAGCATATGATCGATGCGCGAAGACTGTCGCTGATGAAGGACGGGGCAACGCTGATCAACACCGCGCGCGGAATCCTCATTGATGAGGCAGCCCTGCTTTCGGAGCTGAAGACCGGCCGCATCGACGCGGTGATCGACGTCACCGATCCGGAAATTCCGGAAGTGGGTTCGGCATTCTACGATCTGCCCAATGTCTTCCTGACGCCGCACATCGCCGGCGCCATCGGCCTGGAACGGGCGCGTCTCGGTGCGATGGCGGCGGACGAGGTCGAGCGTTTTACAACGGGCCGGCCGCTGCTCTACCAGATCAGCCGGCAGGATCTCGAAAATATCGCCTGACGCATCCCGTCAGGGACACGCGTCAGCGTGGTGATCTCAAGGAATTGGGCGAGCCGTCATTGGCAAGCTCGGGCATCAACTCGGCGATATCGACCACCTTGTCGGTGCGCGAGCTCGTCAGCGCCGCAATGCCGCAGAGCACGGACATGGCGCCCGCCCGTGTGCCGGCGCGCTGGCCGAGCCGATCTTCCATGCCGGGCTTGAAGATCATGTTGCGCATCCGATCGTCGCCGCCGTAATGGCCGCCGGTGAAATGCGGCACGACGATGCGCTCCACCGCCTCCTTCCCATTCGGGAAATTGCGAATGAGAAGGATCGTGTCTTCCTTCGGCACCTCCCAGGGCTGAGCCTCATACTGGCGAAGCTCGATACGTCCCTTGATACCGTTGAAGGCGAGGTGATGGCCTTCGATCGGCTGGAAGGTGTTCAGCGAATAGGAGACATGGACGTTGTTGCGGTAGCGGATGGACACGACCATCGTGTCGGGAATGTCGATATCTTCGCGGAAGACGCAGCCGTCTCGGAAATAGCCGTCGATCTTCGAAGGATCCTCGTAAAGCTGATCGAGAAAGGGATCCTTTTCGATATCGAGATAATAGTCGCATTCCTGCGCGTGCGGACAGAGCTTGCAGCGGGGGCCGCGGAACGGGCCCCTGCGGCCGTAGTTCTGCAGGTCGGCAAACGAGGTGACGGCTTCCGGATCGCTGTCGAGATACCAGTTCAGCAGATCGAAATGGTGGGTGGCCTTGTGGACGAACAGGCTGCCGGAATTTTCCGTATAGGCATGCCAGCGGCGGAAATAATCAGCGCCGTGCTTGGTGTTGAGGTACCAGTGAAAATCAACCGAGGTCACGCGGCCGATCTCACCGGCGTTCAGGAGCTCTTTGATCTTCGCGGCTGTCGGCGCATAGCGATAGTTGAAGGAGACGTCGACCCGGCGGCCGGAGCGTTTTTCGGCGTCGAGAATCCGGCGAATTTTCTCGATCGAAGTGGTCATCGGCTTTTCGGTGATGACATCGATGCCGGATTCCAGCGCCCGCACGATGATATCGTCATGCGTATGGTCGGGCGTGCAGACGATGGCAAGATCCGGCTTCTGCTCGGCGAGCATGGATTCGATGTTGTCATAGAGCGGCGCATTGCTGCCGATCATGTTGCGGGCGCGCTCGCCGCGTAGCGCGTTCTTTTCGACGATGGCTGTGAGATCGACATGTTCGCGCCAGCCGGCAAGCAGGTCTTTGCCCCACATGGTGGTGCCACGGTTACCGGTGCCGATCAGGGCAAAACGGCGTTTCTCCATCGAATGACTCCTCTTTCATACGTGATGAAACAATGGGATTTCAGAGCAATTCCAGCAAAAGTGTGCAGCGGTTTTTGCGTCCGGAATTGCGTAAAAACAAAGAGATAGAGCATTTTCGTGTTTCGAAGAAAAACGGAAATGCTCAAGAATCACATCTGGCAGCAGCTCCGGAACCGCTCGACGCAGGTGGCGATCACCTCGTCGGCCGGACGCTTCCACCAGTTTTCGGCCGAGAAGATCTCCACTTCCTGTGCGCCGAAGAAACCGGCGGCTTCGATCATCCGTCTTATGCCCTTCAGGTCGATGACGCCATCGCCCATCATGCCGCGGTCAAGCAGCATGTCCTTCGTCGGCGCCAGCCAGTCGCAGATGTGATGGGCGAAGATACGGTTCATGCGTCCGGCGCGAGCAATCTGGTTGGCAAGATCGGGATCCCACCAGACATGGTAGACGTCAATCGCCACGCCGACATCCTCGCCGAGCGGCTCGCACATGTCGAGCGCCTGGCCGAGCGTGTTCACGCAGGCCCGGTCGGCGGCATACATCGGGTGCAGCGGCTCGATTGCAAGTTTCACGCCGGCAGCCTGCGCATGCGGCAGCACGGCGGCAATGCCGTCGAGTACCATCTGACGAGCCGCGACGATATCTTTCGATGCACCCGGCAAACCACCGACGACGAGCACGAGGCAATCGGCGGAAAAGGCGGCCGCCTCGTCGATGGCCCGTCTGTTGTCGTCGAGATTCTTCTGCCAGTCGGCCTCGTTTGCCGCCGGAAAGAAGCCGCCGCGGCAAAGGCCGGTCAGCTTGATACCGTTCGATTTAACGATCCGCACCGCCTCGTCGAGGCCGACCTTGGCGACCTGGTCGCGCCAGGGCGCGATCGAGGTGATGCCGTGATTCAGGCAGGTATCGACGGCTTCGGCAAAGCCGCATTGCTCACGGATCGTCGCCAGATTGATCGAAAGTCCTTCGACCTGCATGTCATTCTCCTTCCGTCAGGTATAGCGGCGTCAGTTGACGCCGTGGACCGCGAGCACCTGGCGCATGCGGCTTGCGGCGAGTTCGGGATCAGCAAGAACCCGCGCCTTGTCGGCCAGTCGGAAGAGTTCGGCCAGATGCGCCAGCGAGCGGGTGCTCTGCTGGCCGCCGACCATGACGAAATGATCTTGCAGACCGTTGAGATAGGCGAGGAAGACGACGCCGGTCTTGTAGAAGCGGGTCGGCGTCTTGAAGATGTGGCGCGATAGCGGAACGGTCGGCTCGAGAAGGTCGAAGAATTCGTGGTTGCTCTTGCGGCCGAGCGCGTCGAGCGCAGCCGAAGCTGCCGGGGCGATGGCGTCGAAAATGCCGAGCAGCGCGTCGGAATGGCCCTCTTCGTCGCCGGCGATCAATTCCGCATAGTTGAAATCGTCGCCGGTATACATGCGCACGGATCTCGGCAGTTGCCGGCGCATGGTCACTTCCTTCTCCTTGGAAAGCAGCGAGATCTTGATGCCGTCGACCTTTGCAGCATTGGCTTCGATCACCTGCAGACACGTTTCCATTGCCTTCAGGTGATCGCCATTGCCCCAGTATCCCTCGAGCGCCGGGTCGAACATTTCTCCCAGCCAGTGGATGATGACGGGTTCCTTGACCTGGCGAAGGATGCGGTCATAGACCCTGATATAGTCGTCCGGCCCCTTGGCCGCGACGGCAAGCGCCCGACTTGCCATCAGGATGATGCGGCCGCCGGCCGCCTCCACCGTTTCGATCTGCTCTTCATAGGCCCTGATGATCGTGTCGATGGTCACGTCCGGACCGGGTGACAGATGATCGGTGCCGGCGCCGCAGGCGATCAGCGCGTCCTTGCGGCCGGCCGCCTCGGCAAGCGCCCGGCGGATGAGGTCGCGGGCTTCCGGCCAGCCGAGGCCCATGCCGCGCTGTGCCGTATCCATCGCTTCGGCGACGCCGAGGCCGAGATCCCAGAGCCGGTGCCGGAAGGCGAGCGTCCGCTCCCAATCGATCGCCGGCGTCAGCCAGGGATCGTTGTCGGCAAGCGGATCGGCGACCACATGGGCAGCGGCAAAGGCGATGCGCGGAAAGCTCTTGGCATCGCGTTTTTTGAGTTCGATCGGCGTGCCGGCGAGCGCGTAGGGAACGATCTTGCCGTCGAGGGGAAGGTTGATCGTGCTCACGGCTCAGAACTCCAGTGCGGGGACGTCGAGCCAGCGGCGCTCGGCCCAGGATTTCAGCCCGAGTTCGGCGAGCTGCACGCCCTTGGCGCCGGCTTCCAGCCCGTAGGGCCACGGCGCGTCTTCGACCACGTGGCGGATGAACATTTCCCACTGCGCCTTGAAACCATTGTCGAAGGCCTGGGTATCCGGAACCTCATCCCAGGTCTTGTAGAAGTCGATCGTCTGCGGCTGGTCGGGATTCCAGACCGGCTTCGGCGTGTTGACACGGTGCTGGCTCCAGCATTTCGTCAGGCCGGCGACGGCCGAGCCATGCGTGCCGTCGACCTGGAAGGTGACGAGGTCGTCGCGGCGCACGCGAACGGCCCAGGAGGAGTTGATCTGGGCGATCGCCCCGCCGTCGAGCTCGAAGGTCGCATAGGCCGCATCGTCGGTGTCGCAATCATACGGCTTGCCCTGCTCGTCGATGCGCCGCGGAATATGCGTGGCGCCGAGGCAGGAGACGGCCTTGACCTCGCCGAACAGGTTGTCCAGCACGTAGCGCCAGTGGCAGAGCATATCGAGGATGATGCCGCCGCCGTCGGCCTTGCGGTAGTTCCAGGAAGGGCGCTGGGCGGGCACGCCCCAATCGCCTTCGAAGACCCAGTAGCCGAATTCGCCGCGCACCGAGAGGATCTTGCCGAAGAAGCCGGAATCCTTCAGCAGCGCCAGCTTTCGCAGGCCGGGCAGGAAGAGCTTGTCCTGCACGACGCCGTGCTTGAGGCCGGAGCGCCGTGCCTTGCGGGCGAGATCGATCGCAACCTGCAGATCGTCGGAAATCGGCTTTTCGCAATAGACGTGCTTGCCGGCGTCGAGCGCCTTGGACAGAAGCTCGGCGCGCATCAGCGTCGTGCCGGCATCGAAGAAGATCGTGTCGTCGGGATTGGCCAGCGCAGCATCGAGATCGGTCGACCAGCGCTTGATGGTGTGCTTTTTCGCCAGCTCTTCCATCTTGGCGCCGTTGCGGCCGACGATGATCGGGTCGATCTCGAGTTTCTCGCCCGATTTCAGCGTGATGCCGCCCTGGTCGCGGAAGGCCAGGATAGAGCGCACCAGGTGCTGGTTGTAACCCATGCGGCCGGTGACGCCGTGCAAGATGATCCCCAAGCGTGCCATATTTTCCTCCCTGCAATCTTTTGCGGTGGGAGCGGGCGTCCTCGCCCGGCCCTCCCAAGCCGGTAACTAAACGGTTACTTGATGGCAGAAGAGCGGCGAGCCTGTCAATAGCCAAATCCTGCTTTCAGTGTTCAGCGCTTGATCGAGGCGAGGGTGACGTGGACGATATGCCTTTCCCAGGCACTGAGATTGGCCGGCTCGATCAGGTCGCGGCCGAAGATCGTCGAAAGCGTGTACTGGTTGGAAAGATAGAAATAGCCGAGCGAGGCGATCGTCAGATAGACGTGCAGGGGATCGGCGGTCTCGATGAAGACACCCTGTTTCTTGCCCTGCTCGAGCACCTGCGACAGCTCGCCGATCAGATGCGAATGCAGCTCCTTGAGCCGGACGGACTGGCGCAGCCACCGGGCGCGATGCAGGTTTTCGGTGCCGAGCAGGCTCAGGAATTCGGGGTGCTCGAGGAAATAACGCCAGGTGAAGAGCGCCAGTTCGCCGATGCCTTCCTCGGGGCTGCGGTCGCCGATATGCAGCGCGCGTTCGGCCGTGCGGATGCCGACATAGGCCTCTTCGAGCACCTTGAGGTAGAGCTGCTCCTTGTCGCCGAAATAGTGGTAGAGCATGCGCTTGTTGGTGCCGGCCCGTTCGGCGATGGCGTCGACGCGGGCGCCGCCCATGCCGTTTTCGGCGAATTCCCGGGTTGCCGCATCGAGGATTGCCGCGCGTGTCCGCTCCGGATCGCGTTGGGCCGTCCGTTCCATCGACGGTCGCCGGGCTTGCTTCTTTCCGTTATTTCCCCCGCTATCGTTCATCGCTCCACCCCTGTCGTCACATGTTGCGCTCATAAGCCTTCGGTGCGAAATTGTAAAAACCGAATTTGGAAAGGCCCCTGCTGAAACAGGATGATGAGGCCTGTTAGCCCCCAAAATCATCCTGCTCCCACTTAAGCAGTGAGAGCAGGATGTCGTCCGCTCGCTTACACGTTCGGCATCATGCTTTGGCCAACACCGCTTGACAGCCTTGCCGCTTTGCACGTAGCTTGTAACCAATTAGTTATTTGCGCAAGCGAAACTAGTTTGGAAGCGTGTGGAGGCGCTTCCCTTTGGAGGAGGAAAGAAATGACTCTACGTGTAAGCAGGCGTAATTTCGTTGCGGGAAGCGCCGCGCTTCTGTCGCTCTCGGCGCTCGGAACCAGCGCCTTGGCACAGGAAAAGCGCCTGCGTCTCCTGTGGTGGGGCTCGCAGCCGCGCGCCGACCGCACCAACAAGGTATCGCAGCTCTATCAGACCAAGAATCCGGGGACGTCGATCACCGGCGAGTTCCTGGGCTGGGGCGACTACTGGCCGCGCCTTGCGACCCAGGTCGCGGGCCGCAACGCGCCGGACGTCATCCAGATGGATTACCGTTACATCGTCCAATATGCACGGCGCGGCGCGCTCGCCCCGCTTGAATCCTATATGCCTGCCAAGCTCGATCTCGGGGATTTCGACAAGGCGCAAATTGAAGGCGGCAGCGTCGACGGCCATCTCTACGGCGTCAGCCTGGGCGCGAACTCGGCTGCGACGGTGCTGAACACCACTGCCTTCAAGGAGGCCGGCGTCGATCTGCCGACCCAGGCGACCACCTGGGAGGAATTTGGTCGCATGGGTGCTGAGATTACCAAGGCAGGCAAGCGCAAGGGCATGTTCGGCATCGCCGACGGCAGCGGCGGCGAACCACTGTTCGAAAACTGGCTGCGCCAGCGCGGCAAGGCGCTTTATACCGCCGACGGCAAGATCGGATTCGACGTGGATGACGCCTCGGAATGGTACGACATGTGGGCCAAGTTCCGTGCGTCCGGCGCCTGCGTTCCGGCAGATATCCAGGCTCTCGACAAAAACGATATCGAAACCAACACGGTGTCGCTTGGCAAGGCTGCGGCCGGTTTTGCCCATTCCAACCAGTTCGTCGCCTATCAGGCAATGAACAAGGATAAGCTGGCACTGACCAACTACATGCGCATCAAGCCGGATTCGAAGGGCGGCCACTATCGCAAGCCGTCGATGTTCTTCTCGGTTTCGGCCCAGTCGAAATCCGTGGACCTGGCGGTCGATTACGTCAATTTCTTCGTCAAGAATCCCGAGGCAGCGGTTCTGCTCGACGTCGAACGCGGCATCCCGGAATCCGCTGCCATGCGCGAGGTCGTAGCAGCTAAGCTCGACGAGAATGGCAAGGTCCCGCTGGAATATGTCAGCGGCCTTGGCGACCTCGCCGGCAAATTGCCGCCGCCCCCGCCGGCCGGTGCCGGTGAAGGCGAACTCATGCTGCGCAACATCGCCGAACAGGTCGGGTTCGGGCAGTTATCTCCCGCCGATGGCGGCAAACAACTTGTTGATGAAATCACGCAGATTCTCGCACGAGGCTGATCCCGTATGAGCAATGCGATGCGCACGCCCGCAGGGGCCATACCAGTGGAAAGATATCAAGGCGCAGTGGCCGAGGGACGCTTCAGGCGTCTCTGGAACGCCAACGCGCCCGGCTATCTCTTCCTCCTTCCGTGGCTTATCGGCTTTTTCGGGCTGACGCTCGGGCCGGCCCTGATTTCGCTCTACCTCTCCTTCACCGACTTCGACATGCTGCAGTCGCCGCGGTGGGTGGGAATTGCGAATTACGTGCGCATCGCCACGGCGGATCCGAAATTTTCCGCCGCCATGCACGTCACCCTGACTTATGTCGTCTTCTCGGTGCCGTTCAAGCTGACCTTTGCCTTGCTGGTCGCCATGGCGCTAAACCGCGGCCTGCGCGGGCTGACCTTTTATCGCGCCATCTTCTACCTGCCGTCACTGCTCGGCGGCAGCGTGGCGATCGCCGTGCTCTGGCGCCAGCTTTTCGCCAGCGACGGCCTCGTCAACGCCGCGCTCGCCCAGATCGGCATCGAAGGACCAAGCTGGATCTCGCATCCGAATTATTCGATCTATACGCTGGTGGCGCTGTCCGTCTGGCAGTTCGGTTCGCCGATGATCATCTTCCTCGCCGGCCTGCGCCAGATCCCGCAGGATATGTATGAGGCGGCAAGTCTCGACGGCGCCTCGAAATTCCGTCAATTCTACAAGATCACGCTGCCGCTTCTGACGCCGGTGATCTTCTTCAACGCCGTCGTCCAGACGATCGAAGCCTTCAAGGCCTTCACGCCGGCCTTCATCATATCGGGCGGCACGGGTGGGCCGATCAATTCGACGCTATTCTACACGCTCTACCTCTATCAGGAAGCCTTCGGCAATTTCCGCATGGGCTACGCCTCGGCGCTCGCCTGGATCCTGGTGGTGATCATCGCGATCTTCACCGCCTTCTCCTTCCTGACCTCGCGTTATTGGGTGCATTACGATGACTGAGATGACCGCTCCCGTCACCGCGGCCAGGCCGCCATCGGACATCACGAAACGCAGCCTGCCCGGGTCACTCATGATCCACGCCCTGCTGATCGCCGCCTCGCTTCTGATGCTCTATCCGCTGTTGTGGATGGTCTCGGCATCGGTCAGGCCGGAAACCGAGATCTTTTCGTCGACCTCGCTCATTCCGTCATCGATCGATTTCTCGTCCTATGCGCGCGGTTGGGTCGGCCTCGATGTCAGCTTCGGCCGGTTCTTCTGGAATTCGCTCGTCATCTCGCTGCTGGTGGTGACCGGCAATGTCATCGCCTGTTCGCTGACGGCCTTCGCCTTTGCGCGGCTGCGTTTTGCCGGCCGGAATTTCTGGTTCGCGATCATGCTCGGCACGCTGATGATCCCCTATCACGTGACGCTGATCCCGCAATATGTGCTCTTCCTCAACCTTGGCTGGGTCAACACCATCCTGCCGCTTGTCGTGCCGAAGTTCCTGGCAAGCGACGCCTTCTTCATCTTTCTGATGGTGCAGTTCTTCCGTGGCATCCCGCGTGAACTCGACGAGGCGGCGATGATGGATGGCTGCAGCGCCTGGCGGATCTATTGGAAGATCATGCTGCCGCTGTCGCTGCCGGTGCTGGCAACGGCCGCCATCTTCTCCTTCATCTGGACCTGGGACGATTTCTTCGGACCACTGATCTACCTGAACGACATGAACACCTACACGATCCAGCTCGGCCTGCGCACCTTCGTGGATTCCACCAGCGCGTCGGATTGGGGTGGTCTCTTCGCCATGTCGACCCTGACGCTGGTGCCGGTGTTCTTCTTCTTCCTGTTCTTCCAACGCCTGCTGATCGAAGGCATCGCCACGACCGGCATGAAACGCTGATGGCAGTAGTGGAAAAGAGTGACATGAGCATCAAGACCGTCGCGATCGTCGGCTGCGGCATCGGCCGTTCGCATATTGTCGAAGGCTATCTGCCGCATTCCGACAAGTTCAAGGTGACGGCGATCTGCGATCTGAACGAAGAACGCCTGGCGGCCGTCGGCGACGAGTTCGGCATCGAACGCCGCACCACCTCTTTCCAGGCGCTGCTGGCCGACGACACGATCGACATCATCGATATCTGCACCCCTCCCGGCATCCATCTGGAACAGGTGGTCGCGGCCCTGGCGGCCGGCAAGCACGTCGTCTGCGAAAAGCCGCTGACGGGCTCCCTTGCCGGGGTCGATACCATCATGGAGGCGGAAAAAACCGCCAAAGGCGTGCTGATGCCGATCTTCCAGTACCGCTACGGCGACGGCATCCAGAAGGCCAAGCGGATCATCGATGCCGGCATTGCCGGCAAGCCCTATACGGCATCTGTCGAAACCTTCTGGCTGCGCAAGCCCGAATATTACGCCGTGCCCTGGCGCGGCAAATGGGCGACGGAGCTTGGCGGCGTGCTCGTCACCCATGCCTTGCATCTGCATGATATGCTGATGCATTTGATGGGCCCGGCGGCAAGGGTTTTCGGCCGGGTGGCCACCCGTGTCAACGATATCGAGGTCGAGGACTGCGCCTCCGCCAGCCTGCTGATGGAAAACGGCGCCTTCGTCTCGCTGTCCTGCACGCTCGGTTCGCAGGAACAGATCAGCCGGCTGAGACTGCATTTTGAAAACGTCACCTTCGAAAGCACGCACGAACCCTACACGCCAGGCAAGGATCCCTGGAAAATCATCGCCGCCAACGATGACGTCCGCGAAAAGATCGATCGGGTGGTCGGCGACTGGCAGCCCGTCGCGCCGCGTTTCACCACACAGATGGGCCAGTTCCATGCCTTCCTCAGCGGCCAGGGGCCGTTGCCGGTGACATCGAAGGATGCGCGCCGCGCGCTGGAACTCGTCACCGCCATCTACCAGTCATCGGACAGCGGCGCCGAAGTGCCGCTGCCGGTCGGTCCCGACAGTCCCAAATACGCCGATTGGCGCGCAAGAACGAAGTAACCTGCAAAAGAGAGGGTTTTGAGACGATGGCAACCAGTGTCGTTCTTCAGAAGGTCGAGAAGCGCTACGGCTCGCTGGATGTGATCCATGGCATCGACCTGGCGATCGATCCCGGCGAATTCGTCGTTTTCGTCGGCCCCTCGGGCTGTGGGAAATCGACCCTTCTGCGCATGATCGCCGGCCTCGAGGAGATCACCGGTGGGGCGCTGCTGCTCGACAGCGAGCGCATGAACGAGGTGGCGCCGGCCAAGCGCGGCATCGCCATGGTCTTCCAGTCCTATGCGCTCTATCCCCACATGTCGGTTTACAAGAACCTCGCTTTCGGCCTGGAGACGGCCGGTTACAAGAAGGCCGAGATCCAGCCGAAGGTGAAGCGCGCCGCCGAAATCCTGCAGATCGAGAAGCTGCTGGAGCGCAAGCCGAAGGCGCTCTCCGGCGGCCAACGCCAGCGCGTGGCGATCGGCCGCGCCATCGTGCGCGAGCCACGCATCTTCCTGTTCGACGAACCGCTGTCGAACCTCGATGCCGAACTGCGTGTGCAGATGCGTGTCGAGATCTCCCGCCTGCACCGGCAGCTTGGCAACACCATGATCTACGTCACCCATGACCAGGTCGAGGCGATGACGATGGCCGACAAGATCGTCGTCTTGAATTCCGGCCGCATCGAGCAGGTCGGCGCGCCGCTCGATCTCTACAACAACCCGGCCAACCGCTTCGTCGCCGGCTTTATCGGCAGCCCGAAGATGAACTTTTTGCAGGCGCGCATCGAAGAGGTCGGCGGGGCCGAAACCAGTATTCATGTCTGCGGCAATTCCGTCCGCCTGCCGCGCCGGCTGAGGGGCGAGGCCGGCGAGGCCGTCACCTTCGGCATCCGCCCCGAGCATCTGTCCCTCACGCAGGGCACCATCACGCTTTCGACCGTCAATGTCGATCTCGTCGAAAATCTCGGCGGCGCCACCATGCTCTATACGACGACGCCGGACGGACAGCTCCTGACGATTGCCCTCGACGGTCAGCAGAAGGTCGAGCGTGGCACCAATGTGCAGGCCTTCTTCGATCCGGCCCGCTGCCACGTCTTCGACGCTGCCGGCAAGACGATCTGACCCTATAGCCCCTTCGCGCGTCCGGAAGGACGCGCGCCGCGGCTTGACAGCCTATCCCGCTCTGCCCCATCATTTTGCAAGCGCCGCAAGGGGGATAGCATGACGCCTGAGGATAGGATTCATGCGCTTGGCATCTGGCAGGGTCCGATTGAAATTTCGCCAATATCCGGTGGCATCACCAACAGGAACTATCTGGTTAGCGATGCCGTCGTGCGCTGCGTGGTGAGACTCGGCGCCGATATTCCGATCCACCACATCATCAGGCAGAACGAGCTTGCCGCAAGCCGCGCGGCGCATGCCGCCGGCCTGTCGCCTGCCGTCATCCACCATTCGCCCGGGGTGCTGGTGCTCGACTATGTCGAGGCGCGGGCGCTGTCGCCCGAGGATATCAGGGCACCTGACATGCTGGCCCGGGTCGTGCCGCTGCTGCGCGCCTGCCACCATGACATCGCGCGGCATTTCCGCGGCCCGGCGATGATCTTCTGGGTCTTCCACGTCATCCGCGATTACGCCGCCAGCCTGAAGGAATCGGGCAGCCTCCACCTTCCGCTGCTGCCGGCGTTGATCGGCAAGGCCGAGATGCTGGAAGCAGCGGCAGGGCCGTTCGAGATCGCCTTCGGCCATAACGATTTGCTGGCCGCCAATTTTCTCGATGACGGCAAGCGGCTCTGGCTGATCGACTGGGATTATGCCGGCTTCAACACGCCGCTGTTCGATCTCGGCGGATTGGCCTCCAACAACGAGTTCTCGCAAGCCGCCGAGCAGATGATGCTCGAGGGCTATTTCGACCGGCCGCTGACCGATGAGCTGAGCCGCCGCTACGGCGCGATGAAATGCGCCTCGCTGCTGCGCGAGACGCTCTGGAGCATGATTTCGGAAATCCACTCCACCATCGATTTCGACTATGCCGCCTATACGGCCGAGAATCTGGCGCGCTTCGAGTGCGCCTATCAAGCCTTTGAACAGGATCCATAAATGACGAGACAATTACCGAAGACGGCAAAGGCCGTGGTCATCGGCGGCGGCATCATCGGCTGCTCGACAGCCTATCATCTCGGCAAGCTCGGCTGGACCGATACCGTGCTGCTCGAACGCAAGAAGCTGACCTCGGGCACCACCTTTCATGCCGCCGGACTCGTCGGCCAGCTGCGCACCAGCGCCAACATCACCCAGTTGCTCGGCTACTCCGTCGATCTCTACAAGCGGCTGGAAGAGGAAACGGGCCTCGGCACCGGCTGGAAGATGAACGGCGGCCTGCGCCTTGCCTGCAACGAGGAGCGCTGGACGGAGGTCAAGCGCCAGGCGACCACCGCCCAGTCCTTCGGCCTCGAAATGCAGTTGCTGACGCCGCAGGAGGCTTTCGATCTCTGGCCGCTGATGACGATTGACGATCTCGTCGGCGCCGCCTTCCTTCCGACGGACGGTCAGGCCAATCCTTCCGATATCACCCAGGCGCTGGCGAAAGGCGCCCGCATAGCAGGCGTTTCGATCTTCGAGGATACCGAAGTCCTCGACCTCGAGATCGACAAGGGACGAATCCGCGCCGTTGTGACCGCCGAGGGACGTATCGAATGCGAGCGCGTCGTCGTCTGCGCCGGCCAATGGACGCGCGCCTTTGGCCAGCGTTTCGGCGTCAACGTGCCGCTGGTCTCGGTCGAGCACCAATATATCATCACCGAATCCTTCGGCGTGCCCTCCAACCTGCCGACGCTGCGCGATCCCGATCGCCTGACCTATTACAAGGAGGAGGTCGGCGGCATCATCATGGGCGGCTATGAGCCCAATCCCATTCCCTGGGCGAAGCAGGGCATCCCGGAGGGTTTCCATTACACGCTGCTGGATAGCAATTTCGACCATTTCGAGCAGATCATGGAACAAGCGCTCGGCCGCGTTCCGGCGCTGGAGGATGTCGGCGTCAAGCAGTTGCTGAACGGCCCGGAAAGTTTTACGCCTGACGGTAACTTCATTCTCGGTGAGGCGCCGGAGCTGAAGAACTTCTTCGTCGGCGCCGGTTTCAACGCCTTCGGCATTGCCTCGGCCGGCGGCGCCGGCATGGCGCTCGCCGAATGGGTGACGAAGGGCGAGCCGCCCTATGATCTCTGGCCGGTCGACATCCGCCGCTTCGGTCGCCCGCACTTCGATACCGACTGGGTGCGCACCCGCACGCTCGAAGCCTATGGCAAGCACTACACCATGGCCTGGCCTTTCGAGGAGCATTCGAGCGGCCGCCCCTGCCGCAAATCGCCGCTCTATGACCGGCTGAAGGCGCAAGGCGCCTGTTTCGGCGAAAAGCTCGGCTGGGAGCGGCCGAATTGGTTTGCCGATCTCTTCGCCAATGAGGAGCCGAAGGATATCTACAGCTACGGCAGGCAGAACTGGTTCGATGCCGTCGGTCGCGAGCATAAGGCGGTGCGCGAGGCGGCCGTCATCTTCGACCAGACCTCCTTCGCCAAATTCGTGCTGAAGGGCAGGGATGCCGAGGCGGCACTCTCCTGGATTGCCGCCAACGATGTTGCAAGGCCCGTGGGATCGCTCATCTACACGCAGATGCTGAACGACAAGGGCGGAATCGAATGCGATCTGACCGTCGCCCGCATCGCCGAGGACGAATATTACATCGTCACCGGCACCGGTTTCGCCACCCACGACTTCAATTGGATCGCCCGCAATATTCCGGCGGAGATGCATGCCGAGCTGGTCGAGGTCACCTCGGCCTATTCCGTGCTGTCGCTGATGGGACCGAATGCACGCGCGGTGCTGGAAAAGGTGACAGGCAGCGATGTCTCGAATGCCGCCTTCCCCTTCGGTCATGTCAGAACCATCGGCATATCGGGCTGCCCGGTGCGAGCATTGCGCATCACCTATGTCGGCGAGCTCGGCTACGAACTGCATGTTCCCATTGAATATGCGACCACGGTCTATGACGTGCTGATGGCATCAGGCGGCGAATTCGGCCTCGTCAATGCCGGCTATCGCGCCATCGAGAGCTGCCGCCTGGAAAAGGGCTATCGCGCCTGGGGCTCCGATATCGGCCCCGACCACACGCCGGTTGAAGCCGGCCTCGGCTGGGCGGTGAAGATCAGGAAGAACATTCCGTTCCGCGGCCGCGAGGCGATCGAGCGGCAGCTTGCAGACGGCGTCAAGAAGCGCCTCGCCTGCTTCGTTCCCGACGATCCCGATACCGTGCTGCTCGGCCGTGAAACCATCTATCGCAACGGCAAACGTGTCGGCTGGCTCTCGAGCGGCGGCTTCGGTTATACGCTTGGGAAGGCGATCGGCTACGGCTATGTCCGCGACCCGGAGGGCGTGACGGAGGATTTCGTTCTCGCCGGCACTTATGAACTCGATGTCGCCAGGGAGCGCATTCCCTGCAAGGTGTCGCTGGCGCCGCTCTACGATCCCGATATGACGCGGGTGAAGGCTTGACCATGCGGTATGGCGGAGAAGAAAGAGCAACCCTGAACTTCCTACGGCCTGAATAGAGTTCCCCGCGCCCAGGGACTTGGGCGCACTGGATCCCTGTGACGAGCACAGCGATGACGGAGGAGAGGGTATGCCGTGTGGCACACCCTCTCTTTTGCCGAAAAGACTCACACTTCTTAAAACAGCGGCAGCCGGTCGTCCTGGATTAGGATCTCCAACTTGTCCGAGACATCCTGCGTCCAGGCCCGATGTCCGGTCAAAGCCGCCGGGAAAAGGCCGGGGAGGGTGAAGAGCGCCGCCGAAATCGCCGGGCCGGTGCGCGGGACGTCGGCAATCAGCGCGGCGATCTCAGCAGCGCGGGGATCGCGCAGCTCATAGCGCTCGCCATTGCCATGTTCGCCGATCGCATAACGCATCCACGCCGCGACGGCGATCGCGTAGGTCTCCGCCCGGTCGCCAAGGGCAAGCGCCTCGCATGCCGGCTCCAGCAGCCGCTGTGGCAGTTTCTGCGTGCCGTCCATGGCGATTTGATAGGTGCGGTGCGCGATCGCCTTATTTGCAAAGCGTGCTATCAATTCATTGGCGTAGTCATCGAGATCGATGCCCGGCACCGCGTCCAGTGTGCGCGCCGCCGCGTGCATGTGGCGGTAGGCAAGCGCCGCCAGGCCGGCATCATCCATAACGTCTCGGATGAATTCATAGCCGCCGATATAACCGAGATAGGCGAGCAGCGAATGGGCTCCGTTCAGCATCCTGAGCTTCATTTTTTCGTAAGCCGAGACTTCCTCGACCATCAGCGCGCCGCGTACCTTTTCCCAGGCCGGACGGCCATTGGCGAAATGGTCTTCGATGACCCATTGCGTAAAGGGTTCCGTCTCGACCGCCGCCATGTCGGTGCGGCCCGTCAGCCGCTCGGCATCGGCATAGGTCGCTTCGGTGCTTGCCGGCGTGATGCGGTCGACCATCGTCGAGGGGAAGGGCACATTCGCTTCGATCCAGCGATGCAGGTCGGCATCGATGCGCGAAGTGAATTCCAGCACGAGGCGTTTCAGCACGGCGCCGTTGCTCGGCAGATTGTCGCAGCTGAGCGGCGTAAAGGGGGCGATGCCCTTCTGCCGTCGGCGCGCCAGTCCTTCGACGAGATAACCGATGACGCCGCGCGGCGCATGCCGATTGGCGAGGTCGGCAACGACATCGGGATGCTTGAGGTCGAGGCCGCCGGTTGCGGGATCGAAGCCATAGGCCTTTTCCGTGACCGTCATACTGACGATGCGGATGGCAGGGTCCTCGAGCCGCGCCAGCAGGCCGGCCGGATCGCGTGGCGCCACATGCGCCTTCAGGATCGAGCCGATCACTTCGGCCGTCGTGCCTGATGTATCGCGGATCAGCATCGTATAAAGCCCGTTCTGGGCGGAGAGATTGTCCGCGACATCGGGCGTGCGCAGGCTCGCCACCTCAATGCCCCAGTCGCCGCCGGCTGCTGCGAGTGCAGCATCCGTGAAGGGCGCGAAATGGGCGCGGAAGAAGGCGCCCGGGCCGAGATGCAGGATGCCAGCCTTCAGCGCATTCCTGTTATAGGCGGGAAGCTTCGCCGTCGGCGCAAGGCCGGTCACGTTCTGCAGTCTGTCGCTCACAGCTTGTAGGCCTTCTTTGCATTGTCATAGGAGAGTTCACGCGCCACGATCTCGGCTTCCTTCCCGGAAATCCGATGCTCGGCTGCGAGTTGAGCGAGGAAGCGGCAGACTTCACGGCGCCAGACGTCGTGGCGGGCCGGGATCGACAGCAGCGCCCGCGTGTCATCGTTGAAACCTGCCATATTGGCGAAACCGGCCGTCTCTACCACCTGGTCGAGATAGCGACGGATGCCGAGCGGGCTGTCATGGAACCACCAGGGCGGGCCCACCATCAGGCAGGCCCAATGGCCGGCCATCGGCGCCAGCTCTCGCGCATAGGTCGTCTCGTCGAGCGTGAAAAGCAGGATGCGCAGGCCCGGCGCATGGCCATATTTGGAAAGCAGCGCATTCAAGCCTCCGACCCAGTCCGTGCGTGTCGGGATATCGGCGCCCATATTGGGGCCGCGGGTGGCAAAGAGTCCGCTGTCGGTATTGCGTCGCGAGCCGGCATGGATCTGCATCACCATGCCGTCCTCGGCCGAGAGACCGGCCATCTCGGTCATCATCTGGCCGCGGAAAAGCTCGGCCTCAACAGCCGAAAGCGGGCCCTTCAATGCCTTGTCGAGCAACGCCTGCTTTTCGGCCAGTGGCAGATCAGCGGTGAAGGCTGTCGGCACGCCGTGATCGGTGGCAGTCGCGCCGAACTTGCGGAAATAGGCGCGCCGGCGCCGATGCGCCTCGATCAGGCCGTCCCAGTTCGTCACGTCGGCGCCGGTGATTTCTCCGAACTTGAGGAGATTGTCGCGGAAACCGACGGCATCAGGATCGGTGACGCTGTCCGGCCGGTAGGTGGTGCGCACCTTACCGATCCAGCCCTCCGCCGCCATCTTCTGGTGATGGACAAGCGGGTCGAGCGCACCTTCGGTCGTCGCGATCGTTTCGATGCCGAATCGCTGATGCAGCGCCCGCGGGCGGAATTCGGGACGGGCGAGCTGGGCATTGATGTGATCGTAAAGCGCATCGGCATTATCCGCCGTCAGCGGTTCGGTGCAGCCGAGCACGGCCGACATTGCATGATCAACCCAGAGGCTCGAGGGCGTTCCGCGGAAGAGATGGTAATGCTTGGCAAAGGTCCGCCAGATCGCCCGCCCCTCAGCCACCGGCTTGCCGTCGAGCCTGGGAACACCGAGCTCGTCCAAGGTGACGCCGACGCTGTGCAGCATGCGGAAAAGATAGTGATCGGGAATGACCAGCAGCGAAGCGGCGTCTTCAAACGGCTTATCGTCGGCGAACCAGGACGGCTCGGTGTGCCCATGCGGGCTGACGATCGGAAGATTGCGCACCGTCTCGTAGAGGTCTCGCGCGATGGTCCGTGTCGCCGGGTCGGCCGGAAAGAGCCGGTCCGGATGAAGAAAGCCGTTGCCTGCATCCATCAGTATTCCTCCCTGATGGATTAGGGCCTACCCCACTACATCGGGCACGGCAAGGTCTTTCAGTAACCAAACGGTTCAGTTTTGCGCATGGCCGCGCCGGGGATCGAAAACATTGACGCGGCGGCCTATTTCCGGTTTGGGAGAACCATCTGTTCTGCCGGTGTCGGCAAAGGAGGATCGATGTCCGACGAGACCAACCGCATCACCCGGCTGGAGGAAATGCTGGCCCATCAGGCAAAGACGATCGAGGAGCTTTCCGATCAGCTCGCCGAACAATGGAAGAGCGTGGAGCAGATGCGCACCAAGCTCGAACGGTTGACAGAACGCTTCCTGTCGCTGGAGGAGCAGTCGCTGGACGCGCCGGCCATCACTCGTCCGCCGCATTATTGAAAACACGCGGCGGAATGCCGCGTGCTCTCGGTACAGGGGCCGATCAGACGCCGCCAATGCAGAGATATTTCATCTCTAGATAATCGTCGGCGCCATGGCGGGAGCCCTCGCGGCCGAGACCGGATTGCTTGATGCCGCCGAAGGGCGCCGTCTCGGATGACATCAGCCCGGTATTGATGCCGATCATGCCGTATTCCAGCGCCTCCGCCACCCGCCAGACCTTCTTCAGGTCACCGGCATAGAAGTAGGCGGCCAGGCCGAATTCGGTGTCGTTGGCCTGAGCGATGACGTCCTCGGCCGTCTCGAAGCGGAAGAGCGGCGCCACCGGCCCGAAGGTTTCCTCGCGCGCCACCGTCATGCCGCGGGTCACGCCGGTCAGCACCGTCGGCGCAAAGAAGGTGCCGGCGCCGTCGATGCGCTTGCCGCCGGTCAGAACCTTGGCGCCCTTGGCCAGCGCGTCGCCGACATGGTCCTCCACCTTGGCAAGACCCTGCTCGTCGATCAGCGGCCCGATCTCGACACCGGGCTTGAACCCGTCCCCGACCGACAACTCGGCGACCTTGGCGGCAAGCTTCGCGGCAAAGGCGTCATAGACGCTGGACTGGATATAGAGGCGGTTGGCGCAAACGCAGGTCTGGCCGGCATTGCGATATTTGGAGGCGATCGCGCCCTCGACGGCGGCGTCGAGATCGGCATCGTCGAAGACAATGAACGGCGCGTTGCCACCGAGCTCCAGGCTCACCTTCTTGATCTGGTCAGCGCATTGCCGCATCAGGATGCGGCCGACTTCCGTCGAGCCGGTGAAGCTGATCTTGCGCACTTTCTCATTGCCGCAGAGCTCTCGGCCGATTGCCGGCCCGTCGAGCCCGACGATCAGATTGAAGACGCCGGCGGGAATGCCGGCCTGTTCGGCGAGCACGGCGAGGGCAATCGCAGTCAGCGGAGTCTGCTCGGCCGGCTTCGAGACGACAGTGCAGCCGACGGCAAGCGCCGGGGCGATCTTGCGGGCAATCATCGCCGCCGGGAAATTCCACGGTGTGATCGTGCCGACGACGCCGACCGGCTGCTTGATGACGATCATGCGCTTATCCTGGGAAGGCGCCGGGATCGTCTCGCCGTAGATGCGCTTGGCCTCTTCCGCATACCATTCGATATAGGCGGCGGCATAAAGGATCTCACCGCGCGCTTCGGGGAAGGGCTTGCCCATTTCGGCCGTCAGGATCGCCGCGAGCGCGTCGGCATTGGCGACGATCAGGTCGAACCATTTGCGCAGGATCTGGCTGCGTTCCTTGGCGGGGCGGGCAGCCCAGGCCGGCTGGGCAGCATAGGCCGCATCGATCGCCGCCCGCGTTTCGGCTGCGCCCATATCGGGGAGGGAGGCGAGCAGCTCGCCGGTTGCCGGGTTCAGAACGTCGAAGGTCTTTGCGGCGTCGCCCGACGTCCAGACGCCGTTGATATAGCCGGCATCGCGCAGCAGCGGCGAGGAAAAGGCAATGTGCCTGGTCAGTGCGGTAGTGAAAGCCATATCATATCTCCTTGGGAGCGGCTGCCGATCGCCGGCGCCATTGAAATCCGGGTTCGATCGGCGCTAGCTGGCGGCACTCGCCTCCAGCATCGAGGTCTCGAGAATGTCGAGCGCCTCGCCGAAGACCTCGTCCTGGATGGTGATCGGCGCGAGGAAGCGGATGACGTTTCCATGGACGCCGCAGGTGAGCAGGATCAGCCCCTTGTCGAGCGCTGTCAGCCGCACCTTGTTGGCGAAATCAGCACTCGGCAATCCCGTCCTCCGGTCATTGAATTCGACGGCGTTCATGAAGCCCGGTCCGCGAATATCGGCGATCTCCGGCACCTTTTCACGCAAGGATTCCAGCCGCTGCTTCAGCCGCCCGCCGAGCAGGTTCGCGCGGTTGCAGAGATCCTCCTCCTTGATGACGTCGAGGACGGCATGGGCAGCGGCGATACCGAGCGGATTGCCGCCATAGGTGCCGCCGAGCCCGCCCGGCCCCGGCGCGTCCATGATTTCGGCGCGGCCGGTGACGGCAGCAAGTGGGAAGCCGCCGGCGAGGCTTTTCGCCATCGTCGTCAGGTCGGCGGCCACCTCGTGGTGATCCATCGCGAACATCTTGCCGGTGCGGGCAAAACCGGTCTGCACCTCATCGGCGATCAGCAGGATGCCATGCTGGTCGCAAAGTTCGCGCAGGGCTTTCATGAAGGCTGCGGGCGCCGGATAGAAGCCGCCTTCACCCTGCACCGGCTCGAGGATGATGGCTGCGACACGCTGCGGATCGACATCGGCGGCGAAGAGTTTCTTCAGCGCCGCAAGCGACTGATCGACGGAGACGCCATGCAGTTCGACGGGGAAAGGAACATGGAAGACATCGCCGGGCATCGCGCCGAAGCCGACCTTGTAGGGCACGACCTTGCCGGTCAGCGCCATGCCCATGAAGGTGCGGCCGTGGAAGCCGCCGCCGAAGGCGATGACGGCCGAGCGGCCGGTCGCGGCACGGGCGATCTTGACGGCGTTCTCGACCGCCTCGGCGCCAGTGGTGACGAAGATGGTCTTTTTCTGGAAATTGCCGGGCACCAGGGCGTTCAAGCGCTCGGCGAGGCTGACGTAGTTCTCGTAGGGCACCACTTGGTGGCAGGTATGGGTGAAGCGGTCGAGCTGATCCTTGACCGCCGCAATGACCTTGGGGTGGCGGTGGCCGGTGTTGAGCACGGCGATGCCGGCGGCGAAATCGATATAGCGGCGGCCCTCCTTGTCCCAGATTTCGGCATTCTCTGCGCGATCCGCATAGATCTGGGTAGTCATGCCGACGCCGCGTGAAATCGCGGCGTTCTTCCGGTCGGTAAGGCTTGTCGCGGTCATCGATCTGCTCCCGTGTTGAAGGTTTTTGGAATTATCTTACATAAGTTCTGTAAGAATCTCTGGAAATTCCTACATTTTTTCTGCAAGAAAACAAGCGGCATTTTTTGCTTCAAACATCACGCGATTTGATGAATGCTCGCGCAACGAGAATCGGGGTATTGGCTGATGAGTGACAACGGGCCTGTGCGCTACAAGGTAGCGGAGGCCGCGCGGCTGGCGGGAGTCTCCGCCTCGACGCTGCGCCTCTGGGAAAGCCAGGGCCTGGTCGTTCCCGGCCGCTCCGAAACCGGCCATCGGCAATATAGCGCCGACGACGTGGCGCGGCTGAAGCGCATCTCCTGGTACCGGGTCGAGCGCGGTCTCAATCCGGCAGCAATCCGAGAGGCGCTGGAGAGCGAGGAACCCTCCGCGGACAGTGCCGAACCCGGCCAGGATTCCGGCCTCGGCCGGAAACTGCGGAGCCTCCGCCACGCCGCAGGCAAGACCCTCGATCAGGTGGCCGGTGATATTGGCATCACCGCGTCGACGCTCTCGACGCTGGAGCGCACCTCGCAAGGCGTCGGGTTCAAGACGCTGCACGACCTCGCCGAATATTACGCCACCACCGTCTCCCGCCTCTCCGGCGAGGAAAGCGTGGAGGTGCCGGCAGTGATACGCGCCGGCGAGTGGCGCACCTGGCCGGAAACGACCCCCGGGGTTACGGTGCAGTTGCTTGCCGAAGGCCGCAGGATGATGGATTGCCATCGTTTCGTGCTGGCGCCGGGCGCTGCCAGCGAGGGCGCCTATCGCCACGAAGGCGAGGAATTCATGCATGTCCTGTCCGGCCGGCTGGAACTGGTGCTCGACAGCGATCAGTTCTTCGATCTCGGCCCGGGCGATTCACTGTATTTCGAAAGCCGCCGCTACCATTCCTGGCGCAACCGCCACGATGGCGAAACCGTGCTTCTCTGGATCAACACGCCGCCGACATTCTGAACCAGCCGCAGCAGGAAGCAGTTTCGCAATGTGTGCCTTTGCGCTATAGCGCGAGTGGAGAATATCCGAACGAAAGACAGTCTCATGGCCGCCACCATCCGTTATCACGAAGGCGATATTTCCGCGGCCGACGCGGCCCGCTACACCGGCGCGATCGCGATCGATACCGAGACGCTGGGCCTGGTGCCGCGGCGGGATCGTCTCTGCGTCGTCCAGCTTTCTCCGGGTGACGGCACCGCCGACATCATCCGCATCGCGGCCGGCCAGAAAGAGGCCCCCAATCTCGTCGCTCTGCTCGAAGATCCCACGCACCAGAAGATCTTTCATTACGGCCGCTTCGATATTGCCGTGCTCTTCCATACCTTCGGCGTCACGACGAACCCGGTATTCTGCACCAAGATCGCCTCGCGCCTCTGCCGCACCTACACCGATCGCCACGGCCTCAAGGACAATCTCAAGGAAATGCTCGACGTCGATGTCTCCAAGGCGCAGCAATCGTCCGATTGGGCGGCCGAGACGCTGTCGCCGGCCCAGCTCGAATATGCCGCTTCCGACGTGCTTTACTTGCACGCGCTTCGCGACAAGCTGACGGCCCGCCTGATCCGCGACGGCCGGTTCGATCATGCCACGGCCTGCTTCGCATTCCTGCCGACGCGCGCCAAGCTCGACCTGCTCGGCTGGGAAGAGGCCGATATCTTCGCTCACAGCTGAGCGAATTGCCGTCAATCTTCACTGTCTGCGGTCGCGGGTGAACTGATCCGCCGGCGTTAGCGATTCGTTAATCTCTGTTTCTTAATATTCGATTTAATTTTTAGGCATTCGATGGCGCCGCTTGCGTCATGCGGACAGGAGGATCTGCTCGGGATGCAAGGGACCGGATGAGCGCGGTCCTTTCATAGAGCCTGCTTTCATCGTCACTTTACGAAAGGCATGCCATGCTGACCCCCGTTCGTGCAGCGTCCAATGCAAGCTTTTCATCTCAGGGCCAGACTGCGGCGATCGTGGCCGGCAGTCCTGACCGTTCGGTGATTGCCCCCGCGCCCGTCAACGCGGTCGAGGCCACTGAGCTGAATTCCGCCATTGCCGGCAAGCTCAATATCCTGCTCCTTGCGGCGCGCGAGCGCATGGTTGAAGCCCTTTTCGATGTCATCGATGCGGCTGGCCGCTCGATCTCGCTCGATCGCGGCGAGGACGAGAGCAATTCCGCCTTCGCCTCCCGGCTCGCCGATGCCATCCGCGGGCTGCCGACCGCCAGGATCGATGAGGTCGAAGGCCAGCTGAGCGCGCAGGGGCACAGTCTGCCGCTTCGGACGATCGCGGAAGCCTTGAAGAATCCGACAGGGCCTGAGGCGGCGCGTATCATCGCCTATCTGGAAATCGTGCGCTACAAGGACCGTGATCTCGCTGCCCGCGCCGTCGTCCGATCCTATGGTCAGAACGATGCTTCGCCGATGCGCGCCGAAGCCCGGCCCGAGATCCAGCTGCATGAAGCCAGCCTGCTCGCCGCGATCCGCCAGCCGGCGGAAACGCAATCTGAACCAGCCGGCAAATTGATCGAGACCGCCCTGCTTGCGGCAAGCGAGGAAGCGGTGAGCGCCGCAGCCGTGGAAGCCGCGGATCCTGAAATTTCGCAGTCTGAAAACTGGATTCGCTCCGCTTCGGTGACAAAAGCAGAGCTTGCCCCGAAGGTCGAAGCCCGGCAATCAGTGCCGGCAGAGCCGCGTGCGGGTGACGACACGGCCGAGGTGACGGAGCCGCCGGTCATTCAGCCTCTCGCAACGTCGGAAAAAGCCGATCCTCTCATTCCCCGGAACTGGACGGGAATCCTCGCCTCCATGACCGAAGCGGTCTCCGAGATGATCGTAACCATCATCCGTGAGCAGGACGTCGAAACGGTGCAGGAGGATGGTCCCGTCGAGGCGGCGGTGGAGGTCGATGCCATTCTCGACGAGGCCGTCATCAGCGAAGCGAAGGAGACCTTGACGAGACAGCCGGCAGATCTGGCCGCTGCCGATGCTCGACAGTCCGCAATGCCCCACCTGTCTCAGATGGAACCCGGGGCCACGGCTGCGGCTGCCCGCCAGCCGAAAGAAATTGCCGCACAGCCGCAACCGATGCCGCTGCCCGACATGGCGGAGGCCTCTTATGTGCCGCTCGCGGCCAAGGTGGCGGAGGGCTTTGCCTATGCTCAGCTGCCTTATCAGTTCGCCAAGGATACGCCGTCGAACGAAAAGGCCGGTGAAACGAGCCACCAGCATCACCATCACCAGGACGGTGCGCCGCAGGACGAGCAGCAGGCGCAATCCGGCGGCGAGGATGCCGAACCCGATGCTGAAGGGGCGGAGGCGGCACCCGAGCGCAGGACGCCGAGGATGATCGATACCGAGCCGTCGGCATATCGGCCCGACACTGCAGCCGATCCGGTCTACGCGCTTTATCAGCGCATGGCCGGCTGGGAATAGCGGCTTTCATCACCTGAAAATGAAGAACCCGCCGGATCGCTCCGGCGGGTTCCGCATTTCAGACGTGACTGCGAGGCTTATTCGCCGCCGCGGTTCTTCAGGGCTGCGCCCAGGATGTCGCCGAGCGAAGCGCCCGAGTCGGACGAACCGAACTGAGCGACGGCTTCCTTCTCTTCCGCAATCTCCAGGGCCTTGATGGACAGCATGATCTTGCGGTCCTTCTTGGAGAAGTTGGTGACGCGGGCGTCGACGACCTGGCCGACCGAGAAACGCTCAGGACGCTGCTCGTCGCGGTCGCGGGCGAGATCGGCGCGACGGATGAAGGACGTGATGTCCTCGTGGTTGACGAGCTTCACTTCAATGCCGCCATCGTTGATGGCGATGACTTCGCAGGAAACAACGGCGTTCTTGCGCAGGTCGCCGGAAGCTGCTGCTTCACCAACAGCATCCTTGCCGAGCTGCTTGATGCCGAGCGAGATGCGTTCCTTCTCGACATCGACGTCGAGAACGACGGCCTTGACGACGTCACCCTTGTTGAACTCCTCGATGACCTGTTCGCCCGGACGGTTCCAGTCGAGGTCGGAGAGGTGCACCATGCCGTCGACATCGCCGTCGAGGCCGATGAACAGGCCGAATTCGGTCTTGTTCTTGACTTCGCCTTCAACTTCAGTGCCGGCCGGATGGCTGCGGGCGAATGCTGCCCACGGGTTTTCCAGCGTCTGCTTGAGGCCGAGCGAGATACGGCGCTTGGACGGATCGACTTCGAGAACGACGACTTCGACTTCCTGGCTCGTGGACAGGATCTTGCCGGGGTGAACGTTCTTCTTGGTCCAGGACATTTCCGAGATGTGGATCAGGCCTTCGATGCCCGGCTCCAGCTCGACGAACGCACCGTAGTCGGTGATGTTCGTAACGGTACCGGAGATCTTCTTGCCTTCCGGATACTTGGCCTGGATGCCATCCCACGGATCGGACTCGAGCTGCTTCATACCGAGCGAGATGCGGTGGGTTTCCTGGTTGATGCGGATGATCTGAACCTTGACCTGCTGGCCGATGTTCAGGATTTCCGACGGATGGTTCACACGGCGCCATGCCATGTCGGTGACGTGCAGCAGGCCGTCGATGCCGCCGAGGTCGACGAACGCACCGTAATCGGTGATGTTCTTGACGACGCCGTCGACAACCTGGCCTTCTTCGAGGTTCTGAACGATTTCAGAACGCTGCTCGGCACGGGACTCTTCCAGGACCGTGCGGCGCGAAACCACGATGTTGCCGCGGCGCTTGTCCATCTTGAGGATTTCGAAGGGCTGCGGGTTGTGCATCAGCGGGGTCACGTCGCGGATCGGGCGGATGTCGACCTGCGAACGCGGCAGGAAGGCGATCGCACCGTCGAGGTCGACCGTGAAGCCGCCCTTGACCTGGTTGAAGATCACGCCTTCGACGCGCTCGCCGGCTTCGAACTTGGCTTCGAGCTTGATCCAGCTTTCTTCGCGGCGAGCCTTCTCGCGCGACAGAACGGCTTCACCAAGCGCGTTTTCGATGCGCTCGACATAGACTTCGACTTCGTCGCCGACCTTCAGCGAACCGTCCTTGGCGCGTGCGCCGAATTCCTTGAGCGCGATGCGGCCTTCGACCTTGAGGCCGACGTCGACAACGGCGACATCCTTTTCGATGCCCGTGACGATGCCCTTGGTGACATAGCCTTCAGCCAGATCGTTTTTGGCAAAGGACTCTTCGAGAAGGGCCGCGAAATCCTCGCGAGAGGGAGTTGCTACTGACATAAAATCTCCTGCGTGGCCTTCGATAGCGTCAAGGCCCACGTATGCGCCGGTTGGTTCGTGTTGAATGGGCCTGAACCCAGTCCGCCTTCTCTGACGAAGGCAATCCGGCGCTTGGACGGAATTTCAGGCTGCATTAAAGCGATCCATGCGTCTGAGCATGCAAAATCGCTTGAATTTAGGCATTTCGGTTCAAGACCGCATCGATGATCGATTGAGCGGCTTGAAACGCGGCCTCTATACTCATTTCCGACGTATCAAGCAAGTGCGCATCATCAGCTGGTTTCAAAGGGCTGTCGGCCCGCCCCATGTCGCGTTCGTCGCGCCGCTTGACGTCTTCGAAAATCGCCTCCAAATCCGCCGTCGCCCCCTTGCCCAGGATCTCGTCGTAACGGCGTCTGGCGCGCACCTCCGGCGACGCCGTCACATAGAGCTTGACCGGCGCATCCGGGCATACGACCGTGCCGATATCGCGCCCATCGAGCACCGTGCCCGGCGTCTTTGCCGCAAACCGGCGCTGCGCCTCGACCAGCGCCCGGCGCACCGCCGGCATGACGGCGATTTTCGAGGCAGCTTCACCGATCTCGTGTCGGGAAAGTATATCGCGATTCAGTCCGGCGAGTTCAACCTCCCGCGCGATCTTTTCGGCCACCGCCTCGTCGTCGAGCGGCAGGCCGGCATCGAGCAGCGCCTTGGCCGTTGCGCGGTAGGTCAGCCCCGTGTCGAGATGGTGAAAGCCGTATCGTTCAGCGATAAGACGCGAAAGCGTCCCCTTGCCGGCCGCCGCCGGGCCGTCGATGGCGATGGTGAAACTCTTTGTTGCCATGGGATCAATCCTGCAATGATGCGCCGTATGGCGCCAAAGGGGTCGTCTTGCGCGGATGCGGCTGGAACAGCTGGAAGCTGGCGGTGGGCTGCGGCGCAGAGCCATGCATCCCGTAATCCTCTGTAACTGCAGCACATTTCTTCCGAAGCGTCGGCCTGGCCGGCTGCTGCCTTCGCCCGCTTCTTCTACTGCCGCGGCTCGTTACCACAAACACCATGAGCGGTCATCCGTCTGCAGGCCAAAACGCCCGCGCCGAGATGATAAAGTTTGGCTTTGACATGGGAAGCCACAGCGATTAAGGGGACCGGCTTATAAATTCCGATGGAACGCCGGCTTGCACGGCATTTTGCCGAATCGCGGATTCGGCCATTCTCACGAGGCTTATAGTGGCGAAAGCGGAACTTGGAACCAAGCGCACCGATCCGGAAACCGGCAAGAAGTTTTATGATCTGAACCGGGATCCGATCGTTTCCCCTTATACCGGCAAGTCCTATCCCCTGTCCTTCTTCGAGGAAACCTCGGCGATCGCTGAGGTTGCCGAAGAAGACGAGGTCGCGGAAGTCGATACCGAAAACACCGAAGTCGAACTGGTTTCGCTTGAGGATGCCGACGACGGCGCCTCTGGCGACGACATTCCGGACATGGGCGACGACGATGTCGAAATCGAAGGCGACGACGATGACGACACTTTCCTCACGCCCGACGAAGACGACGACGATGACGACATGAGCGACATTATCGGCGTGACCGGCGACGAAGACGAAGTCTGATCGGACAAATGCCGGCCCGGACAACAAAAAAATTCCGGGTCGGTTTTTTTGGGCTTGCTATCTGCGAAAACCGCAAGTAAGAAGCCGCCACTCCAGAGGGAACGCCCTCCGGAGCATCCCAGGACCGGCCATGCCGGACCGCCTTGATGGGGCTATAGCTCAGCTGGGAGAGCGCTTGCATGGCATGCAAGAGGTCAGCGGTTCGATCCCGCTTAGCTCCACCAGCCTACGCTCTTCGAGCTTCGGCTTGGCAAGCCGGAAGGCTTGACGGGACGAGGGCGAGAAGGAGGCGGAGGCTGCCGCGACGTAGTTGCGAAGCAACGTAGGCGGGCTGTGATCCTTCCATGAAATATGTCTACATTCTCAATAGTGTCGAACTTCCGGATCGCTATTACGTTGGCGTGACGGGCGACCTGAAGTCGCGTCTGGCAAAACATAATGCCGGAGAAGTTTCTCATACCTCGAAATACGCCCCTTGGTCTCTCAAGACCTATCTCGCCTTCTCCGACGAAGCGCAGGCCTTTGCCTTTGAGAAGTATTTGAAGTCGGCTTCCGGCAGAGCATTCGCAAAGAAAAGACTCTAGCCGCGCTCACGCCACCCCCGGCAGACCGTTCCCACAGCCTGCCGGCGCCTTCCGCCTCACATCTCCACGATCGCTGCCGTCACCCGTTTCACCACCGGCAGCACCAATAACCGCACCGGAAAGGCGATGGCCCAGGAGAGGACCCAGGCGGATGGCCACATGGCAAGTGCAGCTGCGGTCAGGCCTTGCGCTCTGACGATGCTGATTGCGGAGACGACTGATGTCATTAGCAGCGAGAGGATGAGCGGCATGACGATCGCATTGTAGCGCTTGGGGAGTTTGCCTTTGGGCATTTTGATCTCCGTAAGATGCCGATCGAACAATCGCGCAGCGCCGATCGGCGGTTGCGCGTTGATTGACGTAAACGCTTACGGAGCTTCGGTCTGAAGCGACGCCGTTTTATGATCGAAAGAATCTTTTCGCGCAAGCGTGGCCCCGGCCAAATCCTCTTTGCCAATTCCTCAACGAACAGGATTTATCCTTGCTGCAGGAATCTCAGTGATTCGCCTTCAGGATCCCCAATGACCAGAGCAAGACGCCGCCGTATCATTCGTACACGACGAACCCTGACCGGGCTCGCCCTCGTCGGTTCGATTTCATTTCTGGCCGGCATGACCGATGCGACCGGGCTGCTGCTGACCGGCGATTTCGTCTCCTTCATGACGGGGAATACGACGCGGGCCGCACTCGCGCTGGGCCAGGGCAATCTTTATCATGCGGCGGTGCTGATCTCCGCCATTCTCGTTTTCGTGCTCGGCAATGCGACCGGTATCGTCATCGCCCATGTCTCCGAGCGGCGCATCTTCGTCGTTCTCGGCTGCGTCGGGGCCGTTCTGGCGCTTGCTTCGATGACGACGGCTGAGAGCCTGATGCTGGTGCGGTTCTACATGATCGTTTGTTCCATGGGCATGGTGAACGCCGCCGTCGAACATATCGAAGGCCTGCCGATCGGCCTGACTTATGTCACAGGCGCACTGTCGCGTTTCGGCCGCGGCATCGGCCGCTGGATTATCGGCGATCGCCGTGTCGAATGGACGATCCAGCTCGTCCCCTGGGGCGGCATGATGCTCGGCGCGATCGCCGGTGCCGTCCTGACCCGGTTGACCGGCGCCCATGCCTTGTGGCTGGTCTCCATCTTTGCCATGGCGCTGGCGCTTGTCGCCATGTTCATTCCCCGGCCGCTTCAGCGGCGCTTCAACCAGAAGCTCGCGCCGCATCACACGGGCGCCCTGCGCTAGCGATAGGACCGTCGCATTCCTGTTACCGCCGAATCGGATAGGAAGGACGCGCGCCCATCCTCAAGGAGTAGGTCTTGTTCGTCATTTCCAAGCTTGTCTGGATTTTTGCCCAGCCGCTGTCGCTGGCATTCCTTCTCGTCTTCTTCGCCTTTGCCGCCGGACTTCTGCGCTGGCACAGCTCAAGCGTCCTCGGCGCGATGGCTTCAGCCCTCATCCTCTTCATCACGCTCTACACCACGGCCGGCAACCTTCTGATGCAGGGGCTCGAGCAGCGCTTCGCCAAACCTGCCGCCGATCCCGACAGCCTGCAATGCATGATCGTGCTCGGCGGCGCCTTCGAAAACGAGGTGAATACGGCGCGCCACGGCATTGAATTCAATCCTGCCGCCGACCGCTTCATCGAAGCGCTGCGGCTCGCGCAGAAGTTTCCGCAGTCGCGCATTCTGATCTCGGGCGGCGACGGCTCACTCTCGGGCATTTACGAAGGCGATGCGGCGGCATCCGAGCGCTTCTTCCCGCTCTTCGGCGTCAGCAAGGATCGCCTGATCGAGGAGCGGCAATCGCGCACCACCTTCGAAAACGCCGTCAATACAAAAGAAGTCCTCGCGGGCCACGGCCTTTCCCAGTGCCTGCTGATCACCTCGGGCTTCCATATGCCGCGTTCCGTCGGCATCTTCCGTAAGCTCGGCATCGACATCGTGCCCTGGCCGACCGACTATCGCACCGACGGGCAGGTTCGGCTGAACCTGGATTTCACTCAGCCGAACCTCAACGCCCAGAATATGGCGACTGCGGTCCGCGAATGGTACGGCCTGGTCGGCTACTATCTCGCCGGCCGGACGTCGGAGCTTTATCCGCGCTAAGCTTATTTCTTCGAGATGGTGACGAATTTCGTGCCGCGCACACGCGCGGTCACGATGCAGGGATCGCCTTCGGTGCGGTCGCAGAAACGCGGATGCATCTTCATCGCCAGCACCATGTTGCCGAAGCGCTGGACGAAGTCGTAGCCGTAGATCTGTGCCGTCGCGATCATGAAATAACCGCCTTCGGCGACCTGCAGATAGAAATTATAGGTGCAGCCGTCGTCGTTGCATTGCGGCCCCTTCTGCCCGTCGCAGGTGAGCTCGCCCTCATTGACCACGGCGTCGATCAGCCCGTCATTGTTGATGTCCTGCCGGGTGATGAAGCCGTCGGCGAATTCGGCCGCTTTGCACTGTTCCTGGAAATGCTTCTTCTCGTAGATTTCGGGGTCGGAGATCAGCGATTGCTGGGCAAGCGCGGCTACCGGCATGGCGAGCAGCAGGACAATATTGAGAACGGCGAGCACCAGCGTTTTCACGGGCTTTCCTCTTTTGGACAAAGGCTCTGAAGCCAAGGCATGTCGCCTAAAACCATGCAGCGGTTTCGGGATACGACATACATCGAATAAAGACTGATGCTTTATCGCCGCGCCGCCTTGCGCCGCCCTTGCCGCCATGGTTCTTTCCGGAAACTGTTCGCCGGCTCCGGGGTCCGCATGTCCTTGCTCGTCTATCTCGATTATGCCGGCATTGCGCTGTTTGCCGCGACAGGCGCGCTCGCCGCCTCGCGCAAGCAGCTCGATCTGATCGGCTTTCTGTTTTTTGCCATGGTCACGGGAACCGGCGGCGGCACCGTGCGCGACATCGTGCTCGGCCGTGTACCGGTCTTCTGGGTGCTGAACCCTGCCTATATCCTCGTCTGCTGCATCATGGGCGTGATTGTCTTCTTCACCGCCCATCTGCTGGAATCGCGCTATCGCCTGCTGATCTGGCTGGATGCGATCGGCCTTGCCGCCTATTGCGTTCTGGGTGCCGCCAAGGGACTTGCCGCTACCGGCTCGCCGACCATCGCGATCGTCACCGGCACACTGACGGCGACCTTCGGCGGCATCCTGCGCGATCTGATGGCAAACGAGCCTTCGGTGCTGTTGCGGCCGGAAATCTATGTGACGGCGGCGCTGGTCGGGGCCGGCGTGTTCACGCTCGCCAATGCGTTGGGAATGCCGCTCTATCTCGCCTCCGGCTGCGGCGTTGTGGCGGCCTTTGCCGTTCGCGGCGGCGCCCTTTGGTTCGGCTGGACCTTCCCGATCTACAAACACAAGCCCGGGCGGCATCCCGACGATGTGATGTGAGCCTTTTGGTCGCCGTCAGCCTTGCTTGGCTCGCAGGCGGATCACCACGTCGACATGAGCGATCTCCAAACCTTCGGGCGGCTCCGGCAGATTGCCGATCGTCAGGTTGCTGACGGGAATGTCGAGCACCTCGTTATGGCCTTCGATGAAGAAATGGTGGTGGTCGGAAACATTGGTGTCGAAATAGGTCTTGGCGCTCTCGACGGCGAGAACGCGGATGAGACCGGCTTCGGTGAACTGGTGCAGCGTGTTATAGACGGTCGCCAGCGAAACCGGCACCCCGGCGGCAACCGCCTCCTCATGCAGTTCCTCGACGGTCAAATGCCGGTCGCCCTTGGCAAACAGGAGGTCGCCGAGCGCGACGCGCTGGCGTGTGGGGCGAAGGCCCGCGCGGCGCAGCCTTACCTCTATTGCGATCGGGAGTGCACCCGTCATCAACACCAACTCCGATTATTCCTGCATAAAGCAATCATGTTTCTTCAAGCGGTATAACTTTTGCATCGGAGCCTTTCAATAGTTCAGTGGGGACAAGAGCCTGACAAACGCGGCAAAAACGGGCTTTTGATGCAAATAGGTCTGGTCGCAGCTCTGGCCTTCCTGTATGCGACCACCAAATAATGGCGTAAGCCTGGTCCAAACCGATGAATGAAGCTGCCTTGCTTGTGCTTCATTTTCTGAAGAACTTGGACTACACGTTCACATCCATCGGCTTCACGCGGGGGGAAAAAGAAATTTTATGACCACCAGACAGTCCAGCTTCTCGTATGAAGAACTCATCGCTTGCGCCCATGGCGAGCTGTTCGGACCCGGTAATGCGCAGCTGCCGCTGCCGCCCATGCTGATGGTTCACCGCATCACGGACATTTCCGAAACGGGCGGCGCCTTCGACAAGGGCTATCTCAGGGCCGAATACGATGTACGCCCCGACGACTGGTATTTTCCCTGCCATTTCGAAGGCAATCCGATCATGCCTGGCTGCCTCGGCCTCGACGGCATGTGGCAGCTGACCGGTTTCTTCCTGGGCTGGCTTGGCGAGGAAGGTCGCGGCATGGCGCTTTCAACCGGCGAAGTGAAATTCAAGGGCATGGTCCGGCCGCATACGAAGCTGATCGAATACGGCATCGACTTCAAGCGCGTCATGCGCGGTCGCCTCGTGCTCGGCACGGCCGATGGCTGGCTGAAGGCGGATGGCGAGACCATATACCAGGCGTCCGACCTTCGCGTCGGTCTATCGAAAGACAAGACCGCCTGAAACCGCATTTCGAGCGGCTGACGAAAACAACAAAGGTTTGATCAGATGAGACGGGTAGTTGTCACGGGTCTGGGTATCGTTTCCTCGATCGGAAGCGATGCGGCCGAAGTCACCGAATCCTTGCGCCAGGCAAAGTCGGGTATCTCCTTTTCCAACGATTTCGCCGAACACGGCTTCAAGTGCCAGGTCTGGGGCAGCCCCAAGCTCGGCCAGGCGGAACTTGGCGAACTGGTCGATCGCCGCGCCATGCGCTTCCTGTCGCAGGGCGGCGCCTGGAACCATGTCGCCATGAAGCAGGCGATCGCCGATTCCGGTCTGGAAGAGACGGACTACGCACAGAACGAGCGCGTCGGCATCATCATGGGATCCGGTGGCCCGTCCACCCGCACACTCATCGAGGCGGCCGAGATCACCGTAAAGAACCACAGCCCGAAGCGCATCGGCCCCTTCGCCGTGCCGAAGGCGATGTCGTCAACCGCATCGGCCACACTCGCCACCTGGTTCAAGATCCACGGCGTCAACTATTCGATCTCGTCGGCCTGCTCGACCTCGGCGCATTGCATCGGCAATGCCACTGAAATGATCCAGTGGGGCAAGCAGGACATGATGTTTGCCGGCGGCCACGAAGATCTCGACTGGACGATGTCCAACCTCTTCGACGCGATGGGGGCCATGTCCTCCAAATATAACGACACGCCCGATACTGCCTCGCGCGCCTATGACGTCAACCGCGACGGTTTCGTCATCGCCGGCGGCGCCGGCGTGCTGGTGCTGGAGGAGCTGGAGCACGCCAAGGCCCGCAGCGCCAAAATCTACGCCGAAATCGTCGGCTACGGCGCCACCTCTGATGGTTACGACATGGTCGCTCCCTCGGGCGAGGGCGCTGTCCGCTGCATGCGCCAGGCGCTTTCCACCGTCAAAGGCGATGTCGACTATATCAACACCCACGGCACATCGACGCCGGTCGGCGACAGCAAGGAAATCGGCGCCATCCGCGAGGTGTTCGGCACCAAGATCCCGCATATCCAATCTACCAAGTCGCTGACGGGCCATTCGCTCGGTGCGGCCGGCGTGCAGGAATCGATCTATTCCCTGCTGATGATGCAGCAAGGTTTCATCGGCGAAAGCGCCCATATCGCCGAGCTCGATCCCGAATTCGAAGGTGTGCCGATTGTGCGCAAGCGAATCGACAATGCGAAGATCGATATCGCTCTCTCCAATTCCTTCGGCTTTGGCGGGACGAACGCCACGCTCGTCTTCCAGCGCTATAACGGATAACAACATGACTGGAATCATGCAGGGTAAGCGCGGCCTCATCATGGGCGTCGCAAACAACCATTCGATTGCCTGGGGGATTTCAAAAGCGCTCGCCGCACAGGGGGCGGACCTCGCCTTCACCTATCAGGGCGATGCGCTCGGCAAGCGCGTCCGGCCGCTGGCCGCCGAAGTCGGCTCGGATTTCGTGCTGCCTTGCGACGTCGAGGACATCACTTCCGTCGATGCCGTGGTCGACGCGCTCGGCGAGCGCTGGGGCAAGCTCGATTTTATCGTCCATGCCATCGGCTTCTCGGACAAGAACGAGCTGAAGGGCCTCTACGCCGATACGACGCGGGAGAATTTCAGCCGCACCATGGTCATCTCCTGCTTCTCCTTCACCGAGATCGCCAAGCGCTGCGCTCCGCTGATGGAAGGCAGTGGCGCGATGCTGACACTGACCTATAACGGCTCGACGCGCGTCATTCCGAATTACAATGTCATGGGTGTCGCCAAGGCGGCGCTCGAGGCTTCGGTGCGTTATCTCGCTGCCGATTACGGCCCGCGCGGCATCCGCGTCAACGGCATTTCCGCCGGCCCGATCCGCACGCTGGCCGGCGCCGGAATTTCGGACGCGCGCGCGATCCTCTCCTGGAACCAGCGTAATGCGCCGCTGCGCAAGACCGTGACCATCGATCAGGTCGGCAGCTCGGCGCTCTACCTGCTCTCCGACCTCTCCGCCGGCGTCACCGGCGAAATCCACTTCGTCGATGCCGGCTTCAACATCACCTCGATGCCAACGCTGGAGACCCTGCGCAACGCCGACGTCGAATAAACGCCGCTGATTGAAATTCAAAGGCCGTGCGCATCCTCTGCGCACGGCCTTTTGTTTTGCGGGTAAGAACTCGGGGTCGAAGCGGCCTGAGCCTTATTTCTTCGCCCACAGAACCTTGAAGCGGGCATTGCGGCAGGTTTCGCCGCTTTCCCTGAAGTTCGCTGCCAGAACAGGCTCATAAGGCAGGCCGCGATTGGCGACCAGCATCAGCCTGCCGCCGCCGCGAACGGCGGAGGCGGCTGTCTTGATCATCGCCTGGCCGAGCGATGGCTCGGCGGCATGGCCCTCGTGGAAGGGCGGGTTCATGATGACGAGGTCGTATTTGTCCTTGACCGGCTCGCCCGCCAGATCGTGCCAGAAGAAGCGCGCTGGCGCGTTCGGGCAGTTCTCCGCCAGGTTACCCCGCGCGGCCTCCAGGGCCGCGTGATTGGCCTCATAGAGGTCAAGGCGGGCCAGCCCGCGCGATCTCTGTGCCATCTCGACCGAGAGATAGCCCCATCCGGCGCCGAAATCTGCGACGTCGCCGGTAAAATCCTGCGGCAGGCGCGAGGCGAGCAGTTCCGATCCGGCATCGATCCGATCATGCGAGAACATGCCGGCTGTCGCATGGAAGCGATTATCGACGCGCACCGGCGCCTTTGCCAGTTTGGAGATGATGCCGCCGGCCTCGGCCGGCCGTCCGAACCAGAAGGCGACGCCGTGATATTTCGGCATGTGGTCGATGGCGAGGCCGAAACCTTCCATCCGCTTGCGCAGCGGCTGGACGCCGTCTTCCTTGGCGCCGGCGACGACGATCAGCCCGCCGGCCCGCGTGCGGGCGATCGCGGCGGCGAGGTTGGCCTCGTTCTCGCCTTTGTGCTTGGTGCAGAGCACGAGTGCTGCGTCATAGTCCTCGCCGTCGATCTCAGGTGTGGCTTCGATCCGCTGCGCCAGCAGCTGGCGGTAGAGCGGCCGGAAGCCCTGGACGGCGCTGAGCGAGGCGGCAAAACCTTCCGGCAGCGCAAAGCCTGCTTCGGCGCCGAGAAAGAGCACACGCTCGCCTTCGCCGGGCGGCTGGATTGTACCGCTGGCAAACGGATGGAATAGGGTCTTCAACGTTTCGCGGCTCATCGGTCTCGTCTCATTTAGAATAGAAAAGGGGCGCGGAAGATTCCCGCGCCCGGAAAAGCTCTAAAGCTGGCGGAGGCGGCTTATTCGGCCGCTTCTTCCTTCTTCTTCTCGTTCGGGATCTCCTGGCCGGTGGCCTGGTCGACAACCTTCATCGACAGACGAACCTTGCCGCGTTCGTCGAAGCCGAGCAGCTTGACCCAGACCTTGTCGCCTTCCTTGACGACGTCAGTCGTCTTGGCGACGCGCTCGGAAGCGAGCTGCGAAATATGAACGAGGCCGTCGCGGGCGCCGAAGAAGTTGACGAAGGCGCCGAAGTCGGCGGTCTTGACGACAGTGCCCTCATAGATCTGGCCGATTTCAGGCTCGGCGACGATCGAGTGGATCCACTTGCGCGCCGCTTCGATTTCCTTGCCGGAAGAGGAGGCGATCTTGACGGTGCCGTCGTCCTCGATGTTGATCTTCGCGCCGGTCTTTTCGACGATTTCGCGGATGACCTTGCCGCCGGAGCCGATGACTTCGCGGATCTTGTCGACCGGGATGTTCATCACTTCGATGCGCGGAGCGAATTCGCCGAGCTGGCCGCGGCTTTCGGTGATGGCCTTGGCCATTTCGCCGAGGATATGGGCGCGACCGCCCTTGGCCTGGCCGAGAGCGACCTTCATGATCTCCTCGGTGATACCGGCGATCTTGATGTCCATCTGCAGCGAAGTGATGCCATCGGCCGTACCGGCAACCTTGAAGTCCATGTCGCCGAGATGATCTTCATCACCGAGGATATCGGAGAGGACGGCGAAGCGATCGCCTTCCAGGATCAGGCCCATGGCGATACCAGCAACCGGCTTCGCCAGCGGGACACCGGCATCCATCAACGCCAGCGACGTGCCGCAGACGGTTGCCATCGAGGACGAGCCGTTGGATTCGGTGATCTCGGAAACGACGCGCAGCGTGTAGGGGAACTGCTCCGCCGACGGCAGCATCGGACGGATCGCACGCCATGCGAGCTTGCCGTGGCCGATCTCGCGGCGACCCGGGGACCCCATGCGGCCGGTCTCACCAACCGAGAAGGGAGGGAAGTTGTAATGGAGCAGGAAGCGCTCCTTGTACATGCCGGTCAGGCTGTCGACATACTGCTCGTCTTCTCCAGTGCCGAGCGTGGCAACCACGATCGCCTGCGTTTCGCCGCGCGTGAAGAGCGCCGAGCCATGCGTGCGCGGCAGAAGGCCGACTTCCGAAACGATCGGACGAACGGTTTCAAGGTCGCGGCCGTCGATGCGGCTCTTGGTGTCGAGGATGTTCCAACGGACGATCTTGGCCTGCAGGTGCTTGAAGATCGCGCCGACTTCTTCGGCCGTATACTTGGCTTCGCCTTCCTCGGGGAGGAAATGCGCCTTGACCTTTGCCTTGACGGCGTCGACGGCGGCGTAGCGGTCAGCCTTCTGGGTGATCTTGTAAGCTTCGCGCAGTTCTGCTTCGAAATGCTTCAGCATCTCGCCTTCGAGCTCGGAATAGTCTTCCGGTTGGAAGTCGCGCGGCTCCTTGGCGGCGACTTCGGCGAGCTTGATGATCGCGTCGAGAACCGGCTGGAAGCCTTTGTGGCCGAACATGACGGCGCCGAGCATGACGTCTTCGGGCAGTTCCTTGGCTTCGGACTCGACCATCAGCACGGCGTCGTAGGTGCCGGCGACGACGAGGTCGAGGCTCGACTCATCCATCTCGTCGAGATGCGGGTTGAGAACATATTCGCCGTTGATGTAGCCGACGCGCGCGCCGCCGACCGGGCCCATGAAGGGAACGCCGGAAAGCGTCAGCGCCGCCGAAGAGGCGATCATGGACAGGATGTCAGGATTGTTTTCAAGGTCGTGCTGGACGACGGTGACGACGACCTGGGTGTCGTTCTTGTAGCCTTCCGGGAAGAGCGGGCGGATCGGGCGGTCGATCAGGCGGGAAACGAGAGTCTCGTTTTCGCTCGGACGGCCTTCACGCTTGAAATAGCCGCCGGGGATCTTGCCGGCTGCATAGGTCTTTTCCTGGTAGTTGACGGTGAGCGGAAAGAAGTCCTGCCCGGGCTTCGGCGCCTTGGCAGAGACGACGGTGGCAAGAACGACGGTCTCGCCGTAAGTGGCGAGAACCGCACCGTCGGCCTGACGGGCGATCTTGCCGGTTTCGAGCTTCAGCGGGCGGCCGGCCCACTCGATTTCCACTGTGTGTGTATCAAACATATCTTGTCCTTCAATGCGGGAGCACGCGCCATCGCCGATTTCAGGGCGCAGCGCACAGTCGACCGCAATCAATGTGACGTATCACGGGCAAGACAACGGGAGGCTTTTCATCGGCAGTTTCTCGAACGTGAGAGTTCCTGAGAAACTTGGGCCAAAGCCTTGGAGAGCTTTGGCCGAAAGCATCCGGCAATCCTGCCCCATGACAGGTCAGCGGTTGGTTTGGCAGAACCGGCCCATCCGGGTCTGCCGGTCGTTCCACCGCATGAGATAGGGCGCGGGCGGAACATTTCATCGGGAGCGTCGTCCCGAAACAGATCCGGCGGACGCTTAAAAGCGCCCGCCGGATAATTTTAGCGGCGGATACCCAGGCTGTTGATCAGCTTGGAATAGCGGCCTTCATCCTTCTTCTTGAGATAATCAAGAAGCGAGCGGCGGCTCGAAACCATCGTCAGCAGGCCACGGCGGGAATGGTTATCCTTCTTGTGGTCTTTGAAGTGTTCGGTCAGGTTGTTGATGCGCTCGGTCAGGATCGCGACCTGGACTTCCGGAGAACCGGTATCGCCTTCGGCGGTTGCGTATTCCTTGATCAGCGCAGCCTTGCGCTCAGCAGTGATCGACATCGGACGTTCCTTTCTATGAGAGGAGAAGACGTCGCCAAAAGCCGGGATGTCGTCCAGCTTTGGCCGTGAATGCGAGCAGGCGGACCTGACGCTGGCGCTGCCTATAAACCAAATATGCAGCGATGGAAAGAGGGGGCTCCCGCAGCCGCTTTCAACGGCCGGCCATGGCGTCCCGGATCATCGCATCATAACCGCCGGGATCCTGCAGCATGGCGAAATGGCTGGCATCCTTGAGGATGACAAGTTTTGCGCCCGGGATCTCCTTTGCCATCATCTCCGTATGGTCGAGCTTGACGGCTTCATCGTGATCGCCGATCGCAAGCGTGACGGGTACGGTGATCTTTCCAAGGTCCGCCGCCGTCCAGTTCGGCTGCGTCGCCCACATCTGAGAGATCTGGGTGACGAAGGCCTCGTATTCGGTCGGCGTCGGCGAAAGCTTTCTGTACTGGTCACCGGCAACCTCGATATAGTGGCTGAAGGTCTTGTTCTCCAAAACGTCGCCCTTAACGCCGTCCGTCGTGACGTTGGCCGCCTGAGCGATAACGCGGGTCAGCTTTTCCGGATGGTTCATCGCCATGTCGATGCCGATGATGCCGCCGTCCGACCATCCCACGAGCGTCACCTTGTCGATCTTCAGATAGTCGAGAAGGGCAACGTAGTCCGAGGTCATCAGATCGTAGCCGAAAGCCTGCCCGCTACGTGTCGACCGGCCGTGACCGCGGCTGTCGGCGACGATGACCAGATGATCCCGAGCAAACTCCGCCACCTGATGACCCCAGACGTCGGCATTTCCAAGACCGCCATGGATGAAGAGGATCGGATCGCCTTCACCATATTCGGCGTAATACATCTTGATGTCGTTCACATCAGCCATGCCGCTCGTCTTCGGCGTGGGCATTGAAGGAAAGGCGGGAAGCTCGGCCCATCGTTCGGTGGCTTGGGCGCCGGCAACGATCAGGAACAACGAAAAGAACGTCAGTACTTTCGCGATTCTACGCATGGTTTTCCCCTCGAGCCACCATGGCCCAAGGGCAAGGATATCGTATCGCTACCGCCTGACAATCGTCAGTGGTACGGATTCAGGCGAAAACCCGCTTCGGTCGAAACTCGCCCTGGCCGATTTCGCCGATCGCGATCAGCCTGCCGCGTGCCGTCGCATAGGCTTCGCTCTCGGCAATCGGCGCATCGCGGCCGCGCACCAGGATCGGATTACCCATCTTCAGCCGGTGCGCCTGGTCGTCGTTGATGACGAGATGGGGCAGGGCCGACAATGCTTCGCAGGTGTCGATCAGCAGCGCATCGAGGGCGGCGAGCCGCTCATCCATATCCTCGATCGATTCCAGCGCCACGAGGTTTGCGAGCGGAACCATGACCTCTTCCGAAAAGGGCGCGACAAAAGTGCGCCGCAGCCCTGATATATGTCCGTAGCAGCCGAGTTCGCGGCCAAAATCGCGGGCAAGCGCCCTGACATAGGTGCCCTTGCCGCATTCCACTTCGAAATGCGCGGTATTGGCGTCCGGGCAGGCAAGCAGGGTCAGCCGGAAGATTTCCACTTCCCGCGAGGGGATCTCGACGGCTTCGCCGTCGCGCGCCAGGTCGTAGGCGCGTTCTCCCGCTATCTTGACGGCGGAAAACTGCGGCGGCACCTGGCTGATGGTGCCGATATATTTGGGCAGGATATCGCGAATCTGCTGTTCGCTCGGCCGCTTGTTCGAACTCTCAGTGACCTCGCCTTCGAGATCGTCGGTGGCGCGCTCCTCGCCCCAGCTCACCGTGAATTCATAGATCTTCCGGCCGTCCATCACATAGGGAACGGTCTTGGTTGCATCGCCGAGCGCGATCGGCAGCATGCCGGAGGCCAGCGGATCGAGCGTGCCGGCATGGCCGGCCTTCTGCGCCTTATAGAGCCACTTGATCTTGGAAACGGCTTCCGTCGAGCCGAAATCCACCGGCTTGTCGAGAATCAGCCAGCCGGAAATCGGTCGGCCCTTGGGTTTGCGTGGTTTGGACATCAGTCTCTTCTGTTACTGTTCGTCGTTGTCGCCATCGAGATCTCGGCTCACCTCGGGCGAACGCAGCAGCTCGTCGATCTTCTTGTAATTGTCGAAGCTGGTGTCGTCGCGGAAGCGCACCTCCGGCATGTATTTCATCTGCCGAAGCTGGGGCCCGAGCCGGCCGCGGATGAACTTCGCATGGCGGTTCAACGCCTCGATGACGATGCTGTGGTCGGAAACGCCGAGCGGCGTCACATAAGCCGTGGCGATCTTGAGATCGGGCGACATGCGCACTTCGGAGATCGAAATCACGGTCGCCTCGATGATGTCGTCACGCACTTCACCGCGCTGCAGCACCTGGGTGATCGCGGCGCGGACTTGTTCGCCAACGCGCAGCATGCGCTGCGAAGGCGCGGAGGATGTTGGTCTGGTCATTGTTATCTCTGTTTGCCGATGCGGCTGGGAATCGAACCCGTCAAAGGAGAGCGTCCATGACTCTTTTGGCCGAAAAGGTCAAGCCGGCAGATAGAAAAGCCACCCGCCGGAGAGCGGATGGCTTTTGTCAAGCTGCTGTAACGCCGAGGATCAGAGCGTGCGTGTGATATGTTCGACGCGGAAGCACTCGATGACGTCGCCGACGCGCATGTCTTCGTAGTTTTCGAAGGCCATGCCGCACTCCTGGCCCATCGGCACTTCGGAGACTTCGTCCTTGAAGCGCTTGAGGGTCTTGAGCTTGCCTTCGTGAACGACGACGTCGTTGCGGATGAGGCGCACACCCGCCCCGCGCTCGACCTTGCCTTCGACAACGCGGCAACCGGCCACCTTGCCGACCTTGGTGATGTTGAACACCTCCAGGATTTCGGCATTGCCGATAAAGGTCTCGCGCCGTTCCGGAGACAGGAGGCCCGACATCGCTGCCTTCACGTCATCCACGAGGTCGTAGATGATGTTGTAGTAGCGGATCTCGATGCCCTGGCGCTCGGCGAACTGGCGTGCCTGCGCATTGGCGCGAACGTTGAAGCCGATGATGGCCGCGTTCGAGGCTTCGGCGAGCGAAATATCCGACTCGGTGATGCCGCCTGCGCCCGAATGGACGATGCGGGCACGGACCTCGTCGGTGCCGAGCTTTTCCAGCGCGCCGGCAATCGCTTCGATCGAACCCTGCACGTCGCCCTTGATGACGAGCGGGAACTCCTTGATGCCGGTGCTCTGCATCTGCGTCATCATCTGTTCCAGCGAACCGCGCTGTCCCGACTGGCGGGCAGCCGCCTTGTCGCGGGCAAGACGCTGACGGTATTCCGAGATTTCGCGGGCGCGGCTTTCGCTCTCGACGACGGCGAACTTGTCACCCGCCTGCGGCGTGCCGGAAAGGCCAAGCACTTCGACGGGCATCGCCGGCGGTGCTTCCTTCATATGCTCGCCCTTGTCGTTGACGAGCGCGCGCACACGGCCCCAGACATCGCCTGCGACGATGATCTGGCCCGGCTTCAGCGTACCGTTCTGAACGAGAACCGTGGCAACCGAGCCGCGGCCGCGGTCGAGCTGAGCTTCGATGACGGTACCTTCCGCGGTGCGGTTCGGATTGGCCTTGAGGTCAAGGATTTCCGCCTGCAGCAGAACGGCTTCGAGCAGCTTGTCGAGGTTCTTGCCTGTCTTGGCCGACACTTCGACGTCAAGCGTTTCACCGCCCATCGATTCCACGAAGACTTCGTGCTGCAGAAGCTGGTTGCGCACCTTCTGCGGATCGGCTTCGTGCTTGTCGATCTTGTTGATCGCCACGATGATCGGAACACCGGCCGCCTTGGCGTGATTGATCGATTCGATCGTCTGCGGCATGACGCTGTCGTCGGCTGCCACGACCAGGATCGCGATGTCGGTCGCCTGCGCGCCGCGGGCACGCATCGCCGTGAAGGCGGCGTGGCCGGGGGTGTCGATGAAGGTGATCTTCTGGCCGTTCTGTTCCACCTGATAGGCGCCGATGTGCTGCGTGATGCCGCCGGCTTCGCCGGCAACCACGTTGGCATGGCGGATGGCGTCGAGCAGCGAGGTCTTGCCGTGGTCGACGTGGCCCATGATGGTGACGACGGGCGGACGCGAAACGCGGTCGCCTTCGACATCGGCGATGTCAAAGATGCCGAGTTCGACGTCGGATTCAGAGACACGCTTGACGGTATGGCCGAATTCGCCGGCGATGAGTTCGGCAAGGTCGGCGTCGATGACGTCGCCCGGCTTCATCATCTGGCCTTCCTTCATCAGGTACTTGATGACGTCGACGGCGCGTTCGGACATGCGCTGCGACAGTTCCTGAATGGTGATGGTCTCCGGCAGGACGACTTCGCGGGAAATCTTCTCGCGAGTCTCCTGCATCTGGCTGCGGCGGAACTTCTCCTGCCGGCGGCGCATCGCCGAAAGCGAACGGCTGCGGCCGGCGTCCTCACCGTCGACGTCGGCGGTGGTGATCGTCAGCTTGCCGCGACGGCGCTCCTCATCCGTTTTCGGACGGGTCGTCACCGGTTTTGCAGGTTCGGGGCGAACGACGCGGCCGCGCGCCGGACCGCTGCGCGAAGCGCCACGGTCGTCATCGTCGCCGTCATTGCGACGGCCGCGCACGCCAGCTGGCGCGCCGGGCGCCGGGCGAGCGGCTGCTCCGTCGGCATCGGGCCGGCGTGCTGCCGGCGCGGGTGCTGCCGGGCGCGGGGTCGTGTTCGGGCGAGCCTCGGCCGTAGCGGGAGCCGGCGCTGCAGCAGCGGCTACCGGTTCGGCGGCGGCAGCGGCGGCCGCTTCGGCCTGCAGGGCTGCCTCTTCGACGGCTCTGCGTGCGGCTTCCTCCGCTTCAGCTGCCTTGCGGACAGCCTCTTCGGCGGCGCGGCGCTTTTCTTCCTCGGCGCGGCGGATCGCATCCTGGGCGTCACGCGCCTGAGATTCGGCGAGCGCACGGCGGCGCGCATCCATTTCCTCAGGCGACAGATGGTTCAGCACGACAGGGCGCGGGCGATCGTTCGGACGCGGCTGCTGATAGGACTGCTGCGGACGCTGGTTGGCTTGGCTGCCGCCGGGCTGATGAATCCGCGGTGCCGGCGTCGACTGCTGCGGACGCGCCTGAGCAGGTGCCGGCGCCGGTTCGGCTGCGCGAACCGGAGCTGCGGGGGCTGCAGGCGTGATCGGCTTTTCGTCTTCCGGGCGCATCGGGCGCCGCTTGCGGGTCTCGACCACGACCGCCTTGGTGCGACCCCGACCCATATCCTGGCGAACGGTGCCCTGGCTCATCCCCGATGGTTTCAGGGTGAGCGTCTTCTTGCCCGTTACGCTGAGTGTCTTGTCGTCGTTACTATCGGTCATTCGTTCCCGTTCCTTCGGACAGGGAGCGATGACTAGATCAGACCCTGTCGTTCAAATACTGTCGATCAATGAGAATGAGACCGGCCGATGCCGGTGACCGCCTCATTGTTGTTGCCGGCCAGCGCCGCCCGCTGCCCGGGACTGACCGCCAATACGGTACTGTTCGAGCATCTTTGCGCGCTTCACTACACCCTCACCCGCCTGCCCTGCAAGCACTGCGGCATGGATAAAAGCATTCTGGCCCATCAGGCCTTCCATTTCGCTCTCCGAGAAGAAACGGTAGGAAGGTATCTCCTCCTCGGTCTCCATTCCGAGGTGCCAGGCCTTGCGGGCCTGGTCGATTTTTCGCACTCCATCATCCGCTGCGTCAGTGGCGTGAAACACCGCAAGGGCTGCTCCACTTCTGACTGCGGCATCCACTTTCGAGGCGCCGCTGACGAACTGGCCGGCCTTGCGCGCCATGTTCATCATCTGCATCACTTGCGCCGCCAGCAGCCGGTCGACGCTCGCGCCGAGATCGTCTGCTGCCTTCACTTCCGTTTTCAGCGCCCGGGCGAACAGCTTTTTCGCCACCGCCCTGTCGACCAGCGACCGGTCGGCCTTCACCCAGCAGCCGCGCCCCGGAAGCTCGCGCTTCAGGTCGGCGACGACGGTTCCGTCGGGAGCCGCGACGAAGCGGATCAGCTCCTCCGGCGATCCGCTTTCGCGCGTCACGATGCACATGCGTCCGTTCACGTCATACCCTGCAAGATCGTCGTCCTCAGGAAGAACGTTCGGCTCATGCGCGGTCATCATGCTTCCTGTTCGGCTTCGATGACCTCTTCCTCGGTCCCCTTCGCCAGGTCCTCTTCGGTGATCCAGCCGGCCGCGAGGCGGGCCTGCACGATCATCTGCTCGGCCTCGACACGCGAGACGTCGAACTTCGAGAACAGTCCTTCGAATTTTTTCGTTTCGCCGTTCTTGCGTTCCGTCCAGCCGACGAGGTCATCGGCCGCACAACCGGCAAAGTCCTCGATCGTCTTGATGCCGTCCTCGCCGAGCGCCACCATCATCTGGGCGGTCATGCCGTCGATCTGGCGCAGCTCGTCCTCAACGCCGAGCGCCTTGCGCTTCTCGTCCATCTCGGCTTCGAGACGCTCGAGGAATTCGCGGGCGCGCTGCTGGATTTCCTGCGCCGTCTCTTCGTCGAAACCGTCGATCGAGGAGATTTCGTCGAGATCGACATAGGCAAGTTCTTCGACGGCGGCAAAGCCTTCCGACGCCAGAACCTGGCCGACCATCTCGTCGACGTCGAGCGAATCCATGAACAGGTTGGTGCGCTCGTTGAATTCCTTCTGACGGCGTTCCGATTCCTCGGCCTCCGTCATGATATCGATATCCCAGCCGGTCAGCTGCGAAGCGAGGCGGACATTCTGGCCGCGGCGGCCGATCGCAAGCGACAGCTGCTCGTCGGGAACGACGACTTCGATGCGCTCGGCGTCCTCGTCGAGAACGACCTTGGCCACTTCCGCCGGCTGCAGGGCGTTGACGACGAAGGTCGCCGGGTCCTGGCTCCAGGGGATGATGTCGATCTTCTCACCCTGGAGTTCGCCGACGACGGCCTGGACGCGCGAGCCGCGCATACCGACACAGGCGCCGACCGGATCGATCGAGCTGTCGTTCGAGATCACCGCGATCTTGGCGCGCGAACCCGGATCGCGGGCGACCGACTTCACCTGGATGATGCCGTCGTAGATCTCAGGCACTTCCATGGTGAAGAGCTTCACCATGAACTGCGGATGTGTGCGCGACAGGAAAATCTGCGGACCGCGCTGCTCCCGACGAACATCATATACGTATGCACGGACGCGATCGCCATAGCGCACGTTCTCGCGCGGGATCATTTCGTCGCGGCGGATGATGCCTTCACCACGGCCGAGATCGACGATGACGTTGCCGTATTCGACGCGCTTGACGGTGCCGTTGACGATTTCGCCGACGCGATCCTTGAATTCGTCGAACTGGCGGTCGCGCTCGGCTTCACGCACCTTCTGCACGATCACCTGCTTGGCGGACTGTGCGGCGATGCGGCCGAAATCCATCGGCGGCAGCGGATCGGCGATGAAATCGCCAAGGGCTGCGTCCGGATTGCGGTCGCGGGCAAGCTCTAGCGGGATCTGCGTCGAATAATCCTCGGCCTTGTCGACCACTTCGAGCAGACGCTGCAGACGGATTTCACCGGTCTTCGGATTGATGTCGGCCCGGATGTTGGATTCGGTGCCGTAACGGGAGCGCGCCGCCTTTTGGATGGCATCGGCCATTGCGGCAAGCACGATCTCCCGGTCGATGACTTTTTCGCGCGCCACTGCATCTGCGATCTGCAGAAGTTCGAGCCGGTTCGCACTGACTGCCATTGTCTTGTTTCTCCGTCTTTACTCCAGGGTTCCCGTCCCTGTAGCGGTCTGTTGATCGGTTATTCCTGGTCGTCTGCTTCGTTCTGGTTCGCGGCCTGCGCTTTCGCCAGCTTGTCGGCGCGCAACGCATCGCGGATCAGATCGTCGGTCAGAATGAGCTTCGCATCGCTAAGCGCCGTGAAGGGAATGACGACCTTCTGCTCTTCCCCATAGGCGACCTGGTCACGCTCGAGCGTGAATCCATCGGCGTCTGCTTCGACGATCTTGCCGCGGAAGCGTTTGCGGTTGCCGATCATGATCGACGTTTCGCACTTTACAAGGTGGCCCTGCCAGCGGACGAAATCGGATTTCCGCACCATCGGACGGTCGATGCCGGGCGAAGACACCTCGAGATGATACTCTTTATCGATCGGATCTTCCACATCGAGGACGGGAGAAATCGCCATCGAGACTTCTTCGCAGTCCTGAACCGTCATCGTGCCGTCATTGCGCTCGGCCATCACCTGCATCGTGGCGCCGTTCTGGTTCAGCATGCGCACGCGGATCAGCCGGAAGCCCATGCCGACGAGAACCGGTTCGATGATATCGGCAAGACGCTGGTCGAGCCCGGTTTCGGTAATCAGCCGCGGCTCAAGTTCGTTGTCTGCGTTTGTCATGTCCGACAAGCGGCGCTCCTCGCAATTTCAAGCTGTTCAGGCGATCGAGCTAATAAAAAAGAGCGGGTCCTTGCGGCCCACTCTTCATCAAGCGATCAAGAATTTGAGAGCCATATAGTCGGGTTTTTCCGAAATTGCAAGGTCTGAGAGCGATTCCGCCAATTCATGCCGGGCGAGGAGAACGGACCTATGGCCAGCGATCGTCTTCCGCATATATTGCCGTTGGCACACAATAACAAAAGCGGGAGACATCGTGGGCTATACATCGTCGACACTGGCGCCCTTGCGGCACGATACCTACCGCACCATCTGGTTCGCCAGCCTTTCCTCGAATTTCGGCGGCCTGATCCAGGCGGTGGGTGCCGCCTGGATGATGACGACGATTACCGCCTCGGAGGACATGGTCGCGCTGGTGCAGACCTCGACAGCGCTGCCGATTATGCTGTTTTCACTGATATCGGGGGCGTTGGCCGATAATTTTGATCGCCGCCGGGTTATGCTGACGGCGCAGTGCATGATGCTGACGGTTTCGGCGTTGCTGACGGCGTCGGCCCTTCTTGGTTGGGTCACGCCCTGGCTGCTGCTCTTCTTCACCTTCCTGATCGGCTGCGGCACGGCGCTCAACAACCCCTCCTGGCAGGCCTCCGTCGGCGATATGGTGCCGCGCGCCGATCTGCCCGGCGCCGTCACGCTGAACAGCATGGGCTTCAACATCACCCGCAGCGTCGGCCCGGCGATCGGCGGCGTCATTGTGGCGGCAGCGGGTGCCGCCGCGGCCTTTGCGGTTAACACCGCAAGTTACCTCGCCCTGATCTACGCCCTGCTGCGCTGGCGCCCGAGCACGCCCGTCTCCACCCTGCCGCGCGAAGCGCTCGGCAGCGCCATCTTCGCCGGCCTGCGTTATGTCTCGATGTCGCCCAATCTTGAAAAGGTCCTCGTGCGAGGGCTGGTTTTCGGCATCGGCGCGAGCTCGATCCTGGCGCTGCTGCCGGTCGTCGCCCTCGATCTCGTTGCCGGCGGTCCGCTGACCTATGGCTTCATGCTCGGCGCCTTCGGCATCGGTGCGATCGGCGGTGCGGTGCTGAGTGCGAGAATTCGCCAGGCGCTGTCCAGCGAGACGATCATCCGCCTGGCCTTTGCCGGTTTCGCGCTGAGTGCCGTCATCGCCGCCTACAGTCCGAGCGCCGTGCTGACCTCCGCCGGCTTGCTCGTCTCCGGCGCCTGCTGGGTCTCGGCGTTGTCGCTCTTCAACACCATCGTGCAGCTGTCGACGCCGCGCTGGGTGGTCGGCCGCGCGCTGTCGCTCTACCAGACCGTCACCTTCGGCGGCATCGCCGGCGGCAGCTGGCTCTGGGGTGTCGCCGCCGATCGCTATGGGGTCGCCGATGCGCTGCTGATGTCATCTGTTGTCATGCTGCTCGGCATTGCGATCGGCCTGCGCTTTTCCATGCCGGCCTTCGCCTCGCTCAATCTCGATCCCTTAAACCGCTTCACTGCGCCGGCCTTGAGCCTCGACATCACCCCGCGCAGCGGCCCGATCGTCATTCAGGTCGACTACCAGATCGCCGACGACGACCTGGCGGAATTCATGGCGCTGATGGGCGAGCGCCGCCGCATCCGCATCCGGGACGGCGCGCGCAACTGGGCGCTGATGCGCGATCTCGAAAATCCCGGGCTGTGGACCGAGACCTACCATACGCCGACCTGGGTCGAATATATAAGACACAACCAGCGGCGCACGCAGGCCGACGCCGAAAACATCGACCGGCTGCGCGCGCTCCACCGCGGCGAAGGCCCGCCCCATGTCCACCGCATGATCGAGCGCCAGGCCATCCCGCCAGACGACGATGTCTTCCACAAGGCGCCGATCGATCTGCATCATTGAGACCAGCCATGCACAGTTTCAGGATTGCCCACCGATCCGATCTCGCCGCCATCGTCCGGCTTCTCGCCGATGACGATCTCGGCGCCGCCAGAGAAATTGTCTCCGATCCCGTTGACGCGCGTTATCTCTCGGCTTTCGCGGCGATCGAGGCGGATGCCAACCAGCTGCTGGCTGTCGCAACCGACGCCTCCGACCAGGTCGTCGGTTGCCTGCAGCTGAGCTTTCTTCCCGGCCTCTCCCGGACCGGCATGTGGCGCGGTCAGATCGAAAGCGTCCGTGTCGCAAGAGAGCTTCGCGGTTCGGGTCTCGGCGCGCAGTTCATCGAATGGGCGGTCGCCCAATGCGTCGAGCGCGGCTGCGGCCTCGTGCAGCTGACATCGGACAAAACGCGGAAAGACTCGATCCGCTTCTACGAGAAGCTCGGCTTCGTCGCCAGCCATATGGGCATGAAGCGCAGCCTGTGAAGCCGGCTACTTCAGCTTGCCCTTCATGCTGGCTTCGGGAAAACATGTCGGCTTCATGCCGTTCTTCTCCTGCCACTGGCCGATCGAGCGCCGCGTCTTGTAGCCCGGCAATCCGTCGGAACCGCCGACGTCATAACCCTGGCGCTCCAGCGCCTTCTGCATGGCGGCGACATCCGAACGCAGCATCTTGCCGACATCGCCCCATTCGCCCTCGAAGGTGCCGCCGTTCGAGGCGATCCGGTCGGCGAGATTGCCGATATAGAGCGCGTAGAGGTCGGAGTTGTTATACTCCTTGATGATGTAGAAATTCGGCGTGACGATGAATTCCGGACCGTCGCGGCCGGCCGGCACCAGCATCATCCCTTGAGCCTTCATCTCACCTGAGGGAAAGGCCTTGCCGGAGATGCGCTCAATGCCGAGCGAGGCCCAGTGCGAAAGCGGCTTTGCGAGATCAAGCCCCTCCTGCGCGCAGGAGACCGCTTCGGGTATCGATACCTCGAAGCCCCAGTCACGATCGCGCTGCCAGCCCTTCTTGACCAGATAGTTGGCGATCGAGGCGAGCGTATCCGGCACCGAGGTCCAGATGTTGCGGTGGCCGTCGCCGTCGAAATCCACCGCATATTTCAGATAACTCGTCGGCATGAATTGCGGCTGGCCGAGCGCGCCGGCCCATGAGCTCTTGAAATCGACGGGTGTGACGTCGCCGCCGTCGAGAATGTGCAGTGCCGCCAGCAGCTCGGTACGGAACATCTCCTTGCGCGACGACATGAAGGCCTTGGTCGCCAGTACCTCGATCGCCGAATTCGGGATCTTCGCGGCCCCGAAGCCCGTCTCCCGGCCCCAGATGGCAAGCACGATCGAGCCCGGCACGCCATAGGTCTTCTCGATCCGCTTCAGCGTCGAGCCATATTGCGCGGCAAAGCCGCGTCCCGTTACGGCAAGCCTCTTCAGCCGGTCCTCGTTGAAATAGGGACCGGGCGAGGAAAATTCGGCCTGCGTCTGCTTCTGCTCCTTCGGCGACGGGAAGCCGGGCGGGGCGAGATCGGGCAGGTTCCAGTTCAGCGTGACGCCGGAGAAGGCGGCCTGGAAGGTCTTCTCGGAAATGCCGCCTGTCTTTGCTTCCGGCCAGAGGTCCTTCTGCACCCAGTTTTCGAACTGCGCCTCGACATCGGCTTTGGAAGGGGCCGCGTGGGAAGGGAGGGGGAGAAGCGCGGCTGTTACGGCGAGCGCGAATATTCGAAGCATAGACAAACCCCTCACATCACCGTCCGCGCCCGCAGCGCCGCCGCCAGCGTGCCCTCATCGAGATAGTCGAGCTCGCCGCCAACCGGCACGCCATGCGCCAGCCGCGTGATCTTCACCTCGAGTCCCTGCAACTGGTCGGTGATGTAATGCGCCGTCGTTTGCCCCTCGACGGTGGCGTTGACGGCGATGATCAGTTCGCGAATGCCGCCTTCGCCGATCCGGGCGACCAGCCCGCGAATGTTGAGGTCGTCGGGCCCGATCCCGTCGAGCGGCGACAGCGTGCCGCCGAGCACGTGATAGGCGGCGTTCATCGCCCCCGCCCGCTCCAGCGCCCAGAGATCGGATACGTCTTCGACGACGATGATGACGGATTGATCGCGCTGCGTGTCGGTGCAGACGGTGCAGGGGTCGACCGTGTCGACGTTGCCACAGCGCGAGCAGATCTTCACCCTGTTATAGGCTTCGCCCATCGCGTTCGACAGCGGCCCGAGCAACTGGTCCTTCTTCTTGATCAGATGCAGCGCCGCCCGGCGGGCCGAGCGCGGCCCGAGGCCCGGCACCTTCGCCAGAAGCTGGATGAGTTTTTCGATTTCGGGGCCGGTGACTCGTTTTGCCATGCGCTGTTCTTAACTGATATGGAACGAAAACGGAATCGCGGAAGGATCGGCTGCCCCATGAAAATCCTGGCGCTTTGTATCGGCAATCCGGAGAGGCTGGCCGGCAAGAGCTACAAGACCGGTATCTTCAAACGGCCCGTCAACGGCGCGGTGATGATCGACGCCGAGGGGCTGGTCGGCGATGCCATCTGCAACCGCAAACACCATGGCGGTGTCGATCAGGCGGTTTATATCGAGGGATCGCTGACGCTCGACTGGTGGAGCGAGGAGTTAGGCCGGTCTTACGAGCCCGGCACCTTCGGCGAAAACATGGTCATCTCCGGTCTCGACAATCGCGACGTTGCCGTCGGCGACCGGTTCGTATCAGGCGATCTCATCCTCGAAGTCACCGCATGCCGCATTCCCTGCGCCACCTTCGCCGCCAGGATGCACGATCCGAAATTCGTCAAACGCTACACCGATGCCGCCCGTCCCGGCATTTACTCTCGTGTCATCAGGCGCGGTGTGGCCGAGGTCGGAACGGCGGTCGAGCATCAGCCCTTTTCAGGCAATAAGGTGACGATGCCGGAGCTGATGAGAACATTCGGCCGGCAGCTTTCGGAGGCGGACCGGTCGCGATATCTCGCCGCCCCCATTCACTGCAAGCTGCGGGCGATGCTGGAAGCACAGCGTTAAGAGCGGCGTTCTGTAGGCATCGCCGGCTCGATAGCCGCATCGGCTATTGGAACCACAGTCAATATGAAGACCAATTGCCTGCTATCAGAATGGCAGCTTGAAGCCGGGCGGGATCGGCAGACCGGCGGTCAGCGCCTTTGTCTTTTCGGCGGCGAGCGCCTCGGCCTTGTCCTTGGCGTCCTTATGAGCGGCGACGATCAGATCCTCGAGGATCTCGACGTCGTTCTCCTTGAACAGCGACGGGTCGATCTTCAGGCTCTTGAGTTCGCCCTTGCCGGAGATGATGACGGTGACGAGGCCGCCGCCCGCCTTGCCTTCGGCCGTGAGCTCGGCGATTTCCGCCTGCATCTGCTCCATCTTGGCCTGCATTTCCTTGACTTTGCCCATCATGCCCATGATGTCGCGCATCGTCTCGCTCCTTCTTGAAACCTTAGAATTCTATGTCGTCGCCCGGCAGGATGTCGCCTTCCTCGGATTCGGCGACAGCCGGCGGTTTGACCTCGCCTTCCTCCTCCGGTTCGGGTGCCCGCACGCGCACGTCGATGATTTTCGCGCCCGGAAACTGCGCCAGGATTGCCGCTACGTCAGGGTCCTGGCGCGCGTCGCTCACACGCTGCTCCTGCGCCTTGGCTTCCGCCTCCACCATCGTCGGCCCGCCTTCTTCGCGGCTGGTGCTGACGATCCAGTGGATGCCGGTCCATTCCTTGAGCTTAACGGCAAGCTCGTTGAGCAGCGTATTCGGAGCGCCTTCGGTGAGGTTCACATCCAGCCGACCCGGCTCAAGACGGACCGGGCGCACGAAGTTGCGCACCAGTGCCTTCAGCTTGACGTCGCGCTTCTCGCTCGCAAGCTCGACGATGTCGGCGATGGAATTGACACGCACGAGCGGCTTCGGAGCCTCTGCGGGCCTGGCCTCGGTGCGGCCGATATTCTGCGGTTCCGGATTTGGCACGGCGCGGAGCATCGCGGTCGGCCCCGAAGGCTGCGGCCGTGGTGTCGGCTCCGTCGCCCGTGCCGTAACGCTGCTCTGATAAGGAACCCGTGTTCCGTTGCCGCCGCCATTGCCCGAAGGTGAGGAGGGCCGTTGGCCGACATTATCGCCGGAAAACTCCGTAAGCCGCCGCGCCGCATCCTCGGGCGCCGGCAGATGGGCCGCATGCGCAAGCCGGATCAGCACCATCTCGGCGGCACCCGCCGTGCGCGACGAGCCTTCCGTTTCGGGAATGCCCTTCAGCAGCATCTGCCAGATGCGCGACAGCGTCGTCACCGCAACACCCTTGGCGAATTCCGCCGCCTTGGTGCGCTCGATCTCGCTGAGAGAAGGGTCGTTTGCCGCATCCGGCACATATTTCAGTCGCGTTACCAGATGGGTGAAATCGGCAAGATCGGTGAGTACGACCACCGGATTGGCGCCGGCCTCGTACTGGTTCTGGAATTCGCCGAGGGCGGCGGCCACGTCGCCTTTGATGATATGCTGAAAGAGATCGACGATCCGGGCGCGGTCGGCAAGGCCGAGCATGCCGCGCACCGCTTCCGCCTGCACGGCGCCTGCGCCATGGGCGATCGCCTGGTCGAGCAGCGACAGGCCGTCGCGGGCAGAGCCTTCGGCGGCTCGCGCGATCATCGCCAGCGCGTCGCCTTCCGCCTCAATGCCCTCCTTGGCCGCGATTGTCGAAAACAGCCCGACGAGATCCGACGCGCTGATGCGGCGCAGGTCGAAGCGCTGGCAACGCGACAGCACGGTGATCGGCACCTTGCGGATTTCGGTGGTGGCGAAGATGAACTTCACATGCTCCGGCGGCTCTTCCAACGTCTTCAACAGGCCGTTGAAGGCCTGGGTCGACAGCATGTGCACTTCGTCGATGATATAGACCTTGTAGCGCGCCGAAACCGGCCGGTAGCGCACCTGCTCTATGATTTCTCTTATATCGTCGATACCGGTATGCGAAGCGGCATCCATTTCGATCACATCGACATGCCGGCCTTCCATGATTGCCTGGCAATGTTCGCCGGGCACACGCAGGTCGATCGTCGGCTTGTCGATTTCTGCCGTCTTGTAATTCAGCGCCCGCGCCAGGATGCGCGCCGTCGTCGTCTTGCCGACGCCGCGCACGCCGGTCAGCATATAGGCCTGGGCAATGCGGCCGGTCTCGAAGGCGTTGGTGAGCGTGCGGACCATCGGCTCCTGGCCGACCATCAGGTCCGTGAAATCCTTGGGGCGGTATTTGCGAGCCAGCACCCGGTACCCGGTGCCCGTCGAGGCGGCATCTTTTGATTGTCGCTCGGTATCGCTCATCGCCCTGCTTGTCGCCCGAAATTGTCGAGCATTTCGTGGAGAGAAGGTGGGAGGCTGGCACGATGACCCGTGCCGGGCTCGTTAGGGCTGCTTCCTTCCGGACCTGACCCGGTTGGCGAGTGGCTCGTCCACCACCAACCTCCCGGATGCACATATCGGCAATATCGTCATCAAAAGCAAGCCAACATCCAAAAAAACTGCTAGTCCTAGGAAAAGACAGGAGGAATGTCCCTTGGACGGTTTTGTGCTCGACCCCCGGCTGGAAAACGACAGCGTCAGCATCATGGTCACCGGTCTCTGTGATCTCAGATTATCCAAGGATGCCCGCTGGCCGTGGCTCATTCTGGTCCCGCGCCGGGCCGGCATTGCTGAAATTTTCGAGTTGACGCCGCTCGATCAGGTGCTGCTCGCCTTCGAGACGGAGCTTGTCGCCAAGGCCTTGAAGAACATCACCGGCGCGACAAAAATCAACATAGGGGCTCTTGGCAACATCGTCCGCCAGCTTCATGTTCATGTCATTGCCCGCTTCGAAGGCGATGCCAACTGGCCGGGTCCCATCTGGGGTTTCGAGCGCGCCGAGCCTTACGAGGACGCAAGGAGAGACGAATTCACAGCAAAGCTGCGGGAAGCCCTTTCATCATGAACCATTCGCTTTTCGATTCGGATGTGCCGCATCCGGAACCCAGCAATCTCACTGCCTTTGCCGCCAACGACCTCAATCGCGATTCCGAACATCGCGACGAACATTCCGTCGAAAGGGCGCTGGCAAAGGACGGTACCCATATCTTCGCCTTTGCCCGGGACAAGCTGGTGCTGAAACATGACGGCCAGGTGCTCGATCCGCTGTTTGCCCGTTACGAACTGCAGGAATTGCAGCCGAATTGGGACGAGACTGTGCTGCTCGGCTACCGCAAATCAGGCGAGCCGCGCCTTGCCGTTCCCGTCGGCATCGACGTCGAGGACCTTGCCAGCCAATACAAGCCGGCCGACGGCCGCACGCTGTTTCGCGAGATGCTGATCGACGAAGTCTTGCTCGGCGAATTCGCCCAGGCCGCAAGCCTCATCCGCTGGAATGGCGACAACCGCTTCTGCGGCCGCTGCGGCGCGGCGATGGAGATTCATATCGGCGGCTACAAGCGCGTCTGCGCCGCCTGCGAACACATGATCTTCCCTCGTACCGACCCCGTCGTCATCATGCTGACGATCGACGAGACGCGCGACCTTTGCCTGCTCGGCCGCAGCCCGCATTTTGCGCCCGGCATGTATTCCTGCCTTGCCGGCTTCGTCGAACCCGGCGAAACCATCGAGAATGCCGTGCGCCGGGAAACGTTGGAGGAATCGGGCATCCGCACCGGCCGCATCCGCTATCACGCCTCGCAGCCCTGGCCGATGCCGCATTCGCTGATGATCGGCTGTTACGCCGAGGCCAAATCCACCGAAATTACACGCGACGAGACGGAACTCGAGGATTGCCGCTGGTTCACCCGCGAGGAAACAATCGAGATGCTGGAACGCCCGAGTGCAACGGGCAAGGCCTCTCCACCGAAAGGGGCGATCGCCCACCGCCTGATGCGCGACTGGGCGGAGTGGAAGCGGTAACACGATGCCGGTCGCCCGCTCGGAACGGCTGCTGACGCTGCTCCAGACGCTCCGGCGTTATCGGCGGCCGGTGACCGGAACTGTTCTTGCCCAGGAAACCGGCGTCAGCCTGCGCACGCTCTATCGCGATATTGCCAGCCTGCAGGCCCAGGGGGCGATGATCGAAGGCGAAGCGGGCATCGGTTATGTGCTGAAGCCCGGCTTCATGTTGCCGCCGATGATGTTTTCCGAAGAAGAGCTGGAAGCCTTGGTGCTCGGTTCGCGCTGGGTGGCCCGCGCCGCCGAGCCGCGCCTTGCGGGCGCCGGCGCCGATGCGCTCGCCAAGATCGTCGCCGTGCTGCCGGCCGACATGCGTGAAACGGTCGATTCGGCGACACTGTTCGTTGGTCGCAAACGCCAGGACGAGGACAGGGCTGATGTTTCGGCTATCCGCAAGGCGATCCGCCTGGAGCGCGTGCTCGAACTGCATTACGGCGACGAGCAGGGCCGTATCTCCCGCCGCCGTGTCTGGCCCTTCGCGCTCGGCTATTTCGAGCATGTGCGCATCATCATGGCCTGGTGCGAACTGCGCCAGGATTTTCGCCATTTCCGCACCGATCGCATCATCGACATGGCGGTCCATGAGATGCGTTATCCCCGTCGCCGCACGGTGCTCCTAAAGGAATGGCGCGAGACGCAGGACGTGCCGCTGGAGACCTGAACGCTGCTGCCATAAACTGTCAGCAGGGAGAGTTATTATCAGCCTCACTTCACTACAGCGCCGCGCGTCTTCGGACACGCAGGAGGCTGTGACATCCAGGTTTTGCGCATCGTGCCGATGCGCTTGGGAAGGAGTACTGATCATGGTAACGCCTCCAATCATTCAACAGGCCGGCGATCGCTTCGCCTCCGATAGTTTTGCAGATATCATTTCGGCCGAAACTTTTGCCGACGTCCGGCAGTCGGCACGCTCCGGCCTGCTGCGCCTGGCTATGAGCCTTTTCCGGATCCCCGAGGCAAGCCGCTCGAAACTCGATGTCGAAGCCATGCCGGATTCCCGCAGGCGCGACCTCGGTTTCATGGATGGGCGCAACCCGCGCCTCCAGGACCGGTTCCCGCTCTAAATATCTGATTGTCCAGCTCATCCACTTGACGAGAACGGGGCGTTGCTTTCGCGGCGCCTTTCGTTTCCTGCTGCCACAAATTGGCAGCAGGACATCTCGCATGACCCAACTTACAGCAACGGGAGAATCGAAATGACCAGCCCCAATCTGATAATCCTCTATGTCAAGGATCCTGCCGAAAGCGCCAGCTTCTACCGGAACCTCCTGAACCGCGAGCCGGCCGTCGAAGCGCCGAATTTCGTCGCCTTCCCGCTCGATGGCGGCTTCACCCTTGGTCTCTGGCGGCGCAGCAAGGTCGAGCCGCAGCCTTCCGCCATCGGCAATCGAGGCGAAGTGGCCTTCATGGTGGCGGGAGAAAATGCCGTCGCCAGGCAATATGATGACTGGCGTCAGCGCGGCCTGCCGATTGCCCAGGAACTGACCGAACTCGATTTCGGCCCGACCTTCGTGGTGCTCGACCCGGACGGGCATCGGCTGCGCGTCTGCGAGCCGGATAAATAATGAGAGAGCGCGAGGCCTGTTAAAGCAGACCTCGCATCACATGCCCCTTGTAGACGCCGAGGATGCGCACCTTTTCGGAGAAGAAACGCAGCTCCTCCAATGCCCGGCGAACGTTCGGATCGTTCGGATGGCCCTCGATATCGGCGTAGAATTGCGTCGCCACGAATTTTCCGCCGAGCTGATAGCTTTCGAGCTTCGTCATGTTGATATTGTTCGTGGCAAATCCGCCGAGCGCCTTGTAGAGCGCGGCCGGAATGTTGCGAACGTTGAAGACGAAGGTGGTGACGACCTTTTCCTCGGCCGAACTGCGTTGCGCCCATTCCTCATCGCGGGACAGGATGACGAAACGGGTAACGTTGTTTTCGGTATCCTCGACGTTCTCGGCGACGATCTCCAGCCCATAGAGATCGGCGGCAAGGCGCGGCGCGAGTGCCGCCATCGAGCGATCGCCGGTTTCCTTGACGAGTTTAGCCGCCCCCGCCGTATCGCCGGCGATGACAGGCTTCCAGCCGTGAGCGCGCACGATCTTGCGGCATTGGCCGAGTGCGTGGATATGGCTGTGCACCGTGCGGATCTCGTCCTGGGTGACCCCGGGCAGCACCATCAGCTGGAAGCGGATCGGCATGAAATATTCGCCGATGATATGCAGCCGCGATTCCGGCAGCAGATGATGGATATCGGCAACGCGTCCGGCAATGGTGTTCTCGATCGGGATCATTGCGATATCGGCGTCGCCATTGTCGACGGCCGTGAAGGCATCCTCGAAAGTCTGGCAGGGCAGCGGCTCCATGGTCGGAAACATGTCGCGGCAGGCCATGTCGGAATTGGCGCCGAATTCGCCCTGGAAGGCGATCCTGTTGGTCTTGATGTTCATGATCGTCCTGTCAGTTCTGCCGTGCAGAGAGGATGCGCCGCGCTTTTTCGAGGTCGGCGGGAGTATCGACACCGAGCGGAACCGTGTCAACGATCTCGGCATCGATGCGCATGCCGGCCTCCAGTGCCCGCAGCTGCTCCAGCGACTCGCGCTTTTCAAGCGTCGACGGGCCGAGCGACACGAACCGTTCGAGCGCCGCGCGCCGATAGGCATAGAGGCCGATATGATGGTAGAGCGGCCCCTTGCCGTAGGGCGCCGTGGCGCGAGTGAAGTAGAGGCCGCGCAGGCGGGTGTCGGAAATCGGCGAACCGATGACCTTGACGATGTGCGGCGCGGTCTTGTCCTCCTCATTATCGATTTCGATGGTCAGCGTGCCGATATCGACCGCCTCGTTCTCGAGGGGGCGCAAGGCCGCCCGCACTGTTTCCGGCTCGATCGTCGGCAGGTCGCCCTGGACGTTGACGATGAACTTCGCCTTGCCGTCCGGATCGACCTTCGTCAACGCCTCGAAGATGCGGTCCGAGCCGGATTGATGATCCTTGCTGGTCATGACAACTTCGAAGCCGGCGGCGGCCACCGTATCGAACACCTGCGGATCGTCGACGGCGACGACGACCCGGCCGATTTCGGCTTCTCTTGCGCGCATCGCCACCTGCACGACCATCGGCAGTCCGCAAATATCGGCGAGCGGCTTGCCCGGAAGCCGGGTGGAGGCCATCCGTGCCGGAATCAATACGAGCACGTCGTCGAAATTTGAATCACGCATTGTTCGGGCCTTCTATTCCGGGCTGAAAAGTGTCAAAAAGTCTCACGCATAAGACCATTTAGACAGTTGCAACGAACAGTCAAAAGACATAGGTTCCGCGCGATTTCAAGATGGTCCGGTTCTTGTCTGCCGGCTGCAAGGGGAGCATTGCAGATGAATTCATACGTCAATACGGCCGTGGGGGCGCTGCTCGGAACGATTTTCGTTCTGATGTCGGTCTCCATCGCGTCCGAGGGGATCTTCCATTCCGAAGCGCCGGAGAAGGAAGGTTTCGCGATCGTTGCCGAAGAGGCGCCGGCCGCCGGTGGCGAAGCTGCGCCGGCCGCTGCCGTTCCGATCGCGCAGTTGCTCGCTTCTGCAGATGCCAAGGCCGGTGAAGCGGTCTTCAAGAAGTGTCAGGCCTGTCATGACGGCACCAAAGGCGGACCGAACAAGGTCGGTCCGAACCTCTTTGGTGTCGTAGATCGCCCGATCGCCTCGCATGAAGGCTTCGCTTATTCCGCTGCGATGAAGGATTTCTCCAAGGGTAGCAGCGAGAAGTGGACTTTCGAGAACCTCAACAAGTTCCTGCTGGCGCCGAAGAAGGATGTTCCCGGCACCGCAATGGGCTTCGCCGGTCTGGCGAAGGATCAGGATCGCGCCAACGTCATCCTCTACCTGCACACGCTCGCTGATTCGCCGGTGCCGCTGCCGGATCCGAAAACGGCCACGCAGTGAACGGCGGGATGATCGCCTGATTTTCAAAGCCCGGCCCGCGCGCCGGGCTTTTTGCTGCGCGAAGAGCGAGTTTTTGCGCGCGTCGTTATGACAAGACCGCCGCGCATTTTGGGTGACATGCTCAGGCGCCGAGGAAATAGGCCCAGAGCGAGACCGTGATGGCGCCGAGAGCCGTTGTCACCGTGATCGTCGAGGCGGCGAGGCTGTGACCGACGCCGAACCGGTTGGCGATCAGCCAGGCGTTGACGCCTGTCGGCACCGACGAGGTCAGCACGATCGCTGCCGTCCATGCAGGGTTGAGGCCGAGGAGATGGCTCGCCGCCCAGACGCAACCGGGCAGCAGCAGCAGCTTTAAGCTCGAGGTGACGCTGGCAATACCAAAATTGCCGGAGACGCCGTATCTCTCCAGCGCCATCCCGAGCGAGATCAGCGCTGCCGGACCGGCAATGCCGGCAATCTGATTGACGACCGTCGCCAGCGTTGCAGTCATGGTAAGGCCGGAAAGGTGCATGGCCATGCCCGCCGCAAGCCCGATCACCAGCGGATTGCGTATGAGATTGATGGCGATCTGGCGAAGCACGAACATCATGCTGCGGTCGCTTTTGCCGGCGATCTTGCGCTCCGCATGCTCCATCAGCACTGTGCCAGCGACCATCATGACAGGCAGATGCACGGCAAGGAGGATCGACAACGCCACCAGCCCTTCGTCGCCGATGGTCCGCTGAACGAGCGGCAGCCCGATGAAGACGTTGTTGGCGAAGGCTGAGGACACCCCGGCGAGAACGCCGATCCGTTCGTCGCGGCCGAAAAGCCGCGTGGCGGCGATATGCCCGGCCGTCCAGGTGATGGCGACGCCGGAGAAATAGACGATCCAGAGCCGGAAAGGCGAGGCGCCGTGGAAATCCGCTTCGGCGATGGTGCGGAAGAGCAGCAGCGGCACGGCGATCTTGAAGACGAATTCGCTGAGCGCGTCGCCGACATTCGACGTCATCAGGCCGCTGCGAACGATCACCCAGCCGATGAGGATCAGGATGAAGATGGGGAGGACGTCGAGAATGATGGCTGACATGAGGCAGGATGCTCTGCGGGGGAGGGGAGTATCCGACTTCTACAGCATCGGCCCGAAAATCGGAATCGATTTTCGGTAAGTCCGATGCGTAGATTTAAAGAGTGAGAGCGTCCTTTGCATCCGAACGGATGCACGGCGCTCTGGCAGCAAAAGGTTCGAATTGAAAAGGCAAGCGCCGCCCGCTCCGGCGCTCGGCTCTCCGCAAAGCAAAAAAAGCGGGCACAGCCCGCTTTTCCGCTCCGGCCCTGCCGGATATCCCGATCACGAAGCTGCCAGTTCATCCGTGGTCAGCATCGCGCCGGTAAGATCGAAGGGATCATCCCTCGGGCGCCCGGCCGCAACTGAAAGCTGCTCATGCCGGTTTTCCTGCGAGTTTTTGTAGATTTCGAAGATGACAGCGGCGTGACGAATAAGCGGCACTTTTGCGAAGAAATAGATGCGCCATTCACCATTTGTCCTTCCAAACCGCAGAAATTTCGCTAAGACCGAACCCCGGCTATCACAAATCCGGGACCCCCCATTTCATGACAAGATTCGATGTTCTGACGGTCGGCAACGCAATCGTGGATATCATCGCCCGTTGCAACGACCAGTTCCTCATTGACAACCAGATCACGAAGGCGGCGATGAACCTCATCGACGCCGAACGCGCCGAACTCTTGTATTCGCGCATGGGACCGGCACTGGAAGCCTCCGGCGGCAGCGCCGGCAACACGGCGGCGGGCGTTGCCAACCTCGGCGGTAAGGCCGCCTATTTCGGCAATGTCGCCGCAGATCAGCTCGGAGACATCTTTACCCACGACATCCGCGCCCAGGGCGTCCACTATCAGACGAAGCCGAAGGGCACCTTCCCGCCGACGGCGCGTTCGATGATCTTTGTCACCGAGGATGGCGAGCGTTCGATGAATACCTATCTCGGCGCCTGCGTCGAACTCGGTCCTGAGGATGTCGAGGCCGATGTCGTCGCCAATGCCAAGGTCACCTATTTCGAGGGTTATCTGTGGGATCCGCCGCGCGCCAAGGAGGCGATTCTCGATTGCGCCCGCATCGCCCATCAACACGGCCGGGAAATGTCGATGACACTGTCCGACAGTTTCTGCGTCGACCGATATCGCGGCGAGTTCCTCGATCTGATGCGCTCCGGCAAGGTCGATATCGTCTTTGCCAATCGCCAGGAGGCGCTGTCGCTTTACCAGACCGACGATTTCGAAGAGGCGCTGAACAGGATCGCCGCGGACTGCAAGATCGCCGCCGTGACGATGAGCGAGAACGGCGCCGTCATCCTGAAGGGCCGCGAGCGTTATTACGTCGATGCGATCAGGATTCGGGAAGTTGTTGACACAACGGGCGCCGGCGACCTGTTTGCCTCCGGCTTCCTCTATGGCTACACGCGGGGAAGGTCCCTGGAGGATTGCGGCAAGCTCGGTTGTCTCGCCGCCGGCATTGTCATTCAGCAGATCGGCCCACGCCCGATGACCTCGCTTTCCGACGCCGCCAAACAGGCGGGGCTTATTTGAAGGCCTCGCCGGGATAGGCGCCCCAGATTTCCGACTGCGCCACCCAGCCTGCGGCGCCGTCGGTTTCTGCGTGGCACCAATCGCCGTTGCATTCGCCGATCGTCAGCATCACGCCGGGTTCCAGCTTGGCGACGATCGAGGCGGAGGGCTGCGCCTCGCGGCGCAGGTTGACATAGACGCCCTTGCCCTTCGCCTTCATCCAGGGTGCGGCGATCGCCGCGCGCTGGCCTGACAGCAGCGACTGATTGACCCAGCCTTCAGTGCCGTCGGCATCGCGGATGCGGCGCCAATTGTCGTATTCCTGGATGATTTCCACCGGCAGGCCGGATTTCAGATACATCCACGATACGGCGAAATCCGTTCCGGGGCCGATGCGCAGGTTGACGCGCTTCGATTTCAATGTGACGAAGCGCGGCAACGGCAGGCCGCTCGGCCCTTTGGCCGCCTGCGCATGAGCAAATTCTAAGGTTCCCATGGATGCGGCCAGAGCGATCGCGAGGGCGAGGCAGGACTTCAGGACTTTGCTGCGCATGGAGGCTTCCGTTTGCTCGAATTCGCGGGCAAGCCCGGCCTGCACGCGGTCCGGGCTTTGACATTCCCCGGCTGCACCACGAGTTTTGTTTGTCTTCGCGTGCGGGTCTGGTAGAAATTGCCCGGAACGGGAAAATTATCACCCCTCTTGGTTAAAGACCTCTGAACAAGGCACCGCAGGCAGCCATGACAGCGAAGAAAAAACCGAAGGTCTATATCACCCGCAAGCTGCCGGATGCCGTCGAAACCCGAATGCGGGAGCTGTTCGATGCCGAGCTGAACATCGATGACGCGCCGCGCTCCGTTCCCGAGCTTATCGCCGCTGTCCGGACTGCCGACGTGCTGGTGCCGACGGTCACCGATCGCATCGATGCGGCCCTGATCGAAGAGGCGGGGCCGCAGATGAAGCTTATTGCCAGCTTCTCCAACGGCACCGACCACATCGACGTCGAGGCGGCGGCGCGCAAGGGCATCACCGTCACCAACACGCCGAACGTCCTGACCGAGGACACCGCCGATATGACAATGGCGCTGATTCTCGCGGTTCCGAGGCGGCTCGGCGAAGGGGCGCGGATCCTGACCGACAAGCCGGGCGAGTGGGCCGGCTGGTCTCCCACCTGGATGCTCGGCCGGCGCATTCACGGAAAGCGCATCGGCATCGTCGGCATGGGGCGTATCGGCACGGCGGTGGCCCGCCGCGCCAAGGCTTTTGGTCTTTCGATCCACTATCACAATCGCAAGCGCGTCAATCCAGCCGTCGAGGACGAGTTGGAGGCAACCTATTGGGAAAGCCTCGACCAGATGCTGGCCCGTGTCGACATCGTCTCGATCAACTGCCCCTCGACACCGGCAACCTTTCACCTGATTTCGGCGCGCCGCCTGGCGCTGCTGCAGCCCACCGCCTATCTCGTCAATACAGCGCGCGGTGACGTCGTCGATGAAGCCCAGCTGATCAAATGCCTGAGGGAGGGCAAGATCGCCGGCGCCGGCCTCGACGTGTTCGAGAACGAGCCGGCCGTCAATCCGAAGCTCGTCAAGCTCGCCAATGAGGGCAAGGTCGTGCTGCTGCCGCATATGAGTTCGGCGACGATCGAAGGCCGGATCGACATGGGCGACAAGGTCATCATCAATATCCGCACCTTCATCGACGGCCACAGACCGCCGAACCGGGTGCTGCCGGGCCGGTGAGCTAATTCGGGGAGCGGATTCGGTCGATGCGCGTCAGCGAGTAAGGATCTTCCGCATCTCGACGAAGGTCGTCCTGGCAAAACCAGGATGGGCCTTTTCGGCGCTTCTGGAAAATCCCCAGGCGGCAAAGACGGCGTGATTGTCGGTGAGCTCGATGCGTGTCTCCAGCCGCAAAGCGGCAAAGCCGAGTTCTGCAGCCGTCTCCTCGGCAACTGCGAGCAAACGCCTGCCGAGGCCCTTGCCTTGCGCTGCCGGCAGAACGGCGAGCTTGCCGACATAGAGACAATCGGCCTCCGGCCGCAGAAACAGGCAGCCGGTCAGTTTGCCATCGTCGATGACGACATGGCCGATCTCGGCCTCAGCCTTTGCTGCCAGCGCCTCCGCCGTCAGACTGAGCGCCGAGGACGGCGGATCGATCCTCCCGTTCATCGAAGCGAAGGCCGTGAGGATGAGGGCGAGCAGCTCGTCCCAGCGCGTGAAGCTCCGATCAAGGCGGATAATCGTCATCCGGCCTGCCTTGCGCGGCGGCGCTTGTAGCGCACGGTTTCGAACCGGGCCGAGAGTGCGTCGTAAAGCAGCAGCCGCCCGATCAGCGGCTCGCCGGCGCCGGTGACGAGCTTGATCGCCTCCATCGCCATCATCGTGCCGATGACGCCGGTGAGCGCGCCGATGACACCGGCTTCGGCGCAGCTGGGGATCAGGCCCGCCGGTGGCGCCTCGGGAAACAGGTCGCGGTAGCCTGGGTTGGGCGCTCCGTCCTCGGCCGTCGCGTAAGGTTTTAGCACCGTCAGCGAACCGTCGAAACGACCGACGGCTCCGGTGACGAGTGGGATACGTGCTTCCTCCGCCGCATCGGCCGCGGCATAACGCGTATCGAAATTGTCGGAGCCGTCGATCAGGAGATCGAAGCCGGACAATTGACGCCGGGCAGTCTCGCGAGAAAAGCGTTCCTCGAAGCGGATGAGCCGCACATGCGGGTTGAGCCTGGCAATGGCCAAGGCGGCGCTTTCGGTTTTCCGCTCGCCGATCGTGCCGGAATCATGGATCACCTGGCGCTGCAGATTGGACAGCGACACCCGGTCGTCGTCGACGATGCCGAGCGTGCCGATACCGGCGGCGGCGAGATATTGCAGAATCGGCGCACCGAGCCCGCCGGCGCCGATCACCAGCACGCGGGCGGCCTTGAGTTTCTGCTGGCCTGCGCCGCCGATTTCGGGGAGCAGGATATGGCGTTGATACCGGGCGATTTCATCGGGGCTGAGAGGTTCCATGGCGGCGATGGTAGCATGGCCCCCGACATCGGGAAAAGCGACATCGGGAAAAGCTGTCTCCCTCATCCGAACACCCTTCCGTCCGCAACCGTAAAGAACTGCGCCCTGTCGCCGAGGGCCGAGAACATTCCCCGATCCGTTCCGGTCATGAAGGCCTGACCGCCCAGTCCGTCGATGAGGTCGAACAACGCGGCGCGCCTGTTCTCGTCGAGATGCGCGGCGATTTCGTCGAGCAGCAGGATCGGCGCATGGGCGGTAAGATTGCCGACGAGTCGTGCATGGGCAAGCACCAGGCCGACAAGCAGCGCTTTCTGCTCGCCGGTGGAACAACGCGCCGCCTCCATCGCCTTTTCGCGGTGGTGGACGATGAGGTCAGCCCGGTGCGGTCCCTCCAGCGTGCGCCCCGCGCCGGCATCGCGGTAGCGGCTCTCGGCCAGCATTTCCGCGTAGTCGTCCTCGAGGTCGACCGATGGGCGCGAGAACTGGCCGTCCATGAAGCCCGAGAGCTGCAGTGAGGCCGAGGGGAAAGGCGAGCTCTCCAGTGTTTCCTCGATCAGCCGGCTCAAAAGGCCGAGCATTTCCTGGCGGGCGAGCGCCATGGCAATACCGAGGCTTGCCATCTGTTCTTCGATACCCGCAAGCCAGGAAGGGTCGAAGCGGCTCTCGTCCAGCAGTTTGTTGCGGCTGCGCATGGCACGCTCGAAATCGCTGGCGCGGCGGCCGTGGGCCGGATCGAGCGACAGCACCAGCCGGTCGAGAAAGCGCCGGCGGTCGGAGGAGGCGCCGGTGAAGAGCCCGTCCATCGCCGGTGTCAGCCAGAGAAGACGCAGGTGATCGGTCAACTCGTCGGCGGTTTTTGCCGGGGTGCCGTTGATGCGAAGCCGGCGGGCTGTGGTCTCCTCACCCGCTTCTATGCCGGTTCCGATCTCGACCTCGCCCTCCATGCCATCCAGCGCCGCGAAGATCGAAAAGCCGCCGGCCGCGCCGACGCGGGTAATGTCGCCATAGGCGGCTCGGCGCAGGCCGCGGCCGGGCGAAAGCAGCGAGACCGCCTCCATGAGATTGGTCTTGCCGGCGCCATTGTCTCCGGTCAGCACGGCGTGCCGACCATCGAGGCTAAGGCTCGCGGCCGCATAATTGCGGAAGTCCGTCAGCTTCAGACGGGAGAGAGAAACCTTATGCGGCATTGCGTATCCGGGTCCGTGAAGCGTGACAGCTAAGCCGAAGCGGCGCAGATGGCAAGCGCGCAGCTTCGCGCGCGGATCGCGCCCGCTTGACGGGGAGCATCGTAAACACGGTCAATTCCGGAACTTTTCGGTACGGTTTTCTCGAACCCGCGAAAAATACAACCGAATCCGAGGCGTCGAGATTGGCCGTCCTTACCGACGACAGCCGTCGTCGTCGCGCTCCGATCACCTGGATGACAGGGCTTCTGCGGCATTTCTCGGCGTTTGCTGACGTAACGTGACGCCTGCAAAAAGCCGGTTGAATTTTGCAACTACAGGATTGCCTTATCTCGGGAAAACGATATGGTGAACAAAAGGTTCATGTATAAGAGAGTGGTGAAGTGCCAGATCCGGTCGATATCATCGTTGGTCGCAACATCAGACAGCTTCGCGCCATTCGTCGTGTTTCCCAGCTCGAGCTCGGTGAAGCACTCGGACTGACTTTCCAGCAGATCCAGAAATATGAAAAGGGAACGAACCGGGTTTCAGCCAGCAAGCTGCATCAGATCGCGGTTTTTCTCGGCGTCGAGATCGCCGCCCTCTTCGAGGGGACCGATATATCGGAATTCGGCGGCCGTATCGAACTCAGCCCTGATGCCTATGCCCTTGCGCTGAGCTACGACAAGCTGAATTCGGCGGCAGGCAAGGAAGCGGTCAAGACAATCCTTACACTGATGAGCGGCGAAGCGGTCGATAGCGCCGCCTGACTCCGCTGAAGCGGTTAGCTGACCTTCGGGAGAAGCAAGACTTCTCCAGACAGGGATGACCTCCGAGCCATGTCGGGGGGGCTGCCTGTCCCCAGCGGTAGACGCATTTCGCGACGCGTTGGTGAATCAGTGAATCTCGCACCCATGCAACGCCGTTAGCAGGTCGTCCTGCGTCTGGTGGCCGGCGTGGTAGAGGTCGATCGCGATACTGGCGATGGAAAGGCCCTGCTGGCTGCGAAGCTTGATATTGCGCTCGGCACACCATGTGTAAATGGCGCCGGCGAGAACGTCGACATCTTCGGACTGAGAGGAAAAGGCTGGCGCCATGATGGATACTCTTGCTTCGTGGTCCCCGTTAGAGCGCCTGCGTCCAATTGGACGCGCGGGAAACGCTCTGTCGCTCTGAAACTGCGCATCACCCCCTGACATCGATTCCGAGCTCCTGGGTCATGCGCTGACAGCAGAGATTGGAGTCATTTTAAAAACTTGCAAGCGGCATCATCGGGCTGCGTTAACGCAAGTTCCTGTTCCGAGTGGGCACCGTGTCGATCTGGAACAGATTGCGCGGCAGATCTGGAACAGATCGCCTGGCAGGAACTGCCCATGTCCCAAATCAGGATTTGCGGGTGCAAAAAAAGCCGGAGACGTTTCCGTCCCCGGCTTTCGCGATTGCCTATCGATCGACGGCTCAGCCTTCGAAGAATTCCTTCATCCGGGCAAAGAAACCCGTCGACTCCGGATTGTTCTCCTTGGAAGAAATCTGCTCGAATTCCTGCAGCAGTTCGCGCTGACGCTTGGTGAGCTTTTGCGGTGTCTCGATCTGGATCTGGATATAAAGGTCGCCCGTCTGCGCCGAACGCAGCACCGGCATGCCCTTGCCCTTGAGACGGAACTGTTTGCCGGCCTGCGTGCCCTCAGGCACGCTCACCCGCGATTTGGTGCCGTCGAGTGTCGCTACGTCGAAGGTTCCGCCGAGAGCAGCCGTCGTCATCGAGATCGGCACGGCGCAATAGAGGTCGGCTCCGTCACGCTGGTAGAATTCATGCGGCTTCACCGACAGGAAGATATAAAGATCGCCGGCCGGTCCGCCGCGAGCCCCGGCTTCGCCCTCGCCCTGTAGGCGGATGCGCGTGCCGTCCTCGATGCCGGCGGGAATATTGACCGAGAGTGACCGCTCTTCCGTCACCCGGCCCTGGCCGTGGCACTTCGGACACGGATCGGGAATGATCTGGCCACGGCCGTGGCAGGTCGGGCAGGTCCGCTCGATCGAGAAGAAACCCTGCGCCGCGCGCACGCGGCCCGTGCCCTGGCAGGTGCCGCAGTTCTTCGGTTGCGTGCCGGGCTTGGCGCCTGAACCCGAACAGACGTCGCAGGTGACGGAGGTGGGAACGCGGATCTGCGCCGTCTTGCCCGAGAAAGCCTCTTCCAGCGTTATTTCCATATTGTAGCGAAGATCGGCGCCGCGTTCGCGGCCTCCCGACGAGCGCTGGCGCGCCCGTCCGCCGCCCATCATCTCGCCGAAAATATCCTCGAAGATGTCGGAGAAGCCGCCGCCGGCAAAGCCGCCGCCACCGCCGCCCATGCCGCCATGCTCAAAGGCTGCGTGGCCATAACGATCATAGGCTGCCCGCTTCTGCGGGTCCTTGAGCATTTCATAGGCTTCGTTGATTTCCTTGAACTTCCGTTCGGCTTCCTTGTCATCCGGGTTCTTGTCCGGATGATATTTCATCGCCAGCTTTCGGAAGGCGCTCTTCAGCTCTTTCTCGTCCGCCGATTTGGCTACACCCAGAGTTTCGTAAAAGTCCGCTTTTGCCATTAAGGATTAAACCCCGGAAATGGATTTCCGGCTGCCATGGTGAGCAGCCGGATCAGGTGTTGAAGCATAACCACGCCGCCGCGGATTACGCGGACTTCTTGCGGTCGTCGTCCTTGATTTCCTCGTAGTCGGCGTCGACGACATTGTCGCCGCCTTCCGCGGAGGTATCGGGAGCAGCGCCGCCTTCGGCCTGCTGTGCTTCATAGATCGCCTGGCCGAGCTTCATGGAAACTTCCATCAGCGTCTGGGTCTTGGCCTTGATGTCTTCGGCGTCGGCTTCGGTTGCCTCGGTCGAGGACTTCAGCGCGGCGATCGCATCCGAGATGGCGGTGCGGTCGGCTTCGGAGACCTTGTCGCCGTAATCCTTCAGCGACTTTTCCGTGGAGTGGATCAGGCTCTCGGCCTGGTTCTTGGCTTCCACGGTCTCGCGGCGCTTCTTGTCTTCGGCAGCGTGGGATTCGGCATCCTTCACCATCTTTTCGATGTCGGCGTCGGAGAGGCCGCCGGAAGCCTGGATGCGGATCTGCTGTTCCTTGCCGGTGCCCTTGTCCTTGGCCGAAACCTGCACGATGCCGTTGGCGTCGATGTCAAAGGTGACTTCGATCTGCGGCACGCCGCGCGGCGACGGCGGCAGGCCGACGAGGTCGAACTGGCCGAGCAGCTTGTTGTCGGCAGCCATTTCGCGTTCGCCCTGCGAAACGCGGATGGTGACGGCCTGCTGGTTGTCTTCGGCGGTCGAGAAGGTCTGGCTCTTCTTAGTCGGGATTGTCGTGTTGCGTTCGATCAGACGGGTGAAGACGCCGCCGAGTGTCTCAATGCCGAGCGACAACGGGGTGACGTCGAGCAGCAGGACGTCCTTGACGTCGCCCTGCAGAACGCCGGCCTGGATGGCGGCGCCGAGCGCAACCACTTCATCCGGATTGACGCCCTTGTGCGGCTCCTTGCCGAACAGCTGCTTGACGACTTCCTGCACCTTCGGCATGCGGCTCATGCCGCCGACGAGGACCACTTCGTCGATTTCGGCAGCGGTGACGCCGGCATCCTTGAGAGCCGCTTTGCACGGAGCGATCGTGCGCTGGACGAGATCGTCGACCAGGCTCTCGAGCTTGGCGCGGGTCAGCTTCAGCGTCAGGTGCTTCGGACCGGAGGCGTCAGCCGTGATGAACGGCAGGTTGATTTCGGTCTGCTGCGAGGACGACAGTTCGATCTTCGCCTTTTCGGCAGCTTCCTTGAGGCGCTGCAGGGCAAGCTTGTCGTTCTTCAGGTCGATGCCGTTGTCCTTCTTGAATTCGGCAACGAGATATTCGACGAGGCGCATGTCGAAGTCTTCACCGCCGAGGAAGGTATCGCCGTTGGTGGACTTCACTTCGAAGACGCCGTCGCCGATCTCGAGGATCGAAATATCGAAGGTGCCGCCGCCAAGGTCGTAGACGGCGATCGTCTTGCCGTCCTTCTTGTCGAGGCCGTAGGCGAGAGCGGCAGCAGTCGGCTCGTTGATGATGCGCAGCACTTCGAGACCGGCGATCCTGCCGGCATCCTTGGTTGCCTGGCGCTGCGCGTCGTTGAAGTAGGCGGGAACAGTGATGACGGCTTTCTCGACCTTTTCACCGAGATAGGATTCGGCGGTTTCCTTCATCTTCTGAAGGATCATCGCGGAAATCTGTGCGGGCGAGTAGCCCTTGCCATTGGCTTCGACCCAGGCGTCGCCATTGTCGCCCTTGACGATGCTGAAGGGAACGAGATGCTTGTCCTTCTCGACGGTCGGGTCTTCGTAGCGGCGGCCGATCAGGCGCTTGACCGCAAAGAGCGTGTTCGTCGGGTTGGTGACCGCCTGGCGCTTGGCCGGCTGGCCGACGAGGCGCTCGCCATCGTCGGAAAAGGCCACCATGGAAGGGGTCGTGCGCGCACCTTCCGCATTCTCGATGACCTTTGCGTCCTTGCCGTCCATGACTGCGACGCAGGAATTCGTCGTTCCAAGGTCGATACCAATTACTTTTGCCATGTCATTCTCTCCTTGAAGCAAGCTGTCGGAACCCCCAGAAGGCATTTCCCTGACAGCCCCTTACGGGATGGGTCTATTTGAGATTACGCAATCGTGATTGCGGTGATGCGGCGTATATAAGGAGCGGTTTTCTGGACTGCAAGGCGGGAAATAGCCCGGAATCCAGCAAAACGAATGTGTTGCCTTCAATTTTCGCAGCAGCCGGGAAAGAGGCCGCCCGATCCCCCGGAAGCGTGCGATTTCTAGGAAATGTGGCCTGCGCCGGGCATGCAGCACGGAATCTCATTGACCCATGATCAGATCGAGCAGAGTCGTGCGCCGAGGCTGCACCGACGAGGTCGTCTGCGGCCCACCGACATCGCCGGGCGGCACGATGCCGTCGTAGCTTGAACCGCCGCCTTCGGCAACGTCTGCAGGAGGAACAGGGCCGTTTCCGGGGCTTGCCCGCGGTTGCCGGACAGGCGCCTGCGGATAACGCTCGGCATTCTCGCCGCCGCCGAAGACGCCGGAAATGATGCCGCCGATCGTCGTTGGCGGCGGCACTTCGGCCGTGACCGGCTGCCCGCCGTCGGGCGTTGCCTGCGCCATCGGCTGACCGCTGTTCGGATTGTCGATCAGCTGGCCGTTGCCGAAGAGCGGTGCCGGCGAAAGACCCTTGTGGGCGGCGATCATGAATTCCTTCCAGGCCTTGGCAGGAAGACCGCCGCCGGTCACCTTTTTCATTGGTTTGCCGTCGTCATTGCCGAACCAGACGCCTGTCGTGAGATTGCTGGTGAAGCCGACGAACAGCGCGTCGCGCGAATTCTGCGTCGTGCCGGTCTTGCCCGCCGCCTGCCAGCCGGGAATCTTAGCACTCTTGCCGGTGCCGTTCTCGATGACGCCCATCATCATCGTATCCATTTGCGCGGCGATCTGCTCGGAAAGCACGCGCGGCGGACTGTCATAAGTATTTTCGTAGAGAACCTTGCCCTCGGCGGTCGTCACCCGGCGGATGACGTGCGGCGTCGCCTTGTAGCCGCCGTTCATGAAGGCGGCATAGGAGGCGGTCAATTCCATCAACGACACTTCGGACGTCCCGAGCGCAATCGAGGCGTTCGGCTGCAGCTCGCTTTCGATCCCGAGCCGGTGGGCGAGCTTGATCACCTGATCCGGCCCGTCATACATCACCAGCTGCGCGGCCACCGTGTTCAGCGACTTGGCGAGCGCGGTCGCCAGCGTCACTTCGCCATTGTATTTCTTTTCGTAATTCTCCGGCGTCCAGTCGCCGATGCGGATCGGCGCGTCGTTGAACACCGAAAAAGGCGTCAGCCCTTTTTCCAGCGCCGCGGTATAGACGAAGGGCTTGAACGAAGATCCCGGTTGACGCTTGGCCTTGACGGCGCGGTTGAACTGGCTCGTCGCATAGTCTCTGCCGCCGACGAGTGCCCGGATCGCCCCGGTGCCGTCGATCGAAACCAGGGCCGCCTGCGAGGCGTCGAGCTTGCCGCCCTCCTTGTCGAGCACGTCGACCAGCGACTGCTCAGCCTTCTTCTCCAGCGATTTGTCGATCGTCGTATCGACGATGATGTCTTCCTTGACGTCGCCGATCAGGCCCGGCAGCTCGTCCATGACCATGTCGGCGACGTAATGCCCGGCGCCCGACCAGTAGCTCTTGGCCGAAGCCGGGGTCTGCGACATTGCTGTCTTGACCTCGGAATCGGTGATGAAACCCTGCTCGCGCATGGCCGCGAGCACGAGCTGGGCGCGCGCATTCGCCGCTTCCGCGTCGCGGGCCGGCGAAAGCCGCGACGGCGCCTTGAGCAGGCCTGCCAGCACTGCTGCCTCGCCGAGGTTCACATCCCGCGCCGATTTGTTGAAATAGCGCCTCGACGCTGCCTCGACGCCATAGGCGTTCGATCCGAAGAACACCCGGTTGAGATACATCGCAAGGATCTGGTCCTTGGTATATTTCTGCTCCAGCCACAGCGCGAGCAGAACCTCCTGCACCTTGCGCTCCAGTGTTCTCTCGGGAGAGAGGAAGAGGTTCTTGGCAAGCTGCTGGGTCAGCGTCGAGCCGCCCTGCACCATGTGGCCGGCCGTGAAGTTGGTGACGATCGCCCGGCCGAGGCCGAGCGGATCGACGCCGAAATGCGAATAGAAGCGCCGGTCCTCGATCGCGATGACGGCCTCCGGAATATAGGGCGACATGTTTTCCAGCGACAGCGCCTCGCCGCCGGTGGCGCCGCGATTGGCAATGACGCTGCCGTCGACGGCGGTGATCTTGACGTTCGGCGGCCGCTCGGGAATCGCCCATGTGCTGGCGCTCGGCATGCGCGAGCCGTAGTAGAGGACGAGCCCGGCAATGCCGATGCCGGCCCAGATGAAAAGCACGACGCACCAATAGACCACGCGGCGCAAGAAGCCGAAAAGGCCGCCGCCCTCACGCTCCCGCGGCTCGCGCCGCCGCTGGCGGGCGGCACGCTGCGGCGGCGGCTTGGAGCCGCCGCGGCGCACGGATCCACTTCCGATGACGCGGTCATCGGCGTCGAGCGAAAATTCATCATCTTCGCGGGCCGGGCGGCCGCTGAAGGACGGTTCGATTCTGTCGCCTGATTTGCCTCTGCCTGCCATCGCGGACCGGTCGCATCCCCTGTTCGATCGCGAAGCCCACTTCGCATAACGGCGCCCCTATTACAGCGCCGGGCGTGTCTTTAGACGCGCGAAGGACGCTGTAGCACTTTGAAGTGCTGCATAATTTTTTCCTTAAACTGGTTTCGATTTAAGGAACTATGCAGCGGGCGACGCGATCATCCGAGTGAACTGTAATTGCGGCGATTTAACGGGGTGTTAAAGGCCGACAAGCGCCCGGCGCATTGTCGAAGCCGCATGGTCATGACCAGAGAGATAGGGACGCGTTGCGCCGGCCGAGCAAACAGGATTTCCGGTTTAAGGAATTATGCGGCGAGCGGAACCAATAGGCTCGACGATTGTTTATAGGGAAGCGGGACAGCCCCTCACGTCCCGCGATTGATCGGCCGTCTCCCCTCAACGCGCGCCGATCGACATCAGGCCCGGTGCATCCCCCCAAGGAGCGCCGGGCTCTTTCTTAGCTCGATTTTCGCAAAAGCACCCCGTGACGCAGAAAGGGCGGCATCGCTGCCGCCCTCAATGTTTCAGTCGCAGGCGGGATCGCCCGGACGGCAGACGAAAGGCGAAGCCCTTGGATCCGGACGATTGTGGGTGTCGGCCTTACCACCTCTGAACTGCGGCAGGTCACGGAAATCCGTGTCGGTTTTCCGACGCTCGGGCCGGCGGACTTCCTCTCTGCGATCATCGTCGCGCCAGTCCCGGTTGCGTTCCCGGTAGTCGCGGTCGCGGGAATAATAACCGCGATCGCGGTCACGGTAATAATCGCCGTCGCGGTTGCGGTAATAATCGCCGTCGCGGTTGCGGTAATAATAGTCGGGGCCGCGGCTCCAGCGGTCGCGCTCGCGATAGAAATCGCGATGGCGGTAGTAACGGTCCCAATAATTGCCGACGCTGAAGGTGACCATTGGAATGCCCAGCGGGCGATAATATTCCGGCCCGACATAGACGCGGCGTTGCTGGTAGACTGCCTGCACGTACTGGCCCGAGACCCAGCCGCGGCCGCCATAGAACTCGACGTCACACCAGTTGACGTTGGAAAGGCAGCCGCGAATTTCGACCGATGATCCGGCGGGTATGACGGCGACGGCGGGATACCGGGTGCTCGGACCCGCACGCATATTGACGTTTGCCGTCGAGTAACCCTCGGCGGCCTGCGCGATTGCCGGAGCCAGCAACAGCAGCGCGGCCCCGGCTATCTTGACGATCAGGTTTTTCACGCTTCTTACTCCTCGTTGGCGTGTTTTCAGGCAGCACTCGGCTGCGTTTCCTTGGCATATGCCATCTGGAACAAAAGATAGAGCGATCGCCGGCATTTGTTAGGGCGTCATCATTCGCTTGTCTTTCAATGCTTTATAGATTGAGCGCGATGAACGTAGCTTGAACGGGGGAGATTTGTGCTCTCATGCTCGTCCCGGAAATCGGTTGCGTTCGAAGCGTTAACGCTCTGTTAACCTTGCGGCTGCAATCTGGCGTCAATACCTGCTTGCTCCTTGACCACGGATGAACTGGCACCGAGCCGAGCGGATGACGAAAGGCCGGGCGGCCGGCCTTTTGTTTTTGTTTTCCTGGTCAGGCACGCCATTGCCCTTCAGCCGGCCAGTGCCTGAAGGATACGCACCCAGGAGCGGATGCCCTTGTGATAGGAAACAAGCTCGTATTTCTCGTTCGGCGAATGGATGCGGTCGTCGCTGAGACCGAAACCGACGAGCAGTGATTCCATGCCGAGCATCTTCTGGAAATCGCCGACGATCGGGATCGAGCCGCCCATGCCGATGACGATGGCAGGTTTCGGCCATTCGTCGGAAAGCGCCGTCTTCGCCTTGGTCAGAACAGGCGAATCATAGGAGAGACGAATCGCCGGCGAGCCGCCATGCGGATGGAATTCCACCGAGCAGTCGGCCGGAATTTTCGACCTGACATAGCTGCGGAAAGCTTCGCGGATAGCAGCCGGATCCTGGGTACCGACGAGCCGGAACGAAACCTTTGCCGAGGCCTTGGCGGCGATGACCGTCTTGAAGCCTTCGCCGGTATATCCGCCCCAGATGCCGTTGACTTCGGCCGTCGGCCTTGCCCAGGTGAGTTCCAGCACCGACCGGCCCTTTTCGCCGGAGGGAATGGAAAGGCCGACTTCACCGAGGAAGCTCTCGGCCGTCTTGCCGAGCGTCTCCCATGACGCCTTGATGTTGTCGGGCGTTTCCTCGACGCCGTCGTAGAAACCGTCGAGCGTGATGCGGCCCGTCTCGTCATGCAGGCCGGCAAGCGCCTCGACGAGAATATGGATCGGATTGGCCGCAGCACCGCCGAAGAGGCCGGAATGCAGGTCGCGGTCGGCGGCCGTCACGACCACCTCCTCGCCGACGAGGCCGCGCAGTGCCGCGGCGATTGCCGGCGTATCGCGGTCCCACATGCCGGTATCGCAGACAAGCGCATAATCGGCCTTGAGTTCGGAGGCGTTTGCTTCGAGGAAAGGCTTCAAGGACGGTGAGCCCGATTCCTCCTCACCCTCGAACAGAATGGTGATGCGGCAGGGAAGTGCGCCGTTGATCTCCTTATAGGCGCGGCAGGCTTCGACGAAGGTCATCAACTGGCCCTTGTCGTCGGAGGTGCCGCGCCCGGTCAGGATCTTGCGGCCATCGCCGACATCCTTGATCGATGGCTCGAAGGGATCGTTTTCCCAGAGCTCGATCGGGTCGACCGGCTGCACGTCATAATGGCCGTAGAAAAGCACATGCGGCGCGTCGGCGGAAGCGCCGCCATGGTGGGCGACCACCATCGGATGGCCCGGAGTGTCACGCACCGAGGCGGTAAAGCCAAGGCCTTCGAGATAGGCGACCAGCCATTCGGCTGCCTTTCGGCATTCGGCCTTGTAGACGGGATCGGTGGAAATCGACTGGATGCGCAGAAGCTCGAACAGCTTTTCGAGGCTTGAGGAAAGGTTGTGATCCGCGCGCGCAAGCACCTGTTGTAGATCCGCCATTGTCGACTCCTTTTTGAAATTTGGCCGGACGATAGACCAAACGAGGAAGGCAGGCGAGGCGGAAAAGCAAAATGGGCGGCGCGAACGCGGCCATATCCGGATCGGGGTGCAAGAAGATTGCCGGTTAATATAGAAGAAGCTTCTAATTCAATTTACAGTTATTTAGTACAACCTAAATAATCTGACTGAATTCAGCTGTTCGGGGGGACGGATGTTTTCGGTCATTACATGTATTCGGGACGATCATGATTGGCGGCTGGTACTTGCGGCCGCCGCGGTTTGTCTGGTCGGCGCGATGGCAGCAATGCTGCCGCTTTCGCGCGCTCAAGAATGCGATGCCGGGCGCCGCAAGCTCTGGATCGGCGCCTCGGCTTTCGCCTTCGGCACCGGCGTATGGGCAACGCACTTCATCGCGATGCTGGCCTATGACGGCGGCATGCCGATCAGCTACCAACTGGGGCTGACGGCGCTTTCCTTCCTCCTGTCGGTTGCCGGTTCGTGGGCGGCGATCGTCGTCGCTTCGGAGAGCCGCGGCAGGTTTTCGCGCATCCGCGGCGGCGTCCTGATGGCGCTCGGCATCGCCTCGATGCACCTGACCGGTATGCAGGCGATCGAGACACAGGCGGTAATCGTCTATGATCCCTACATGACGCTGAGTGCGGTTCTGGCGGGGGCGCTGCTGTCGAGCGCTGCCTTCCACGCCTTCTTCCGGTGGAGGGGCCCGAGGCGGCTCCTCACCTCGTCCGTCACCTTCGTCCTTGCAATCTGCGCTCTCCACTTCATTTCGATGGCAAGCATCACGCTCGTGCCGGATCCCGGCAAAGAGGTTCCGGCGATGGTGCTCGATACCAGTCTGCTGGCGGCGATCGTGGTGGTAGCGGCGACCGCTCTCATTCTGACCGCTATCGCGGTGGTCTTTATCGAAAGCCATCTGACGGATCTGAGAGGGCTCGCCAATGCCTCACAGGAAGGATTGCTGATCCTGCGCGATGGCAGGATCATCGATGCCAATGAACGCTTCCAGGCTCTTTCCGGCTGGAAGCTTGCCGATCTTGCCGGCAAGGCGGCGTCCGCTGCCTTGACCGTCATCCAGGGGCAGAACAGGCCCGGCGAGACCTTGCTCAGCACCAGCAGCGGCAAGGAGATCGCCGTCGAAGTGAATACGAGCCGGATCGTCTATCGCGGTCACAATTGTGACGTGCTGGCGGTGCGCGATCTGACGGAGCGCAGGCAGGCCGAAGAGATGATAGAACATCTCGCCCACCACGATGTTCTGACCGATCTTCCCAACCGGTCGTTGTTCGATACGCGCATCCGCCAGGCGCTGCAGATGGCCGAACGAAAGAGCAGCAAGGTGGCTCTCTTCTACATCGATCTCGATCGGTTCAAGAGCGTCAACGATATTTTCGGCCATGCCGAGGGCGACCGAATTCTCCGCAAGGTCGCCTCGATTCTCCGTCGCGTCGCTGATGAAAGCGATACGATCGCCCGTCTCGGTGGCGATGAATTTGCCATCATCCAGCCCGCCGGACAGCAACCGGCGGCCGCACAGAAGCTCGCAGCCGCGATCCTCGACGAATTCGCCGCCGAGATGGATACGGCGCGCGACCCCACCGCCGTCGGCGTCAGCCTCGGCATCGCCCTTTACCCGGCCGACGGACGTGATGTCGACGAGATCTGCAACAATGCCGATATCGCACTCTATCGGGTCAAACACGGCGGCCGCGGAAAGGCCTGTTTCTTCGATGCGGAAATGGACGAGGCCACGCGAGCCCGCCGCCAAATCGAAAGCGAACTGCGCCACGCCATCACCCGCAATCAGATCCATGTCTGCTATCAGCCGATTTACGGTGCGCTTAGCGGCGAGATCAGCGGTTATGAGGCCTTGATGCGCTGGAACCGGCCGGGGCACGGCATCAGCGAGCCGGATGTCTTCATTCCAATCGCCGAGGAAAGCGGATCGATCGTCCAGCTCGGCGAATGGGTGCTGCGCGAGGCCTGTACAGAGGCTGCGCGCTGGCCGCATCCGCTGACGATCGCCGTCAATGTCTCGCCGGTGCAGTTCATGCTGCCGAACCTTTGCGAGCGGATCGAGGCAATCCTCGAGGAAACGGGGCTCGCGCCCGACCGGCTGGAAATCGAAATCACCGAAGCCGCTCTCATCCGTGACCGCGATCGGGTGATGGCCACGCTGCAGCGCCTGCGCAGTCTGGGTGTTCACATCGTCATGGACGACTTCGGCACCGGTTTTTCCTCGCTTTCCAACCTGCGAACCTTCCCGTTCGACAAGATCAAGGTCGACCGCAGCTTCACCGGCATGCTGGAACATGACGCTGCGTCACGTTCGATCGTGCGCGCAATCATCGGTCTCGGCCACAGCCTCGGCATGCCTGTCGTAACGGAGGGCGTCGAAACCGAGACGCAGCGCCAGATCGTCGTCGAAGAAGGCTGCGCCCAGGTACAGGGCTTTTTGCTCGGCAAGCCGGATATCGAGCCGAGCATCAAGCTCGCCGCCCGCAAAAGTCTTCTGTCCTCGACGGCCGACTCCGACGCGCTGTCAACACCGTGGCGGCGACCTACGCGTCTTGCCTGCGAGTAGTCCCGGTCAGAGCGCCTTGGCGTTTTCCAGCAGCCGGCGGATATATTCGAGCGTCAGCTCGCGCTCGAATCCGCGAAAGCCTTTGAACAGCGCCAGGTCCGCCTCACGCGCGGTCTCGATCGCCTCAGCCTCCATGGCACGGGCCTTCGGCGTCAGGAAAATCAGCTGCGCCCGCTTGTCGGACGGATGCGGCCGGCGTTCGATCAGCCCGTCGCGGACCATGCGCGAAAGCGTGTTGGCCATGGTCGCCTGCTCGATAGCAACTCGGTCGAGAAGCTGTTTCTGGGTCAGCCCATCCTCGGCCCAGAGTTCCAGCAGGATGGGAAACTGGCCGGGAGAGAAACCGAGCCCTACCGCGCGCTGGTGCAGCGAGCGGGCAAAACCCTTCGCCAGCTGGCTGGCAAGGTAAGCTCCCGAATCCATGCGGTTAAATCCCATGATTGCAAGTTAGGCTCAAAACCGTGCCGGAGACAATGCAGCAAATCGCAGAGGATGCTGCAAAAAATGTAAGCCGGAACTGCGCGGACCTGGAAAATAAAAGTCGCCATGACCTGGAGGTTGGCCATGGCGACTTTAAAATGGGGACAAAGGCCCGGAGAGGGGGATAAGGCCTTTGTCCAAGCCTGATGCGGCGGGGGACAAGCCGGTAATCAGACCCGCGACGCGATCAAGCGCCGGTGATATGGATTTGTGGCTACGAATGTGGTTTTTCAAGGGTCACGGTACGTTACAAATTGGTAACAGTTTGGTGAGCGGAAATCCGTTCCGCTCCTGGTGCACCGAACTTTATATGGACCTGGTTTCCTGCCCGCGCTATCCATGCACGCATGAAAAAAGGCGATCATCTCTTCCTAGTCGACGGTTCCGGCTTCATCTTCCGGGCGTTTCACGCATTGCCGCCGCTGACACGCAAGACCGACGGTCTGCCGGTCGGCGCCGTTTCCGGTTTCTGCAACATGCTGTGGAAGCTCTTGAGGGATGCGCGCAACACCGATGTCGGCGTAACGCCGACCCATCTTGCCGTCATTTTCGACTATTCCGCCAAGACCTTTCGTAAGGATCTCTATGACGCCTACAAGGCGAACCGCTCGGCCCCGCCGGAAGAGCTCATCCCGCAATTCGGCCTGATAAGAGAGGCGACCCGCGCCTTCAACCTGCCCTGCATCGAGACCGAAGGCTTCGAGGCCGACGATATCATCGCCACCTACGCCCGCCAGGCCGAGGCGGCGGGCGCCGATGTCACCATCGTTTCCTCCGACAAGGATCTGATGCAGCTCGTCACCTCAAATGTCCACATGTACGACAGCATGAAGGACAAGCAGATCGGCATTCCCGATGTCGTCGAGAAATGGGGCGTGCCGCCGGAAAAGATGATCGACCTGCAGGCGATGACCGGTGACTCCGTCGACAATGTTCCCGGCATTCCCGGCATCGGCCCGAAAACGGCTGCCCAGCTCCTTGAGGAATATGGCGATCTCGACACGCTGCTCGATCGCGCCACCGAGATCAAGCAGGTCAAACGCCGCGAGACGATCCTTGCCAATATCGAGATGGCGCGGCTTTCGCGCGAACTCGTGCGGCTGCGCACCGACGTGCCGCTTGATCTCGATCTCGACGCGCTGGTGCTGGAACCGCAGAATGGCCCGAAGCTCATCGGCTTCCTGAAGACGATGGAATTCACGTCGCTGACCCGACGCGTCGCCGAAGTCTGCGATTGCGATGCGAGCGCGATCGAACCGGCGGTCGTCCCTATCGAATGGGGTAAGGCGGCCCATGGTCCCGATCTCGATGCGGCCGAGCCGGAGCCCGTTGCCGGCGGCATCCCCGACGTTTCGGGCGAATCGGTGCCCGTGCCGCCGCGCGCGAAGGCAAAGAGCGGTGTCGAAGGCGCTTTTTCGCCGGCGGATCTAGCCAAAGCGCGGGCCGAGGCTTTTGCGGCGCTGCCTTTCGATCATTCGACCTATGAGACGATCCGCGATCTGGCGGCGCTCGACCGATGGATCGCCGATGCGCGCGACACCGGCCTCGTGGCTTTCGATACCGAGACCACGTCGCTGGATGCGATGCAGGCCGAGCTTGTCGGTTTTGCGATGGCGATCGCCGACAATGTCAGCGATCCCACTGGAACGAAGATTCGCGCCGCCTATGTGCCGCTTGCCCACAAGAACGGCGTCGGCGATCTGCTCGGCGGCGGCCTGGCCGACAACCAGATTCCCATGGGTGACGCCTTGCCGCGGCTGAAGGCATTGCTGGAGGACGAATCGGTCCTCAAGATCGCCCAGAACCTGAAATACGACTACCTCTTGATGAAGCGCTACGGCATCGAGACGAAGAGTTTCGACGACACGATGCTGATCTCGTATGTGCTCGACGCCGGCACCGGCGCTCACGGCATGGATCCGCTCTCGGAAAAATTCCTCGGCCATACGCCGATCCCCTACAAGGATGTGGCGGGCAGCGGCAAGGCGAACGTCACCTTCGATCTGGTCGATATCGACCGCGCCACCCATTATGCCGCTGAAGACGCCGACGTGACGCTGCGCCTGTGGCTGGTGTTGAAGCCGCGGCTGGCGGCGACGGGGCTGACCAGCGTCTACGAGCGGCTGGAGCGGCCGCTGCTGCCGGTGCTGGCGCGTATGGAAGCGCGCGGCATCACCGTCGACCGGCAGATCCTGTCGCGGCTGTCAGGCGAACTGGCTCAGGGTGCGGCGCGCCTGGAAGACGAGATCTACCAGCTCGCCGGCGAGCGTTTCAACATCGGTTCGCCGAAGCAGCTGGGCGACATCCTGTTCGGCAAGATGGGACTTGCCGGCGGCAGCAAGACGAAGACCGGACAATGGTCGACCTCCGCCTCAGTGCTCGAGGACCTCGCCGCCGCCGGTTTCGAGCTGCCGCGCAAGATCGTCGACTGGCGCCAGCTCACCAAGCTGAAATCCACCTATACCGACGCGCTTCCGGGCTATGTCCATCCGGAAACCAGGCGGGTCCACACCTCCTATTCGCTGGCTTCGACGACCACGGGGCGCCTGTCCTCGTCCGAACCGAACCTGCAGAACATTCCGGTGCGCACCGCAGAGGGCCGCAGGATCCGCACCGCCTTCATCTCGACGCCGGGTCACAAGCTGATCTCCGCCGACTACAGCCAGATCGAACTGCGGGTGCTCGCCCATGTGGCCGAGATCCCGCAGCTGACCAAGGCCTTCGAGGATGGCGTCGACATTCACGCCATGACGGCCTCGGAAATGTTCGGCGTGCCGGTCGAAGGCATGCCGGGTGAGGTGCGCCGCCGCGCCAAGGCGATCAATTTCGGCATCATCTACGGCATCTCCGCTTTCGGCCTCGCCAACCAGCTTTCGATCGAGCGCTCGGAAGCCGGCGACTACATCAAGAAATATTTCGAGCGCTTCCCCGGCATCCGCGACTATATGGAAAGCCGCAAGGCGATGGCCCGCGACAAGGGTTATGTCGAAACGATCTTCGGCCGCCGCATCAACTATCCCGAAATCCGCTCCTCCAACCCTTCGGTGCGCGCCTTCAACGAACGGGCGGCGATCAACGCGCCGATCCAGGGCTCTGCTGCCGACGTCATCCGCCGGGCGATGATCAAGATGGAGCCGGCGCTGGCCGAAGCCGGTCTTGCCGAGCGTGTGCGCATGCTGCTGCAGGTGCATGACGAGCTGATTTTCGAGGTCGAGGACGAGGACGTCGAAAAGGCGATGCCGGTCATTGTCTCCGTCATGGAAAACGCCACGATGCCGGCGCTCGAAATGCGCGTGCCGCTCAAGGTCGATGCTCGCGCCGCCAGCAATTGGGACGAGGCGCATTAACCGCCTCCCCAAAACGAAAAAGATTTTTCCGCTTCCCCTAACTTATTGAATTCACGACGATGTGCTTTCCTGGTTCGTATCGGAACGATACGGCTGGAAGGAACTTATTAACCTTCCTTTTCTATCCCGGTAGGGTCGTAATTTGTTAGGCATGAGTGAGTAGCGGACGCATGCGTTTTCCCAGAACCAATTTGACGGATGCCGCAGATTTTTCCAGCGGCATTGAAACGGAGCTTCCGGAGGAAAATCCAGGCGAGAGGCCGCCGGCGCCGATCTGGCAGAGCAACTTCTCGCTCGCGCCGAATGTTCGCTTCACCCGCACGCCCGAAACGCTGATCAGCCGCCGCCGCCCGTCGAACGACCCCGTTCGCAGCGAACCGGAAGCGGAACAGCAGGCGATACGGATAGAACCGGTCACGCTAGAGGTGCCCTTCGATATCTACCTGCCGGAGCCCGCTGAAGCTGCCGCAGCACCGGCTCAGGCGACCGAGACGCCGCAGCCGCCGGCCGCCGCGCTGGAGGCTCCTACCCTGCGCGTCGCTTCCGAACTGTCTTCGATTTCCGATTTTGCCTTCTGGGAAGTCATGGCCTTCGAGGAGGGCGAACCGGTGCGCGCGCCCTCGATCATTCTTCCGAAGATCGAGACCGCACCCGAATCAATTACCTCGCTGTTTCGCATCATGGAATGGCGCCCGGGCGCGCCGAAGCCCACTCAGGCGGCGTCCCGACCGGTCCAGCCGCCGGCTGCAGCGCCCGCGCCGATAGCTCCGCGCCCGCCGGCGGCCATTTCCCTGGAAAGGCCCGTCCGTACCCGCGAGGCGGCGACTGCACCGGCGCCGCAGGCCGCGCCCCAGACTGCGCCGATGCCTCAGGTCACGCCGGTGCCTCAGGCCGCCCCAGAGTCTCAGGCTGCCCTCGTGCCCCAGGCCGCCCCCGTGTCTCGGCCTACGCCCCCGGTCGCCGCAGTCCTGCCGTCGCCGCGCCTTGCGGCGAGGCCTGAAAAGATCGATGCATCGGGTTATGAATTCCCGCCGCGCGCTCTTTTGCAGGAGCCGCCTGAACGTCTCGGCGAGATCATGTCGCAGGAGACGCTGGAGCAGAATGCCGGCCTTCTGGAAAGCGTGCTTGAGGATTTCGGCATCAAGGGAGAGATCATTCATGTCCGCCCCGGCCCCGTCGTCACCCTTTATGAATTCGAACCGGCGCCCGGCGTGAAGTCGTCGCGGGTCATCGGCCTGGCCGATGATATCGCCCGCTCGATGTCGGCGCTGTCGGCTCGCGTCGCCGTCGTTCCCGGCCGCAACGTCATCGGCATCGAGCTGCCGAATGTCACCCGTGAAACAGTTTATTTCCGCGAGATGATCGAGAGCCAGGATTTCGACAAGAGCGGCTATAAGCTGGCGCTCGGACTCGGCAAGACCATCGGCGGTGAGCCTGTGATCGCCGAGCTCGCGAAGATGCCGCACCTGCTCGTCGCCGGCACCACCGGCTCGGGCAAATCGGTCGCCATCAACACGATGATCCTGTCGCTGCTCTACCGCATGACGCCGGAGCAATGCAGACTGATCATGGTCGACCCGAAGATGCTTGAGCTTTCCGTCTATGACGGCATTCCGCATCTGCTGACGCCCGTCGTCACCGATCCGAAGAAGGCGGTCATGGCGCTGAAATGGGCCGTGCGCGAAATGGAGGAGCGTTATCGCAAGATGTCGCGCCTCGGCGTGCGCAACATCGACGGTTACAATGGCCGCGTCTCCCAGGCGCGCGAAAAGGGCGAGACCATCCACATCATGGTCCAGGTCGGCTTCGACCGGCAGACCGGCGCGCCGATCGAGGAAAGCCAAGAGCTGGATCTTGCGCCGATGCCCTATATCGTCGTGATCGTCGACGAAATGGCCGATCTGATGATGGTCGCCGGCAAAGAGATCGAGGGCGCGATCCAGCGTCTGGCGCAGATGGCGCGTGCCGCGGGCATTCATCTGATCATGGCGACCCAGCGCCCGTCGGTCGATGTCATCACCGGCACGATCAAGGCGAATTTCCCGACCCGCATCTCCTTCCAGGTCACCTCGAAGATCGACAGCCGCACCATCCTCGGCGAGCAGGGCGCCGAACAGCTGCTCGGCCAGGGCGACATGCTGCATATGCAGGGCGGCGGACGCATCGCCCGCGTCCACGGTCCCTTCGTCTCCGATGCCGAAGTGGAGAAAGTCGTTGCGCACCTGAAGACGCAGGGGCGCCCCGAATATCTCGACACCGTGACGGCCGACGAGGAGGAAGAGCCGGAAGAGGAAGACGCCGGCGCCGTTTTCGACAAGAGCGCCATGGCTTCGGAGGATGGCAATGAGCTTTACGAGCAGGCCGTCAAGGTCGTCATGCGCGACAAGAAGTGCTCGACCTCCTATATCCAGCGCCGCCTCGGCATCGGTTACAACAGAGCCGCTTCGCTCGTCGAGCGCATGGAGAAGGAAGGTCTCGTCGGCCCAGCAAACCATGTCGGCAAGCGCGAGATCGTTTCCGGACGGAGCGAGGGCGATTGATCGGCATGAGCAGCGCCATCACGGCTCGACGTGAGGCGCTGCACTCCATAGCCCCGGATCATCCCACGATTGTGGAACGGGCGGCGCGTTTGTGCACGACGGCCAGCAGGCCTCCGAGAAAGACCGTTCCGAGGATGAAGAGAAATGCCGCAGCGACGATGGCCGGGCTGATGTTTTCGCGAATCGACGAGAACATCTGGCGCGCGAGCGTCAACTGATTTGGGCCGGCAACAAACAATGTCAGCACGACTTCATCAAGCGAGGTGGCAAAAGCAAGCACCGCGCCCGACAGCACGCCCGGCATGGCGAGCGGCAGCGTCACTTTCCAGAAGACCTTTGCCGGGGAAGCCCCCAGGCTCGTCGCCGCCCGCTCGACACGATAGTCGATACCTTCAAGCGATGCGGTAATGCTGATCAGCACGAAGGGGACGGCGACAACGGTATGCGCTATGATGACGGCCGCAAAGGTATTCGGAAATCCGAGCTTGGCAAATAGGATTTGAAGCCCGACGCCGAGCACGACCGCTGGAACGACCATCGGCAGAAGGAACATTGTCCGCAGCGTTGAGCCGAAGACAATGCGCCTGCGCAGCGCAAGCGAGGCCAGCATGCCGAGCACGGTTGAAAGCAGAGTGGTCCCCGTACCGATCAGCAGGCTGTTGACGATGGACCGGCGCCAGGCGTCCTCGTTTGCGAGTTCCGCAAACCAGCGGGTCGAAAAAGAAGGGATGGGATAGGCCAGGAAACTGCTGGAGGTAAATGCGATCGGAAGGATCGCCAAAAGCGGGGCCAGCAGAAAAATCACCGTTGCCGCGCCGTACAGAGATTTAAGCAAACGAACTATCATGTCATGCACCTGCCGTCTTCGTCGTGAGCCGGCCATAGACGCCATAGAGCACGATGGTCGCGGCAAGCAGCACGATACCGAGCGCGCCGGCCATGCCCCAATTGGCGGAGCCGGTGGCGTAGAAGGCAATCACCGAACTGATCATCTGGTCTTTCGGCCCGCCGATGAGCGCCGGCGTGATGTAATAACCGAGTGCTGCCATGAAAACGAGCAGCCCGCCGGAAGCGATACCGCGCAATGTCAGAGGCAACAGGATATGCAGGAAGGCCCGGATCGGTCTCGCACCGAGGGAGGCTGCCGCCGGCATGAGATTTCGAGGGATTGCGATGAGGACACTGTAGATCGGGAGGACCATGAAGGGCAGCAGAACATGCGTCATGGCGATAATGACACCCGTTCGGTTGAAGAGAAGTGGCAACGCGTCGCTGACGAGGCCGAGCGACAGGAGGGAGGAGTTGATAAGCCCCTTGTCCTGCAGGAGAATGTACCACGCCGCGGTGCGCACCAGCAGCGATGTCCATAGCGGCAGGAGCACCGCGGCAAGGAGAAGCTGTCGCCGCCAGCCACTGGTGGCTGCGACCAGCATCGCATATGGCAGGCCGGTCAGGCATGTCGCCAAGGTCACGACGGCAGCCACACCGAAAGTTCTTAGAAGAATCGCCTGATTGGCCGACTCTCCATCCGGCATCGCCACGATCGCTCCCGATGTGTCGTGCTGAAGATCAACCGCGGCAAGGAGATTGCGATCGGTATAAGGATTGGTCGCCTCGGCGATCGCTCTCCAGAACGCAGCATCGTTCCATCGCGCGTCCACCTCGCCGAGGGTTGCCGCCCCAGCGCCGTCTTTCACCGCGGCGACGGTCTTTCTCATCAGAGTGCGGAAGCCCGGCTGGGCGCTGTTCAGTCTTCGGACCACCTCGCCCAGCTTCTGATCGTCGTCGATCGATTTCAGGTCGTCGACAAGCGCTGTCTGCATGTCGTCGGAGGGTGGGGAAATACGGTTCCAGGTTGAGGCCGCGGCGGTCGTCCGGGGCAGGTTTTGGCTGACGACAGGATCGGACACCGCCTGCTCGAGCACTGTCAGAAGTGGCCACATGAAGAAGACACCCAGGAACAGGGTAAGAGGAAGGACGAGGGCGAGGCTGCCCACGCTTTGACGGAAAGCGCTCATGCCGCAATCACCCAGCAATCGTCCGGTGCGAAATGCGCCACCACTTCGGCGCCGGCTGGCCACTCCACCGATCGCCTGTCGGTCCGAACCACGAAGCGGAAGGCATCGTGGTCAAGCTGTACCCGCAAGTGATCGCCCTGGTATACGCTGTCGAGTATTTTCGTCGGCAAGGCATTCATCGCAGAGCCGGTGCCGCGGGCCATAAGAGAAATCCGCTCGGGGCGGACCGAAATATGGACGCGGCTTCCGACCGAGAGGGAGCCGTTGCCGGATACCATCACATGCCGTCCATCGGCGATCTCGATGGAAGCCCCGGCTGCTCCCGTCGTCTTCACCGTTCCTTCTATCAGATTGGTTTCGCCGATGAATTCGGCGACGACGCGTGTTTGCGGGCGGTCATAGATATCACGCGGCGAACCGATCTGCTCAATGTTCCCATGGTCGAAGACCGCAATGCGATCGGACATGGTAAGCGCCTCGGCCTGATCGTGGGTTACGAACACCACGGTCAGCTCCAGACGTTTGTGGAGTGCGCGGATATCGAGTTGCATCTGTTCCCGCAACTGCTTGTCAAGCGCACCAAGTGGCTCGTCCATCAGCACGACGGCCGGCTCGAACACCAGGGCGCGGGCAAGTGCCACGCGCTGCTGCTGGCCACCGGAGAGCTGGGCCGGCTTGCGGCTGCTCATTGCAGACAGCTGCACCATGTCGAGCGCTCGTTTTACGCGATCCTCGATCTCACTGCGGCCGGTACCGCGCATCTTCAGCGGAAAGGCGATGTTGTCGGCGACCGACATATGCGGAAAGAGTGCATAATTCTGGAAAACGACACCCATTTCGCGCCGATGCGGCGGCAGATGGTCGATACGGCGGCCGTCGAGACAGATGCTGCCGCCGGTTGGGTTTTCGAAACCCGCCGCCATCATCAGCAAGGTTGTCTTGCCGGAACCCGAAGGTCCGAGAAGGCTGACGAATTCGCCTCTCTCGATGTCGAGCGACAGGTCTTTGACGACCTGAAGCGTGCCATAGGATTTGGAGACTCTATCAAAGCGTATGCGCGGCGTAGCCAAGGCGGCCCTCCGTTCGGATTATCGGTTCTCAAGGAGACGAAGTGACGAGGATGTGCGGAAGCCCCCATGGATCCTCGGCACGAGCGATCCGTGGGGCGATATTGTGCCGCTACTGTGCCAACCAGGCGTCGAATCTTTTGGTCAGCGCTTCCGAATTGTCGATCCAGAAGTCTGTATCGAGGCTGACGGCACCCTGCATGTTGGCCGGGGTCGTCGGCAGGTCCGCCAGTTGGTCGGGCGGCAGGGTCTTGCCGGCTTCTGTGTTCGTAAGACCGTAGGCGATATATTGCGGCAGTTTGGCCTGATTTTCCGACTTGCTGGCGAAGGCAACGAAGTCAAAGGCCGCATCCTTGTTTTCGGCACCCTTAAGGACGACCCAGCTGTCCACGGCGTAGATGCTGCCCGGCCAGACAACCTTGAACTTCCTGCCTTCCGAGCGGTTGATGCCGGTGATGCGGCCGTTATAGGCGCTGGTCATGGCAACCTCGCCGGAGGCAAGCAGTTGCAGCGGCTGGGCGCCCGAGGTCCACCAGACGAGGCTCGGCTTCAAGGCGTCGAGCTTGGCGAAGGCGCGGTCGACGCCTGCCGATGTCGCCAGGACCTCGTAAACCTGATCTGCCGGCACGCCATCGGCCATCAGCGCGGATTCGAGCGTGTATTTCGGCCCCTTGCGCAGCGCACGCTTGCCCGGAAATTTCTTCACATCCCAGAAATCGACCCAGGATTCCGGGCCCTTGGCAATCTTTGCGCCGTCATAGGCGATTGCTGTCGACCAAACGATGGAGCCGACGCCGCAATCGCTGACGGCGGATGGGAGGAATGCATCCTTGCCGCCGAGCTTGCTCCAGTCCACCTTTTCAAAAAGACCGTCTGCACAGCCGAGCGCAAGCTCGTCTGCCTCGACCTCCACGGCGTCCCAGGAAGGATTGCCAGCTTTGGCCTTCGCTTGAAGTACACCGATACCGCCATCCCAGGCCTCATCGAGCAAGGGCTTGCCGGTGACTTCAGAAAAGGGTTGGAAAAAAATCTTTCGTTGAGCATCCTGAAAGTTCCCACCCCAGGAAGCTATGGTGAGGTCCCTGGCCACGCTCGGCCCGGCAGCGACTGCCAATGACAGCAGTCCCAGAGCTGCAATCGTAGACCTGTTCTTGAGTTTCATTCGCTTCCCTTGTTTGTTGAGCGTCTCAGACGCCTGGTTGACAGCCACGATCTTCTGAATCGTTGGCGATCTCGTCAGCCGCGCCTGTGGGATAAGCAAAGCCCGGCTGCAGCAGGCTTGCCATGTGTCATCTCCAAGAGGCGGACGGTTTTGCTAGGGACAATGCTGGCGGATGTCCCAAGGGGCGGAAAGGCGCTTTTTGTTGCAGGGCCGCGGACGATCTCAATCTCAGCCACACCGTCATATCCCGTCACGTCCGTAACCTCGAAGCCTGGCTTGGCACACGGCTTGTCGATGCCGGACCGCGCGGCATCAGGCTCACGGCGGAAGGCCGGATTTTTGCCGAGACCGTGGGGATCGCTTTCGACCTCATTGCCAAGTCGACGGCGGAATTGCGCCCAGCGGTCAACCGCACCGTGTTGCGCATCTGGTGCGTGCCGGGCCTCGCAACGCGTTGGCTGACGCCGCGCTTCAATCAGCTCCAGCTTGCCTTGCCCGGAATCGATTTCGTGATGCGCGCAACCGATCTGGAACCGGATTTCACGCGTTATGAGGCCGATGTGGACATTCGCTACTCTGACGAGCCAAGAGGAAATGTCCGCTGGATCTTGCTGGAGAGGCCCCGCATGTTTCCGGTTACAAGCCCCGAATGGATCAGCAGGAACGCCCCAATACGCACTCTCGATGATCTGGTGTGCCAGCCGTTGATCCATGAGGAAAGCCGCGACCAATGGCGCCAATGGTTCCACAAGGCCGGCTTCGAGCATGAAGTCGTTTTGAATGGTCCGCGCCTCTGGTCGGCCAATCTGACGGTCGATGCGGCGGTCGCGGGCCAAGGAATAGCGCTTGCGACGCGTTTGATCGCTGCGGATGACCTGCGCGCTGGGCGGCTGGTCGAATTGCTCGAAACGGATGTTCGGCTCGGCGGCTACTATTTCGTCGGATCGCGAGAACGCTGGAATGAAGTGACCTTGGCGCGGTTCCGCGCATGGATGCAACAGTCAATCGCTGAAACTATTGGCGGTCATTCGTCTGATGAAACCAGCAAGCCGGGGCGATAGGAGGGGGTGGAACACGCTTTCCTCGTTTGAAAAAGGGCGCACAGCCGATCTCACGCTCCCGATATGGCCAGCCGCACCGTCTCACTGACGAACCCGGTCTTCCCGCCGGTGTAGAAATCCCAGTCGCCGCCTGCCGCCACAGCCAGCCGGCGTTTCAGCTCGGCATAGGCCGGGCTCTTTCCGGGTGCTCCCTGAGATAGTCGCGAAACAGGATGCGCTCGCGGTGCGCGCGATTATCGGCTCCGCAGAGATAGAGCTTGAATCCGTAACCCGGGTGATCCCGGGTGAAGGCCCAGCGTTTCTCTCCCCGATCGCCGTGGAAGACGAAAGCGGCCGCGCGCATCGCATCGATCGCCGTCGGTAGAGCGTCGTCGGAGATCGTGACGATATCGAGGTCGATCTTCGGCTTGGCGGCCAGGCCGGGAACCGACGTACTGCCGATATGATCGATGGAAAGCACGAGATTGCCGAGCAGGATGGAGATCTCGGCGCTGATTTCGGCAAAGAGCCGCGGCCAGGACGGGTTGTAGTCGACCACTTTGACGGCGCGCATGCCCTTCCTCGCGATTGTCGTCAGCGCACTTCGGCCAACAATCCGTCCAGGATCGCGATCATCTTCTGCTCAGCTTCTTCGAGCGAGCCGCTATTGTCGAGCTCCGTGACGTCGTAGTCGCCACGCACGGTCAGCGGCCCGCGGGCGAGCCTGGCCATGATGTCCTCATGTGTCTCGCGGCCGCGCGCTTCCAGCCGGCTGGCGAGCACTTCGGGACGGGCCGTGACGTTGATGACCTTCAGCCGCGGGAAAGCGGCTTGGAAGCGGTGAAGCGCCGAGCGCGAGCCGTTGGCAACGACGACGTGGCCTCGCGACAGCGCCACCGAGACTTCGGCCGGAATGCCGTATTTCAGGCCATGCGCTTCCCACCAGACGGCGAAGGAGCCTGACTGCTCCATGGCGGCAAAGCCTTGGAGAGAGACGGAAAGATGATCCTCGCCGCCGGCGTCACGGTGGCGGGTGATGACGCGGCGGGCGAAATGCACATTGTCGCGGCCGGCAAAACGTCGCGCAGCGAGGTTCATCAGCGTGTCCTTGCCGGCGCCGCTCGGCCCAACGACGACGACCATGATGCCCCGTTCGGCTCCGGCTGCTGCATGTGGTTCGTGCGGGGTCATGCGACACGGCGTCCCTGGCGCCAGACGGAGCGTGTGACCGGCACGCCGTGCGAACGGTGGACACGGACGAGATCGGCGCGCAGCCCGGTCGCGATCCGGCCGCGATCGTCGAGGCTGACCGTGCGGGCGGGCGTCGATGTCACCATCGCGATCGCTTTCGGAAGGGTGATGCTCTCCACCTCGTCGGCGAGGATGAAGGGTGCATGCAGCAGGCTGAGCGGCACGTAGTCGGAGGACAACACGTCGAGCACGCCCATTTCGGCGAGATCGCGGGCGGCGATGTTGCCGGAATGGGATTTGCCGCGCACGATATTCGGTGCGCCCATCAGCACGCTCATGCCGTGCTCGTGCGATGCCCGGGCGGCATCGAAGCTGGTCGGAAACTCGGCGAGGCGCACGCCATTGTCGATCGCCTCGTCGACATGAGAGAGCGTGGCGTCGTCATGGCTTGCGACCGTGATGCCGCGCTCGGCGCAGACCTTGGCGATGGCATTGCGATGAGGCGTCGAATTGCGCGCCGATTCCGCCTGGCGCTTGGCGACGAAACGGGCAAAAGCCTCATCGCTCAGGCCCCGCTTCTTCTGGTAGTAGAAGATATACTGATCCATCGTCTGGAACTGCCGCTGGCCGGGCGCGTGATCCATCAGCGAGACGAGCCGCACATGCGGATCCTTTTCGAAATCGGCGAAATGTTCGAGCACGTTGTCGGCCGAGACCTCGCAGCGCAGGTGCAGGAGGTGCTCCGCGCGCAGCCTGCCTTCCTTCTCCGCCGATTGGATGGCGTCGGCCATCTCGCGCATCTCGCCATGTTCGAAGCCGCCGTCCTCGTCCGCGCCCATGCGCAGGCAGTCGAAGACCGTGGTGATGCCCGATGTGACGATCTGGGCGTCATGCGCCTGGACGGCAGCCGTCTTGTGCCAGCGGATGCCCGGACGTGGCTGATAATGGCCTTCGAGATGGTCAGTATGCAGCTCGACAAGGCCGGGAATGACGTAGTCGCCCTCGAAATCTTCGCCGGCTACCGAATTGCCTTCGGAGATATCGACGATCTTGCCGTCGCGGATGAGGATCGATCCTGAAAGGACGTCCTCCTCGAGAACGATGCGGGCGTTGGAAAAGACGGTCTCTTTGCTCATATCGTCAGGTCTTTCAGCTTTTGGCGCCGGAAAGCGGCAGCCAGGAATGAACTTTGAACGGGGCGCCGCGCGTCTCCTCGATGAAGACGGCGAGGCCGGAAATCGAAAGCGGCCGGCCGGTAAAACCGGCAAAACGCTCCGCCAGGACCGTTTTCATCACCTCCGCGCGTGTCTCCGGCACCTGGCCGCTCAGAGTCATGTGGAACCCGAAATCCTCCATGACGTAAGGATAGCCCCAGCGTTGCAGATTGGCGCGCTGGCTGTCGCTGAGCTTCTCCGGGTTGCGTCGCGCGATATCAGTCTCGGAAAGCGTAGCGCGGAACGGTTCGAAGGATTTTACCACCTTTCCGGCGAAATCCTGAAGAGGTTGGTAAAGAGAACCGGGAACCAGTGCAAAAAAACGGCCAAGCTGGCCGAGCACGAGTTCAGGAATCTTGAAGGCCGGGGTGCGCGCCGCGAAATCCTCGGCAAAGGTGATGAGATCCCGTTCGGTGACGGAAGCGGCAAGCGAAAACGGCGCCTTGATCGTCGCGTGAAAGCCGTAGCGGCGTGGGTCGGCGGTCAGCTCGAACTGCTCTGCCGCACTGAGTGTCTCATGTTCGGGTGCAGGATAGGTTTTGCCGGTGAAAGCATCGCGGCCGAGCCAGAGCGAAGCCGCGCCGGTCAGGGGATCATCCTTCGGCGGCGAGAAATAGAGAGCGTAGCGCAAGGCTTTTATCCTGGGGATCGTCGAAACGGGGAGCGCAATGTGCAGTGATTTGGCGGCGAACCGCAAGCAGGCTCCCGGCTAAAAGATTTCCGTGACAGAATGATGATGGCGGCAGCGTCGCCGTCGCCCCTCGTCGAACGGTCAGTGCGTCTTCGTGCCCATCAGCCGGTGGCGCAGGACGTTCGAGGCGGCGTCAAACAGGAAGACGACGATCAAGATCAGAATGACCATATAGGCGACGTTTTCCCAGTTGGCGTTGGTGCGCATCGCCTCCCAGAGTTTGAGGCCGATGCCGCCCGCGCCGACAGCGCCGATGATGGTCGCGCCGCGCACGTTCGATTCCCACTGGTAGAGCGTCTGGCTGACGATAACCGGAACGATCTGCGGCATGATGCCGTAACGATGGACGAGCACCGTTTGGGCGCCGGTTGATTTGATGCCTTCCCGCGGCTTGTTGTCGATATTCTCGAGCCCCTCGGAATAAAGCTTGCCGAGCGTGCCGGTCTCGGTGAGGAAGATCGCGCCGCTGCCGGCGAGCGGCCCGGGGCCGAAGGCGCGCGTCAGGAACAGCGCCCAGATCAGCATGTCGACCGAGCGCAGGAAATCGAAGAAGCGTTTCAGGATCTGGTTCAGGAGGCGGTTCGGCGTGATGTTGCGCGCTGCCAGGAAGGCGAGGGGGAAGGCGGCAAGCACGCCGAGCAGCGTTCCGAGAAAGGCCATGACGATCGTCTGGAAAAGCTTGGTCCAGACGTCGCCATGCTGCCATTCGCTGTTGTTCCAGATATCCTCGAAGGCGAGCGATAGGTTGGTTTGGTCGGGCTTGATGCGCGGGCCGGAAACAACGAGGCCGATGACTTCGCCGACCGGTTTGTCGAAGAAGGAGGATTGCGTGTCGAAGATGAAATTCGCCCAGCCGAGGAAGCGTTTGCGGACCTTCACGCGATCGACGGAAATACTGACGTCGCCGGCAAAGCCGAGATCCGCAAGCACGTTGTCGTCATAAACAGTCATCCAGCTCGGCACCGGCCCGACCACCTCAGGCGCGCCGCTCGATACGTCGACGGGGACGCTGACGCCGTGCGCGGTCACGATCGTTTCGCTCTTTGAGACGGTGACGCTGCGGCTGATGCCGCTGATGGAAACGGTGATGCTGCCGTCGGGATTGTTGACCACCCAGTCCGGGTGCGGATGATCGCCGAGCGGTGAGAAGCGGGGATAACGCACCTCGATCGAGCCGTCGTCCTGGATGCGGAGGTCCGGCTGGACATCGTAGCTCACCCATTGGCTGAGATAGATGCCGACGCGTTCCCAATGGGCCTCGGCGAAGAGCTTGGGCAGGTCGAAGAACCAGACGGCATAGAGCCCGTAGAGCAGCGTCGCAATGAGGATCATCAACCCGCCGAAACGCTGGCGGAACGATCGGTGGAAATATTCCGGATAGCGCGCTTCGATCTCATGCATGCGGTTTGCGTCAATCACCGTCATGGCGGCCTCAATGTTGCAGAAGGAAAGCGTGCTCGCCGACGAGACGGCGACGCAGCCATGCGGAGAACTGGTCGACGGCGACGATCGTCACGAAGAGCAGCAGAACGAGCGCCATCGTCTTGGCGCCGAAGCCGCGCGAGATCGAAAGCTTCAGCTCCTCGCCGATGCCGCCGCCGCCGACGGCCCCGATGATGGTCGAGGCGCGCACGTTGATCTCCAGGCGTAAGAGCGCATAGGAGGTGAAATTCGGCAGCACCTGTGGCAGGGCGGCGAAGCGCACGCGCTCCCACCAGTTGGCGCCGACGGCCTTCATCCCCTCATGCGGCTTCATGTCGATGTTTTCGGCGACTTCGTAGAAGAGTTTGCCGAGCGCGCCGATCGTGTGCAGGGTGATGGCTATGATGGCGGCGACCGGCCCGATCGACAGGATCGCCGAAAACAGGCCGGCAATGACAATCTCGGGGAAAGCGCGCAGGAACTCCATCAGCCGCTTGGTGACGATGCGCAGCGGCCATGAATTCGTGAGATTGCGCGCGGCAAAGAAGCTCAAGGGAACCGCAAAGATGAAGGCGATGATGGTCGAGATGAGCGCTACGTTGATCGTGACGATCATCAGCTCGAAATATTCCGGAATGTAGAAGGCACCCCAGACGTAGACGCGGCCCTTGTCGAAGTTGAATTCCTCGCCGCCTCTGTCGTTGACGCTGGCTATGTCGAACAGCGCGCGCCAGACATCGTTCCAATCCTTGGGAATGAGCCAGCTCAGGAAGTCGAAAAGATGCGGCAGACGCTCGAAGAAATGGCCGGCATTGCTCTCATCGGCGAACCGGACGGAGCTGACGAATGCCGCAACGAGGATGACCAAGCCAAGGACGGTATAAAAGCGGCGCTTCGCGACCATCCGATCCCAGGCGGTGGCGATCTCCTGCGTGCTCTGCACGTGCGGCTGTGTTTCGGCAATGGTCATGGACGCTCCGCGCGGTAACAAACAAAGGGCGGCCGTTGCCGGCCGCCCCGCATTGGAAAGGCGATCAGCCGCCGATGGCCGCCTTGCGAACCTCGACGACAGCATTGTAGAAGTCGTGCTTGACCGGGGCATAGCCCTTGTAGTCGCCGCCTTCGACAGCCGAGAAGCACTTGTGATCCTTTTCCGGCAGGGCCGTGAAGAAGGCTGCGAGCTTCGTCTGCCACTCTTGGCCGAGGGCGTTGCGCACGACGAGCGGGCCGTTCGGGATCAGCGGCGAACGCCAGACTTCAACGAGCTTGTTCGGGTCCACGGCGCCCTTGTCGACTTCCTTGCGGAAGGTGCCGGAGGTGTAGCCGTCCTTGAAATCGCCGATGCCCGACGAGTCATCGACTGCGACGTCGACCTTGCCGTCATAGGCGGCAAGCAGGTTGTTTTCATGCCCGCCGTTGAACTGGGTCGAGGCAAAGAACTTGTCATTCGGCATGCCGGTGTCCTTCGGGATCTGCGTCAGCGGAACGAGGTAACCGGAGGTGGAGTCCGGATCGGCGTAGCCGAGCTTCTTGCCTTTGGCGTCCTTGATGGTCTTGATACCGGAGGACTTCAGTGCAAGGCCGATCGAGTAATAACCCGTCGAACCATCTTTCTGCTGCGTCGTCAGGATCGGCGTAACGGCCTTCGAATCCTTGAGGTAGACGGAGGCGTAGCCGGAAGCGCCGAGTTCGGCGAAGTCGAGCGTGCCGCCGAGCAGACCCTGGATAACGCCGTCATAATCGGCGGCCGGGAAGAGCGAGACCTTCTCGAAGCCGAACTCCTGCTTCAGATGGTCCGCAAGGCAGGCATAATTGCGCAGGCGATCGGTTTCGTTTTCGCCGCCAAGGATGCCGATGCGGAATTCCTTGAGGTCTGCGGCATTGGCGGCGCCGGCGAGCGCGAACAGCGCCGTTGCCGCAAAGAGTGCTTTCTTCAACATGCGTTCTCTCCTATCGACCGGTGTTCCGGCCTTCCCGTTACGAAGAATGTGCCCTTGACGCGGGCGTTCGATCGCGGCCGTCCCGCTCAGAGACCGGCCAATGCCAGCGGTTGGGCGCCGGCGGATGGATTGTCTGCCCGCTCGGCAGCGATATTGATGGATGTCGACGTCATGGTTTCGTCGATGCCGGCGCCATCCTTGTCCGTTCCGTAGATTGCCTTCACGGCTTCGGCCGTCAGCTCCGAGGGCTTGCCGTCAAAGACGACGCGGCCGCCGGCCATGCCGACGATGCGCTCACAATAGTTGCGGGCAGTGTCGAGCGTATGCAGATTTGTGATGACGGTGATGCCCTCGCGCTCGTTGATGTCGCGCAGCGCATCCATGACGATCTTGGCGTTCAGCGGGTCGAGCGAGGCGATAGGCTCGTCGGCGAGTACCATCCTCGGGTTCTGCATCAGCGCCCGGGCGATCGCCACGCGCTGCTGCTGGCCGCCGGAAAGCGTGCCGGCCGGCTGCAGCGCCGTCTGCTCGATGCCGAGGCGCTCCAGTGCGGCGATCGCATGAACGCGTTCTTCCCGGGTGAAGATGTTGAGAAGGCTCAGAAGCGTCGAGCGGTGATTGAGGCGGCCGAGCATGACATTTGTGAGAACATCGAGGCGCGGCACCAGGTTGAACTGCTGAAAGATCATCGCACAGTCGCGCTGCCAGTTGCGCAATGCCTGACCGCGAAGCCCGGAGACCTCGACGCCGGCGAAATGAATGGAGCCGGAGCTCGGTTCCTGCAGCCGATTGATCATGCGCAGCAGCGTCGACTTGCCGGCGCCGGAGCGGCCGATGATGCCAACCATCTGGCCCTGGGCAACGGTGAGCGTCACGGCATCGACGGCGAGCTTGTTTCCGAAACGGCGGGTGACATCCTTCAGCTCGAACATCATGCTCTTCCCTTGCACTCCAGGCCCTGGTCAGCATCGCATTAGTCCCGCTTCATGAACCTCCAATGTCATATTTGTGTAAGAGGTGTCACAAATCTCCGTGTCTCGGCGGTGGCGTCTAGCATTCGTAGCGGGCCAGAAAATCTTCCGCGCTAAGGTTGCGGAAATCCTGCAAGGCCAGGCGCAACCGGTCGTGTTGCCAATCCCACCAGGAAAGCCTGTCCATGCGTTCGCCGATCTCTTTCGGGAAACGTTCGCGGATCAGCTTCGCCGGCACACCGCCGACGATCGTGTATGATGCAACGTCCTTCGATACGACCGCGCCGGCCCCGATGACGGCGCCATTGCCGACGTTGACGCCGGGCAGGATGGTCGCGCCATGGCCGATCCAGACGTCGTGGCCGATCGTCACCCGGTTCGAGCGCCACCAGGCGAAGAAATCCGTCTCCATATCGGCGTCCGGCCAGTAATTGGCGGCGCGATAGGTGAAATGATGCAGAGTCGCGCGCCAGGTCGGGTGGTTGGTGGCGTTGATGCGCACGGCGGCGGCGATATTGACGAACTTGCCGATCGTTGCGCACCAGACGGCGCCGTCCTGCATGATGTAGGAATAGTCTCCGAAGGTCGCCTCGCTGATGCGGCAGCGTTCGGAGACCTCCGTATAGCGCCCGAAGGTGGAATCGCTGACCTCGGCCGTTTCGTGGATGGCGGGCTCGATACCAAGCTTGCGGCTCATGCGGCAATCATCCTCGGCGAGAACTGCTGGACGTCGAGGATGCGGTCGGCGACGGCCTCGCGCACTTCCTCGTCATGGAAGATGCCGAGAAGGGCGACGCCCGCCTTCTTCTTCTCTGCGATCATGCCGACGACGACGGCGCGGTTTTTCGCATCCAGCGAGGCTGTTGGTTCATCGAGAAGCAGGATCGTATGCTCGGTGATGAAGCCGCGGGCGATGTTGACGCGCTGCTGCTCGCCGCCGGAAAAGGTGGCGGGCGGAAGTTGCCAAAGCGCCTCCGGCAGGTTGAGCCTGGCAAGCAGGGCGCCTGCCTTTTCGCGTGCAACGACGATTTCTTCGCCGCGCGCCACGAGCGGCTCGGCCACCACGTCGATTGCCGCCACGCGCGGTACGGTGCGCAGGAATTGGCTGACATAGCCGAGCGTATCGCGGCGAACATTGAGCACGGTGCGCGGATCGGCGGCGGCGAGGTCGACGATCCGCCCGTCGTGGCGGACGAGGATCTGGCCGGTGTCGACGGCATAATTGCCGTAGATCATCTTGAGCAGCGAGCTCTTGCCGATGCCTGAGGGGCCGCCGAGAACGACGCATTCGCCTGACGACACGGAGAAGGCGACGTCGGAGACGACGGGCAGCCTGATGCCGTCGCGCAGGTGCATGGTGAAGCTCTTCGAGACTTCGGAAACGACGAGGGGCGTTGGCATGATATGGTTTTCCTGGTTTCTAGCTCAGACCTGCAGGATCGAGGAGACGAGCAGCTGCGTGTAAGGCTCTCTGGGATCGTCGAGCACGCGGTCGGTGAGGCCCTGTTCGATGACGTAGCCGTCCTTCATCACCATCATGCGGTGCGAGAGCAGGCGGGCGACGGCGAGATCGTGGGTGACGATGATGGCCGAGAGGCCAAGATCGTTGACGAGGCCTCGCACCAGATCGAGCAGGCGCGCCTGCACCGAAACATCGAGGCCGCCGGTCGGCTCGTCCATGAAGACCAGACGCGGACCGGTGACGAGGTTGCGGGCGATCTGCAGGCGCTGGCGCATGCCGCCGGAAAAGGCGCGCGGCTGATCGTCGATGCGATCGGCATCGATCTCGACGCGTTCGAGCCAGTCGATGGCGGTGGAGCGGATCTTGCCATAGTGCCGGTCGCCGATCGCCATCAGCCGTTCACCGACATTGGCGCCGGCAGAGACGCTCATGCGTAGCCCGTCGGCCGGGTTCTGGTGCACGAAGCCCCAGTCGGTGCGCATCAGGAAGCGGCGTTCGGCCTCGTTCATGTGGTAGAGGTCGCGGTGGCCGCCGTCGCGCATGTGGTACTCGACGCTGCCGGTCGTCGGCATCAGCCGGGTGGAGATGCAATTGAGCAGCGTCGTCTTGCCCGAGCCGGATTCGCCGACGATGGCGAGAACCTCGCCGGGCCAGAGCTCGAAGGAGACGTTCCGGCAGCCGATGCGCTTGCCGTAGAACTTCGAGAGGTCGTTGACCTTGAGAAGCGGGATATTGGTCATTCTGCAGCCCCCCGGGCCAGCATTTCGCCGGCATGCCCTTGGGCCTGGCGATCTTCGCAATGGTCGGTATCGGAGCAGACGAACATGCGCCCGCCCTTGTCATCGAGGATGACCTCATCGAGGTAGACCTCCTCAGCGCCGCAGAGCGCGCAAGGCCTGTCGAAGCGCTGGATCTCGAAGGGATGGTCCTCAAAATCCAGGCTGACGACATCGGTATAGGGCGGCACGGCATAGATGCGCTTTTCGCGACCGGCGCCGAAAAGCTGCAGCGCTTCCGACCTGTGCATCTTGGGATTATCGAATTTCGGCGTCGGCGAGGGATCCATGACATAACGCCCATGTACCTTGACCGGATAGGCATAGGTGGTGGCGATGCGGCCGTTGCGGGCGATATCCTCGTAGAGTTTCACATGCATAAGGCCGTATTCTTCCAGCGCATGCATCTTGCGCGTCTCGGTCTCGCGCGGTTCGAGGAAGCGCAGCGGCTCGGGGATCGGCACCTGGTAGACGAGCACTTGGCCAGGCCCGAGCTTCTCTTCCGGGATGCGGTGGCGCGTCTGGATGATCGTCGCTTCGCTGGTGCGCGTCGTCACCGCGACATTGGCGACCTTCTGGAAGAAGGCCCGGATCGAAACGGCATTGGTCGTGTCGTCGGCGCCCTGGTCGATCACCTTCAGCACGTCATCAGGCCCGATTATCGAGGCCGTCACCTGCACGCCGCCGGTGCCCCAGCCGTAGGGCATAGGCATTTCTCTGCTGGCGAAGGGCACCTGGTAGCCGGGAATGGCGATCGCCTTGAGGATGGCGCGGCGGATCATCCGCTTGGTCTGTTCGTCGAGATAGGCGAAGTTGTAGCTGGCGAGATCGCTCATTCGGCGGCTTCCTTCATGTCTTCGCCGCTGCTGCGGGCGGCTTCGAACTCGCGGCGCATGCGGCGGACGAGATCGAGTTCCGCCTGGAAGTCCACATAATGCGGCAGCTTCAGGTGTTCGACGAAACCGGTCGCCTGGACATTGTCGGAATGAGAAATGACGAATTCCTCGTCCTGGGCCGGCGCGGTGATGTCCTCGCCGAGCTCTTCGGCGCGAAGCGCGCGATCGACCAGCGACATCGCCATCGCCTTGCGCTCGCTCTGGCCGAAGACCAGGCCGTAGCCGCGGGTGAATTGCGGCGGCGCCTTCGCCGAGCCCTTGAACTGGTTGACCATCTGGCATTCGGTGATCTGGATCGTGCCGAGCGAGACGGCGAAGCCGAGTTCCGGCACCTCGAATTCCACCTCGACCTCGCCGATGCGGATCTCTCCGGTGAAGGGATGGTTGCGGCCGTAGCCGCGCTGGGTGGAATAACCGAGCGCCAGCAGGAAGCCCTCGTCGCCGCGGGCAAGCGCCTGCAGGCGCAGATCGCGGGTCATCGGGAATTCCATCGGCTCGCGGGTCAGATCGCCGATCTCGTGATCTTCGGGCATGTCGCCGTCGGCCTCGATCAGGCCCTCCTCGCCGAGGATTTCCGAGACGCGCATGACGCGGCCGGTCTCGGCCGGACGCTGGGCGGGCGCCTCGACCGCTTCGTCCTGAAGCAGCGACGGATCGAGAAGGCGATGAGTATAGTCGAAAGTGGGACCAAGAAGCTGGCCGCCCGGCAGGTCCTTGTAGGTCGCCGAGATACGCCGTTCGATCGTCATGTCAGCCGTGTCTAGCGGTCTGGAATAGCCAAAGCGCGGCAGCGTCGTGCGGTAAGCGCGCAGCAGGAAGATCGCCTCGATCATATCGCCGCGCGACTGGCGCACGGCGAGTGCGGCAAGCGTGCGGTCGAAAAGCGAGGCCTCAGCCATGACGCGGTCGACGGCGAGGGCGAGTTGTTCGACGATCTGCTCAATGCCGATCGCCGGCAACGAACGGTCGCCGCGGCGGCGGTCGGCAAGCAGCCGATGGGCATTGGCGATGGCGGCCTCGCCACCTTTGACGGCAACATACATGAGCTCAGATCTCCGTTGCTGTGATCTTGGTGGTGCGCGGCAGGCAGACGAAGTGTCTGCCTGAGGTCAACACGATGTCGACGCCGCGCGGGAAGAGCGCCCGGTTCTCGCTCCAGAGTCTGAGGAAGGTCTCCGGCAGGCTGGCCGGCCCGATCTCCACGACACTCTTGATGCCCGGACCCATCAGCGCCAGCCTGCGTCCGCCGTCGAGTTCGGGAAGTTCGATGACAACAGTCGTCGAACGGTCGGGATATTCCTGTGTGCCTGATGCAAACAGGCCGAAGGAGCAAAGCGTAATGCCCGCCTCAATGAAGGCAAAACGCGCATCGGCCTTCTCGGCGGTCAGCGGCGCGCCAGTGTGGAAGCCGAGCCACTCCGGCATGGCGGATTTCGCCAGTCCCGTGGTAAGCCAGACCGGCGTGTCGTGGTCGCAAAGCGTGAGCGCGATCGCGCCGGCGGCAATGCCGAGCGGCGCCGGCGGAGCGATATCGGGCTCAATGGTCTGAATGGCGCCGGGACGGGCCATGCCGTCCATCAGCATCTTGAAGACGCTCTGTGCATGGAAAACCGGGTCGGCAAAACCGCCGATCAAAGCTTCTGTCGCAAGACCCATCAGTTGTCTCCCCGCACCATGGTGAAGAAATCGACGCGGGTTGCCGCCGTCTCATCCGCCTTGCGGCGCTCAGTGGCGGCGATGCGCGCGGCAATCGGCAAAAGCAGTGCCTGTTCGACAAAATTCTTGCTCGTCTCCTCCTGCCAGAGCGCGTCGAAGATCGCCGCAAGACGGGCCTTCTCCCGGTCGGTGCCGAGCGCCTGCGCATGACCGATGGAACCGGACTCGAGCCGCACCGTCGCGCGTGTCATCGTCACCTCGCCGAGATTGAAAGGAGCTCCGCCGCCGCCGATGCGGCCGCGCACCATTACAAGTCCGGTCTCCGGTCCGCGCACCGGATAAGCCACGGGCTTTTGCGGCAATGCGTCCCAGACTGCCTGGAGTTCGCTCCGTTCCGCTCGCGCCAACAGATCGGCGGCGCGTTTGCGCTCCGAGACCGTTTGCGACGCGGCGTCTTCCTTGTCCGCTGATATCATCACTGCTTTCCTCGAAATGTCTATTGATATAGACAACCATACAAGTTATACCTAGCCTTAAATCGGTGTCGTGACAAGCGTGTGACATCGTGGGGCAAGGCAGGGGCAGAATGGCAGGACTGAAGCAGGTGCAGAGGCAGACAGGTGTGGCGCTCTGGCGTCAGATCGCCGATCGAATTCGCGAGGCGATCGGCAACGGAGCCTATGACGAAACGGGAATGGTGCCGCCGGAAACGGTGCTGGCGCTGCAATTCGGCGTTAACAGGCATACGGTGCGCAGTGCGCTGGCGGCGCTGGCGCAGGAGGGGATCGTGCGCGCGGTGCAAGGCCGCGGCACGCTGATCGAGCGCAAGCAGCGGCTGAACTTCCCGATCACCCGGCGCACGCGCTTCACTGCCGGCATCGGCGATCAGGCGCGCGAGACGCGTGGTCTTCTGCTCGATGAGGCGCAGGAGGAGGCGAGCGCCGAGGTTGCCCGCTGGTTGGGTGTGAAACAGGGCGAGCAAGTGATCCGGCTGGAAACATTGCGCCATGCCGACAGGCGGCCGGTTTCAAAAGCGACGAGCTGGTTTCCCGCCGGCCGTTTCGCCGGGATCGGCGAGGCCTACCGCAAGCATGAATCGATCACCAAGGCTTTCGCCGAGCTTGGCGTGGCGGATTATGTCCGCGCGACAACCGAGGTGACGGCTGCCCATGCCGGGACAGCCGACCTTGCCGACCTGGAACTCACCCCCGGCGCGATCCTGCTGATCGCCAAGGCAATGAACACCGATCTCGACGGCGTGCCGGTGCAATATTCGATCAGCCGTTTCGCCGCCGACCGGGTGCAGTTCACGATCGAGAACTGAGGCCAATAGTTGAGGCAAGGCGTGCCGACCGCTTACGGCGGCACGCCTCACCGAATTAGTGTGCACCGGACATATCGCCCAGAACTTCCTTTGAAGCCACGGTTGAATCCGCCTTCAGCTTGTAGACCATTGGAACGCCGGTCGCGAGATTGAGGGCGAGCACGCCTTCTTTGGTCAGCTTGTCGAGCACCATGACCAGCGAGCGCAGCGAATTACCGTGGGCGGCGACCAGCACCTTTTCGCCGCGCAGCACGCGCGGCAGGATTTCCGTGAGGTAGTAAGGCCAGACACGGGCGCCGGTGTCGCGCAGGCTCTCGCCGCCCGGCGGCGGCACGTCATAGGAACGGCGCCAGATATGAACCTGTTCCTCGCCCCATTTGGCACGCGCGTCATCCTTGTTGAGGCCGGAGAGATCGCCGTAGTCGCGCTCGTTCAGCGCCTGGTCGCGGATCGTCTCGAGGTCGGGCTGGCCGACCTTGTCGAGGATGAGCTTCAGCGTGTGCTGCGCGCGCACCAGCGCCGAGGTATAGGCGACGTCGAATTTGATCCCGTATTCGGCAAGTGCGGCGCCGCCGGCGTTGGCTTCCTGGATGCCGAGCTCCGTCAGATCCGGGTCCTTCCAGCCGGTGAAGAGATTCTTCAGGTTCCAGTCACTCTGGCCGTGGCGAACGAGGACGAGGGTACCGCTCATGAATATGCCTCCGAGATGTCGTTATTGGGAAGAAAGCCCGAGCACGTCGAGCATGGAATAGAAACCTGGCTTCTTGTCGCGCGCCCAGAGCGCCGCCTTGATCGCGCCGCGCGCGAAGATCGAGCGGTCTGCCGCGCTGTGCGACAGGGTGACGATTTCGCCTTCTCCGGCAAAAAGCACGGAATGCTCGCCGATGACCGAGCCGCCGCGCAGCGTCGCAAAACCGATCGTGCCGACTTCGCGCGCGCCGGTGTGGCCGTCGCGGACCCTCACCGATTTCGAGGCAAGATCGATACTGCGGCCCTTGGCTGCCGCTTCGCCGAAGAGAAGGGCGGTGCCGGAAGGAGCATCGACTTTGTGCTTGTGGTGCATTTCCAGGATCTCGATGTCCCAGTCCGCCGGATCGAGCGCTCGTGCCGCCTGCTCGGCCAGAACGCTGAGCAGATTGACGCCGAGGCTCATATTGCCAGTCTTGACGACGCGGGCATGGCGTGCCGCGGCGGCGATCTTCGCGTTGTCCTCGGTCGAGCAGCCTGTCGTGCCGATGACATGGACGATGCGGGCCTGAGCGGCGAGACCGGAAAACTCCACCGTGGCGGCAGGCGCGGTGAAATCGAGCACGCCTTCGGCATGCAGGAAAGCCTGGAGCGGATCGTCGCCGATGATGACGCCGGTCGGGCCGAGCCCGGCAATTTCACCGGCATCCTTGCCGACGAAGGGCGAGCCGGCACGTTCGACGGCGGCATGCAGCATCACGCCTTCCATGGAATGAATGAGCCGGATCAGCGTCTGCCCCATGCGTCCCGCTGCGCCGACCACCACCAGTTTCATCGCAGCATCGCTCATGTCAGTCTCGCCAGCTTAGTATGAATCCGAGGCCGAGGGCCTCTGCAGATTGTTGAGGCGAGCGTAAAGACCGTCGCTGACCTTCGCAAGCGTCTCATGATTGCCCTCCTCGACGACCCGGCCCTGCTGCATGACGACGATCTTGTCGGCGCGCACCACGGTCGATAGCCGATGGGCGATCACCACCACGGTGCGCCCGGTCATCGCCTCGTCGAGCGCCTTCTGCACGGCGGCCTCGGATTCGGTGTCGAGGGCGGAGGTCGCCTCGTCGAGCAGCAGGATCGGTGCATTGCGCACCAAAGCGCGCGCGATGGAAAGTCGCTGGCGCTGGCCGCCTGAAAGCGTCACGCCGTTTTCGCCGACAGGCGTATCGTAACCCTGCGGCTGCGCTGAGATGAAGTCATGCGCATAGGCAAGCCGGGCGGCCTCTTCCACCTCGGCATCGGTCGCTTCCGGCCGGCCGTAGCGGATATTGTCGCGGATCGTGCCCTCGAACAGGTAGGGCTGCTGCGAGACATAGGCGAGCTGCTGGCGCAGCGACTTCTTGGTGATGTGGGCGATATCCTGCCCGTCGATCAGGATCTCGCCTTCACGAGGGTCGTAGAAGCGCGGAATGAGGCTGATGACGGTGGATTTGCCCGCTCCAGAGGGGCCGACAAGCGCCGTGGTCGTCCCGCCCTCGGCGACGAAGCTGACACTGTTCAGCACGCTTTCACTGCCGTAGGCGAAGGAAACATTGCGGAATTCGATGCGCGCCTGCGTCACCGTCAGCGGCCGGGCATCCGGCAGGTCGCGCTGGCGCGGCTCCATGTCCAGCAATTCGTAGATCATCCGTGCATTGACGACGGCGCGTTCCATCTGCACCTGCAGGCGGGCAAGGCGGCGGGCCGGGTCATAGGCAAGCAGCAGCGCCGTCACGAAGGAGAAGAAGGCGCCCGGGGCCACATTGTAATAGATCGAGCGATAGGCGGCATAGGCAAGCACGCTGGCGACGGCAAAGCCTGCGAAGCTCTCCGTCAGCGGCGAGGTGCGCTCGGAAAGCCGGGCAATCCGGTTCGCCCGGTTTTCGGCGGCGGTGATGAGCTTGTTGACCTTGTTCTCCAGCTCCTCTTCCATCGTGAAGGCTTTGACGATGGCAATACCCTGGATCGTCTCCTGCATGGCCCCCAGCACGTGGCTGTTCAGATGCACGGCCTCGCGGGTTGCCGAGCGAAGACGTTTGGAAACATAACGCAGCGCATAGAGCAGTGGCGGCGCCATGATGAACACGGCGAGGCTCAGCAGCGGGTCCTGGAGGACCATCACGCCGATCAGCGAAACGAATGTCAGGAGGTCGCGCACCGTCGAGGTGATCGTCAGGTTGAGCACGTCACGGATGCCGCTAACGTTCTGGCTGACTTGCGCGGCGATATGAGCCGAGCGCGCCTCGCTGAAAAAGCCGACTGAAAGCGTCATCAGATGGGCATAGAGGCGGCGCTGATAGCGGGCGACGATATTGTTGCCGACCTTGGAAAGCGCCACCGCCTGGCCGTAGCTGGCAAAGCCGCGCAGCACGAAGGCAATGAAGATCGAAAGACAGATGATCCAGACGACGTCGGCGCGGCGGTTGGCGAAGGCCTCGTCGATGATCGCCCGCATGATCCAGGCGGTGAACGCCGTCGAAAGTGCCACGACCACGAGGCAGACGATAGCGAAGACATAACCCCAGAGATGGTCGCGGCCGTTTTCAGCGATGATGCGCTTCAGGATGCCGGTGACGGTATCGCTGCTGACGCTCTGCTTTCTGCTTTCCACGGCTTCCAAATATCAAGCTTCCTGTCCGAGACTGAGCGCGTCGTGAATGTGGCGCGCACTTTGGCCGGCTCTATAAAGAGTTGGGACTGGTTTGGCTAGACCGCGGCGCGTCCCGGAGGGACGCGCCCTGGGCTCAGCGCCGCCAGCGGCGGCCTTCCGTCGATACGCCGAAATTGGCCGGCATCCGCGCATAGGACGAAAGCCCGGCGAGCGCCGCCAGCGGATGCGTCACCACATAGGTCGGGATGGTGCGAAGCAGCGCACTATGTGGCGCCTTGTCCTCGAAAGCCTGCCGGAATTCCGGTTTCTTCAGCGCCGGGAGGATCTTCTGCGAGATGCCGCCGGAGAGGTAGACGCCGCCACGCGCCATGAACACCATCGCCATGTCGCCGGCCACGCGGCCGAGATAGGTGGCAAACAGCGAAACGGTCTCGACGGCGGTCTTATCGCTGCCGGCAAGCGCATGCGAGGTGATCTCGGCCGGATCCTTCATCGTCGGCTGGCTCCCGTCGACCACGCAGATGGCGTTGTAGAGATTGACGAGGCCGCGTCCGCAGAGGATCTGTTCGGCCGAAATACGACCTTCGATCGTCTCGATATGCGGAAAGATTTCATAGTCGCGCTTGCTGCGCGGCCCGAGATCGACATGGCCGCCTTCGCCGGGAACCGGAATCCAAGTATGCTGGGCATGCACGAGTCCGCCGACGCCGAGGCCGGTGCCGGGTCCGAGCACGACGCGCGAGGCGACCATGTCGCCGGTGGCGCTGCCGATACGTTCGCGGTTTTCATCAGACAGGGCGGCAATCGCCAGCGCCTGCGCCTCGAAATCGTTGACGACGAGCACGTCCTCGATGCCGAGGCCCTCGATCATCGTCTTTGGCCGCACCACCCAGTCGCAATTGGTCAGGGGGATCTCGTCGTCGTTGATCGGGCCGGCGACGGCGAGGATCGCCGAGCGCGGCTGCACCGCTGTCTTGTCGCGCACGCCCTTTTGGATCGCTTCGTCAATCGTGGCGAAATCCGCCGTGCGCACGTTCGGAAACTGCTTCGGTTCGGCATAGGCGTCGGTCAGGATGGAGAAGCGGGCATTGGTGCCGCCAATATCGCCGATCAGGATCGGGAAGGGAAGCGGAGCGGTGCTGTGATTGGATTTGGGCATGGCCGGTTCCGTGCTGATCAGGCTTCGAGTGTGGGAAGGAGCTTTATAGCGGTCGCGTGGTTGAGCGCCATCGGAATGTCGTAGACAATCGCCAGCCGCATCAGCGCCTTCACGTCGACATCATGCGGCATCGGTGTCAGCGGGTCGACGAAGAAAATCAGCGCGTCGACTTCGCCGGTCGAGATCAGCGCGCCGATCTGCTGGTCGCCGCCGAGCGGCCCGCTTTTCAGTCTGGTGACGTCGAGACCGGGAGCGGCGTCGAGCACGCGACCGCCGGTGGTACCTGTCGCGACGATCTTCCAGCGCGAGAGAAGGTCCTGATTGGCGCGGGCGAAAGCCGCCATGTCGTCCTTCTTCTGGTCATGCGCGATCAGCGCAAGGCACTTGCTGCCGGCCATGAAAGGAATCTCCGCCCCAACAATTCAATCGATTTGATCGCTTTATACCAAGAATTTGCGATTTGAAAGACAACGCGTCCGCCCATTCATTGGATCGCCGGCTTGTCGTTCGGAACCGGGCCGACATCCGGCAACCCCTCGTCATCATCAGCCGGCGCGGCTGCCGGAGCGGCGGCGAACGCGCTTACGGCGGAAGGCCCGCCATAGGTGGCGGCCTGCATCGAAGCGACAGAAGCGGCATCGAGCACGGCAGAGCAGGCCTTCGGCAGGTCGGTGATCATCATCTCACGCGGCGGCTTCGGGGGCTTGGCGCCGGGTTTGGGCGGTTTGGGCGGTGCCCAAGGCGCCGGGGTGAACCAATAAGCGAGCGACTTGTCGCAGCCGTCTCCTGAGGCGACGGGAGCTTGCGGCGTGCATCCGGCAGCACCGGGCGGGCATTTGATGCGGATGTGGAAATGCGAGTCATGGCCGTATATCGGCCGCAGCTTACCAAGGTTGGTGCGGTCGCCGGTCCAGGTGTCGCACATCTTCTTCTTGATCGCCGGATTGACGAAGATGCGCTCCACTTCGGGATAGCTCGCCGCCAGCACCAAAAGCCGCGCCCGCGATTCCGTCCACACCTTCGGGTCGACGGTGAGGAACTTGTCCTTCTGCAGCATGCTGGTGAAGGGCAGGTCCTCGCGCTCCTCAGCCGTCATGCGGCGCGCCGGCATCGGGGTGAACCAGATATCGGCATCAAGGCCGATCTGATGTGAGGAATGGCCGTTGAGCATCGGCCCGCCGCGCGGCTGCGCGACATCGCCGACCAGGATGCCCGGCCAGCCGGCATATTTGACCGCATCCTGCGAAAACCGTTCCAGAAGCGCAATCATCGCCGGGTTGCCCCAGCGGCGGTTGCGTGAAAGCCGCATTGCCTGCCAAGTCGGCCCGTCGGTCGGCAGCGCCACCGCGCCGGTCATGCAGCCCTTTGCATAGAAGCCGATCGGCTGCGCCGGCCCCTGCGTCGGCAGGCTGGCGCCTGCGAATAGCGCCTTGGCGCTGCCCGGGCTTGGCGTTTTCTGCTCTGCGCCGACGTCGCCGGCGGCAAGGCTTGCCCCGATTGCGCCGGCAAGCGTCAATTTGCCAAAAGTCCTGAAAGCCTGGGCGGAGCCGAAAGCCATGCTGTTCCCTTACGTCGATGCCGAAGTGATTTGCACTCGAATCTATCGTGAAAAGCAATTTTGGTGAATCGATGATTTGGCGGAGCGGCGCAGGAGGAGCCGGCGACGGATCGCCGCAGCATCACCGCAGCTGCCCTTTGACAGAAAAGCTCAAAATTCCGCGAGCTCGGCAAAAACCAAACTCTCTCCTGTTTTTCGCCCCTATTTCTCGTATTGTCGAATCCGCAATATTCAGGGGAAATGGGAATGACGGCATCGTGGTCGAAAATCGGTGTTATTCTGGCACTTGCTGGTGTTTTGATGCCATTGACGGCAATGGGTGAAGAGCAGCCGTTTCAGATCGGAAGCTCGGTCATCAGCGAAATGAAATACAAGCCGGGCTTTGCGCATTTCGATTACGTCAATCCCGATGCTCCCAAGGGCGGGGATCTGCGCCTTTCCGCAAGTGGCGCCTTCGACACCTTCAACCCGCTGCTTGCCAAGGGACAGACGGCGGTCGGCCTGACGCTCGTGTACGACACCTTGATGAAGCCCGCCGATGACGAGCTCCTTGTCTCCTACGGCCTGCTTGCCGAAGGACTTTCCTTTCCTTCTGACGTTTCCAGCGCGACCTTCCGCCTGCGCAAAGAGGCGAAATGGGCGGACGGTCAGCCGGTAACTCCGGAAGACGTCATTTTCAGCCTGGACAAGACTAAGGAATTGAACCCCGTCGCCGGGAACTACTACCATCACGTCGTCAAAGCGGAAAAGACCGGCGATCGGGATGTGACCTTCACCTTTGATGAGAAGAACAACCGCGAATTGCCCAACATTCTCGGCCAGTTAATGATTGTGCCGAAACATTGGTGGGAAGCACCCGGAGCGGATGGCAAGCCGCGTGACATTACCAAAACGACGCTGGAGCCCGTAATGGGGTCCGGGCCTTACAAGATTGCTTCTTTCTCGCCCGGCGCAACCATCCGTTATGAACTGCGTGACGATTACTGGGGCAAGAATCTCAATGTGAATGTCGGCCAGAACAATTTCCGCAATGTCATCTACACCTATTTCGGTGACCGCGATGTTGAGTTCGAAGCCTTTCGCGCCGGCAATAGCGACTATTGGCAGGAGACAACGGCTGCCCGCTGGGCGACGGGATACGATTTTCCTGCAGTGAAGGAAGGACGCGTCAAGAAGGAAGAGGTTGCAAATCCTCTGCGCTCCACCGGCATTCTGCAGGCTCTTGTGCCGAATATGCGGCGTGACCACTTCAAGGATATAAGGGTCCGCGAGGCGCTGAACTACGGCCTCGATTTCGAGGAGTTGAACCGCACCGTTGCCTTTAACAGTTACAAGCGCATCGACAGCTATTTCTGGAATACCGAGCTCGCCTCCTCCGGTCTGCCGCAGGGGCGGGAGCTGGAAATTCTGCAAGGCCTGAAGGACAAGGTTCCGCCCGAGGTCTTCACGACGCCGTACACCAATCCTGTTGGCGGCGATCCGCAGAAGAGCCGCGACAACCTCCGAAAGGCGATTGCTCTTCTGAAAGAAGCCGGTTGGGAGCTGAAGGGCAGTCGCATGGTCAATACCAAGACCGGCCAGCCAATGAGTTTCGAGATATTATTGTCGAGCCCCATGTTGGAGCGCTGGGCAGTGCCTTATGCCAGCAATCTCAAGAAAATCGGCATAGATGCGCGAGTTCGGACAGTCGACGCTTCGCAAGCTGTCAACCGCGAACGCAGCTTTGACTTCGACATGATCTGGAATGTCTGGGCGGAGACAATGAATCCGGGCAACGAGCAAGCCGACTACTGGGGATCCGGCTCGGTCAACCAGCAGGGTTCTCGCAACTACGCCGGCATTGCCAACCCAGCCGTCGATGAGCTCATCCGCATGATTATCTTCGCGCCGAACCGCGATGAACAGGTCGCTGCGATCAAGGCAATGGACCGGGTCTTGCTGGCAAATCACTATGTTATCCCGCTGTTCTACCGCGATACCGTTAATATCGCCTATTGGAACACAGTCACGCATCCTGCCGAATTTCCGGCCTACAGCCTTGGTTTCCCCGATGCCTGGTGGTCGACCTCGGCAAAATGAGCGGGCTTGCATTAGCGGGGCCCTGGGCTCCAAATGGCACGAGCGAATCACGACAAGCCGGCGGGGCCGGCAAGGGAAGGCTGGCGGCTTGAGCGGCATTGGACTGAACGGCGTGCAGACAAGAAATACTTTCCCGGAGGCTGAAGGCTGATGGGTGCCTATGTCATTCGCCGCCTGCTTTTGATGATTCCGACCATTGTCGGCATCATGGCAATTTCCTTCATCGTTGTTCAATTTGCACCCGGCGGCCCGGTCGAGCAGGTGATTGCCCAGCTGACCGGCCAGGCCGACAGCGCCGATCAGCGCCTGTCCGGCGGCGGCGATCTCCTCGGTGGCGGCGGCAGCGACGAAGGTTCGAAATATCGCGGCGCTCAGGGGCTCGATCCGGAGCTGATCGCCAAGCTCGAAAAACAGTTCGGCTTTGACAAGCCGCCGCTGACGCGCTTTGGCGAGATGATGTGGAATTACATCCGCTTCGATTTCGGCGAGAGTTTCTTCCGCAACACCTCCGTGCTCGACCTCATCAAGGAGAAGCTGCCGGTGTCGATTTCGCTCGGCATCTGGATCCTGATCTTCTCCTATGCGATCTCCATCCCGCTCGGCATCCGCAAGGCGGTCAAGGACGGGTCGACCTTCGACGTCTGGACCTCGGGCGTCATCGTTATCGGTTATGCCGTTCCGAGCTTTCTCTTCGGCATCCTGCTGATCGTGCTTTTCGCCGGCGGCTCCTTCTACGACTGGTTCCCGCTGCGCGGCCTCGTTTCCGACAATTTCGGTGAGCTCGCCTGGTGGCAGAAGCCGCTCGACTATTTCTGGCACCTCACTTTGCCGCTGATCTCGCTTTCGCTAGCCGCCTTCGCCACCACGACGCTCTTGACCAAGAATTCCTTCATCGAGGAGATCAAGAAGCAATATGTCGTCACCGCCCGCGCCAAGGGTCTGAATGACCGGCAGGTGCTCTACGGCCATGTGTTCCGCAACGCCATGCTGATCATCATCGCCGGTTTTCCCGGCGCCTTCATATCCGCCTTCTTCACCGGCTCGCTGCTGATCGAGAACATCTTTTCGCTCGATGGCCTCGGCCGCCTCGGCTATCTCTCGGTGGTCAACCGGGATTATCCGATCGTCTTCGCGACACTCTATATCTTCTCGCTGCTCGGTCTCTTCGTCAGCCTGATTTCCGACCTGATCTACACCTGGATCGATCCGCGCATCGATTTTGAGCGGAGGGATGTCTGATGGACGCCGCCGCAAATCCCGCCACGGCAACCCCGGTCAAGCCGCCGCGCAAGGGCCTGCTGTCGCCGACCAACATCCGTCGCTGGCAGAATTTCCGGGCGAACGGCCGCGGCTACTGGTCGCTGTGGCTGTTCCTGCTGCTGTTCTTGCTCAGCCTCTTTGCCGAGTTCCTCGCCAACGACCGGCCGATCATCGCCTCCTACAAGGGCGAAATCCTGTTTCCCGTGCTGATCGACTATCCCGAGGAGAAATTCGGCGGCTTCCTCGCCGAAACCGACTACCGCTCCTCGGTGATATCGGACGAGATCAACGCCAATGGCTGGATGATCTGGCCGCCGATCCGCTATTCCTACCGCTCGGTCAACTCGAACATTCCGCATTCGGCGCCAACCGCGCCCTTCTGGCTGATGACGAAAGAGGAGCGTTGCTCCGGCTATCCGCAAGGGGTGAATGATCCCGGCTGCACGCTTGGCAATCTCAACTGGCTCGGCACTGATGACCAGGCGCGCGATGTGCTGGCGCGTGTCATCTATGGCTTTCGCATATCGGTGCTGTTCGGCCTGGCGCTGACCATCTGCTCGGCAATCATCGGCGTCACGGCAGGGGCGGTGCAGGGCTATTTCGGCGGCTTGACCGATCTCCTGCTGCAGCGCTTCATCGAGATCTGGTCGTCGATGCCGGTGCTCTACATCCTGCTGATCATCGCCGCGATCCTGCCGCCCGGCTTCTTCGTGCTGCTCGGCATCATGCTGCTCTTCTCCTGGGTCAGCTTCGTCGGCGTGGTGCGAGCCGAATTCCTGCGCGCCCGCAATTTCGAATATGTCCGCGCCGCTCGCGCGCTCGGCGTCAACAACCGCACCATCATGTGGCGCCACCTGCTGCCGAACGCCATGGTGGCAACACTCACCTTCCTGCCCTTCATCCTCTCCGGCTCGATCACGACGCTGACCTCGCTCGATTTCCTCGGCTTCGGCATGCCGCCCGGCTCCCCTTCGCTCGGCGAAATGATCGCGCAGGGCAAGACCAACCTGCAGGCGCCCTGGCTGGGGCTGACGGCCTTCTTCGCCATGTCGATCATGCTTTCCCTATTGATCTTCATCGGCGAAGCCGTGCGCGACGCCTTCGACCCGAGGAAGACCTTTCAATGAGTGACATGACAGAACCGCTCCTTTCCGTCCGCGATCTCTCGGTTGCCTTTCACCAGGGCGGCGAAGCCTCCCTTGCCGTCGATCGCGTCTCCTTCGATATCGCCAGAGGCGAGGTCGTGGCGCTCGTCGGCGAATCCGGCTCCGGCAAATCGGTCTCGGCCAATTCGATCCTGAAGCTTCTGCCCTATCCGACCGCAAGCCATCCCTCCGGCGAGATCCTGTTCAAGGGCAAGGATCTCCTGAAAGCCTCGGAGCGGGCGCTGCGCGAGGTGCGCGGCAACGACATCACCATGATCTTCCAGGAGCCGATGACCTCGCTCAATCCGCTTCATACGATCGAGAAGCAGATCGCCGAGATCCTCGCCCTGCACCAGGGCATCACCGGCCAGCCGGCGCGCCAGCGCGTGTTGGAATTGTTGAACCAGGTCGGCATCCGCGAGCCGGAAAAGCGGTTGAAGGCCTATCCGCACGAACTGTCCGGCGGCCAGCGCCAGCGCGTCATGATCGCCATGGCGCTCGCCAACCGGCCGGAATTGCTGATCGCCGACGAGCCGACCACGGCGCTCGACGTCACCGTGCAGGCGCAGATCCTCGAACTGCTGCGGCAATTGAAGGCAGCGCACGGCATGTCGATGCTGTTCATCACCCATGATCTCGGCATTGTGCGCAAATTCGCCGACCGCGTCTGCGTCATGACCAAGGGCAGGATCGTCGAGGCAGGAACGGTCGAGGAGGTCTTCGCCAATCCGAAGCACGATTATACCCGCCACCTCCTGGCCTCCGAGCCGCGCGGCGAGCCACCGCTCGCCGATCCGTCGAAGCCGGTGGTGATGGAAGGTTCGGATATCCGCGTCTGGTTCCCGATCAAGGCGGGGCTGATGCGCCGCGTCGTCGATCATGTGAAGGCGGTCGACGGCATCGATCTTTCGCTGCGCGCCGGCCAGACGCTCGGCGTCGTCGGCGAGTCCGGTTCGGGCAAGACCACGCTCGGCCTGGCGCTCACCCGGCTGATCTCTTCACAGGGACGGATCGCCTTCGTCGGCAAGGATATAGCCGGCTATTCGTTCAATGAGATGCGACCGCTGCGCAATCAGCTGCAGATCGTCTTCCAGGATCCCTATGGTTCGCTCAGCCCCCGCATGTCGGTGGGCGATATCATCGCCGAAGGGCTGAAGGTGCATGAGCGCGCATTGACGGCAGAGGAGCGCGACCAGCGCGTCTGCTGGGCGCTGGAGGAGGTCGGCCTCGATCCGCTGACCCGCTGGCGCTATCCGCATGAATTCTCCGGCGGCCAGCGCCAGCGCATCGCCATCGCCCGGGCCATGGTGCTGAAGCCGCGTTTCGTCATGCTCGACGAACCGACCTCCGCGCTCGACATGAGCGTACAGGCGCAGGTGGTCGACCTGCTGCGCGACCTGCAGAGGAAACACGACCTCGCCTATCTCTTCATCAGCCACGACCTGAAGGTGGTGAAGGCGCTTGCCAACGACGTCATCGTCATGCGGTTCGGCAAGGTGGTGGAGCAGGGACCGTCCGCGGAAATCTTCCGTGCGCCCAAGGACGATTACACCAAGGCGCTGATGGCGGCCGCCTTCAACATCGAGGCGGTGCCGACGCCCGCCGTGCAGCAGTAAAAGAAGATCATGTCCGCACTTTCTCCCGTTCTCGTCGATCTCAAATTCAACCCCGAAGGCATTGCCAATGCGCTGAAGACGGCTTTTGCCGATCGCGGCTGCATCAATCTCGCCGATCCGGCTGATGCCGCGCATGATCTGCGTGCCGTCGAGTATGCTCTTCTCTGGAGGCCGGATGCCGATCTTTTCAGCCGGGCGCCAAACCTCAAGGTCATCTTCTCGGGCGGCGCCGGTGTCGATCACATCATCGGCATGGCCGGTCTGCCCGACATTCCGATCGTCCGTTTCGTCGACCGCAGCCTGACAACCCGCATGAGCGAATGGGTCGTCATGCAGTGCCTGATGCATCTGCGGGGGCAATATGCCCATGACATCAAGCAGCGGCGGCGCGAATGGGCCAAGTTGATCGCGCCGGAATCGGCGGAGGTGACCGTCGGCGTCATGGGGCTCGGCATTCTGGGCCAGGATGCGGTCGCCAAGCTGAAAGTGATGGGTTTCAACGTCATCGGCTGGTCGCGCACCCGCAAAACAATCGAGGGCGTCGAGACCTTCGACGCGGGCGAACTGGACCGGTTCCTCGCCAAGACCGACATTCTGGTCGGCCTCTTGCCGCTGACGCCTGAGACGACCGGCTTCTATGATAGCGGGCTATTTAAGAAGCTCCGCCGCGACGGTGCGCTCGGGCAGCCTGTCTTCATCAATGCCGGCCGCGGCAAGAGCCAGATCGAGAGCGACATCGTCTCGGCGGTCAGGGAGGGGATCCTCGGCGGCGCTTCTCTCGACGTTTTCGAAGTGGAGCCGCTCGCCACCGACAGCCCGTTGTGGGAATTGGAGAATGTCTTCATCACCCCGCATGACGCGGCGGTCTCCGAAGAGAACGCGCTGTTCCGCCATGTCGAGATGCAGATCGCCCGTTTTGAGCGCGGCGAGCCGCTGCAGTTCGTGATCGATCGCGACGCCGGCTATTAGCGGAATCTCGCGCCAAAACCACTGCCGAGGTTTGGTTATTCCCAAGACCGCGGCAGGTATGAGCCCGGAACCTTCCAGACGGCCACCCGTTTTCCTTGCGAAGTTCTTTGCGGCCAAATCGGCCGCCAAGGCAGCGAAGGAGACGATGATGGCGCATCAGACCGAAACACGCTGGGAAAAATCCGACGGAAAGCTTCACAAGGAACAGCAAATCCCGCCGGTCGAGGCAAAGCAGGGGCGTATGGGTTATCGTATCCTCACCGTGCTGCTCGTGGCGCTGATCCTCGCTTTCGTGGTCTGGATTCCAGTCGAGATCTGGGGCCGCCGCGAGGCGAACGAGGTGGCGCCGCATCAGCCCGGCCAACAGCTCCAGCAGCAGCAGTCGGACGCAGCACCCGCGCCGACGATCCAGAATGGCAATGCGGTCCTGACCGAGACGCCGCAAACGGCGCCGGCCCCGGATACCGCTCCTGCGACCCCGGCTCAACCTCCGGCCCAATAGGCGTTCGACGGATGATCTCCCGCATCCCGTCGCCACGATCCGGCGGGATGTTTATGTTTTGTCTGGACTTTCTCCGCCGATTTTTCGATAAGAAGGCGCACGAGCCGGTTTCGTGCGCCGGCCCGGAACTTGGCAGCACCTGGGAATTTGGCAGCACCTGACCGGAGTGGACAGGGGCAGGAATCTCATGGCCAAGACCGATATCGCGAGACGCGTCTACAATCACGCCTGGAAACTCGACCCGATCATCCGGAGCCTGATCGATACCGACTTCTATAAGCTGCTGATGCTGCAGATGATCTGGAAGCTCTATCCTGATGTGAACGCCTCCTTCACCCTGATCAACCGCACCAAGCGCGTCCATCTCGCCGAAGAGATCGATGAGGGCGAATTGCGCGAACAGCTCGATCACGCCCGCACGCTGCGGCTCTCCAAGAAGGAGATGATCTGGCTGGCGGGTAACAGTTTCTACGGCCGTGCGCAGATCTTCGAGCCGGAATTCCTCGCCTGGCTGTCCAATTTCCAGCTCCCTGAATATGAGCTGTCGAAGAAGGACGGGCAATATGTGCTGGACTTCCATGGGTCCTGGAAGGAAACCACGATGTGGGAGATCCCGGCGCTCGCCATCGTCAACGAGCTGCGTTCGCGCTCGGCGATGAGGGCGCTCGGTCCCTTCACGCTGGATGTGCTCTACGCCCGCGCCAAGGCAAAGATGTGGTCGAAGGTCGAGCGGCTGAGGGAGTTGCCGGGCCTGCGCATCTCCGATTTCGGCACCCGCCGCCGCCACAGCTTTCTCTGGCAGCGCTGGTGCGTCGAGGCGCTGAAGGAAGGCATCGGTCCGGCCTTCACCGGCACCAGCAATGTATTGCTGGCGATGGATTCCGATCTCGAGGCGGTCGGCACCAATGCCCACGAGCTGCCGATGGTGGCAGCCGCCCTGGCGCAGACCGATGAGCAACTGCGCAATGCCCCTTACAAGATCCTGCGCGACTGGAACAAGCTCTATGGCGGCAACCTGCTGATCGTCCTGCCGGACGCCTTCGGCACCGCGGCCTTCCTGCGTGACGCCCCCGAATGGGTCGCCGACTGGACCGGCTTCCGTCCGGACAGCGCGCCGCCGATCGAAGGCGGAGAAAAGATCATCGACTGGTGGAAGAAGATGGGCCGCGATCCGCGCCAGAAGCTGTTGATCTTCTCCGACGGCCTCGATGTCGACGCCATCATCGACACTTACCGGCATTTCGAAGGCCGTGTGCGCATGAGCTTCGGCTGGGGCACCAACCTGACGAATGATTTTGCCGGCTGCGCGCCGACGGAAATATCAGGCCTCAATCCGATCTCGATCGTCTGCAAGGTCAGCGACGCCAACGGCCGTCCAGCGGTAAAACTCTCTGACAATCCGCAGAAGGCGACGGGAGACCCGGCTGAGGTCGAGCGTTACCTGAAATTCTTCGGCGCCGAGGATCGGGTCGATCAGACTGTCCTGGTATAGGCACGAGGTGAGGCGCGGCCATGACGGGGCGCATCGATATGCCCCGCCATCGCATCCTCGATCGACCAGCCGAAGCGCCAGGCGTCGAACATCGAGTACCATTCCTGAAAATCGGTGATCGGCAGCACATCCGGCTTCGACATCGGATTGTCCGCCAAGCTGCGGCCACGAGCACGGTCGCGCACGCCACGCTCCTGCATCTCAAGCAGATTCTCGAACATCATCACCCCGGCCTCCCGTTCCATGGGTTTATGCAATCATGCTAATGAAGCATTGTCGAGTCTAGATGTGAGCATTCCGGTTTTTCACAGGATTAGCCCCATTTCGCTATTTCAAGGCAATCGCAGCCGACCTCGGATTGATCTGGCGAAACGGATTGGGCGTGACGGGGAGGCCCGGCTTCGTGGCTGGGGTCCGCCACCGAGCCTCCCGGCTGACCGAATCTCTGAAAGCGGCAGCGCTGACAATTGCCGCGTTCTGCTCCGGCCGATCCAACTGTGATGAAGGTGAGGGTTAGCCCGTGGTTAATATCCACCGGCCCCGTCTCAATCCGGCGCAATTTCCAGCCGGGCCCACGGGTTTCAGGCGGCCAGTCTGCGAAACCGCGTCCTGATCCGGTCGAGATAATAATGTCCGGGAGACGGCGCCGCCGTCATCGCATGCGCTTCCGAGGAGGGCACGCCTTCGAACAGGCGCTCTTCACCGTTCTTGAAACAGATCCTGAGCCTTCCGTCTTCCTGACTGAAATAGACGGATTTGATGATCTTCGACTTCACCGAAAGTTCTTGCACCTGTTTTACCTCTGTTCTTGGTTTGGCAGAACCCTAAACCCAAACGTGCAAAGACACGGTGAAGCAGCGTGGTAAAAAATCTCCAATTCGGGACATGCCGAACTCGGTTCCCCCGGGGATGTCTGAAGGAGATGCAAGAGGGAAAGCGAAATGGCGGACAGGGAGGGATTCGAACCCTCGGTACGCTTTCACGTACACACGCGTTCCAGGCGTGCGCCTTAAACCACTCGGCCACCTGTCCTTTGGCGTTCGCGCCCGGATAGGAGCAAATCGTCGGAACGGCGCGATATATACCGATGAATTTTTGCCGATCAACCCAAATCTAACAGTTTTTTGACTTCTTCCGATAAAACTCCCCTTGGCCCATCCCATTGTGCTTCACCTCATCGATGACTATGTAATTCTCAAGGTGGAGAATGGCGCGGGCTCGCCGGAATTGTCCGGGCATATTGAAGCGTCGGAGGGATTGATGCGTTTCCTGTTGCGTCTGGCGAGTCTTGTCGCGCTTGCGGCAGCCGTTATTGCCGGAACCATCGATTCGATCCAGTCGGTTGCCGCCTCCGCCGTGATCATGACGCCGATGTCGGATGCCTGGCAGGATGTCAGCCCAGACACGCTGACGTCGCTGCAATCCGCGCTTTCCTACTATATCCACCCGCGCTTCTATGCCTTCATCTTTCAGTGGCTGATGCTGCAGCCGGCCTTTGCGGTTTTTCTGGTGATCGCGCTGCTTCTTTGGATGATCGGCTACAAGAAACCGCAAGTGTCAGGCCGCTTCATCGCGTAGCCGATCGGTTTGAGCCGGTGCGCTGCGGCGAAGGCCGGTTATGGCCCTCCGCGGCTTCGGCATCTGCCGGCGGATTGGCTAGAAAAACTGCAGCATCGATGGGGAAATGTCCAAAAATCAGCCGGGAAGAACTGATTTTCAGCAATCGCTGCAAATCTTTACCGCCTGAAAAATTTCTGGTGAATTTTTCCGTGAGCCATGCAAGGATGCGCGCAGCCAGGCCTCCGGGGGGAGGTCGGTGGTTCCGCAGACATGTCCGAAAAGGGCTTGCGGGAGGACCCCAAACGAATAGCAACAACAGGGCTGCACAATGAAAAAATCCCTTCTCACTCTCCTTGCCGTGGCTGCCATGTCGACGACGGCGCTGGCCGCCGATGTCAAGCCGGCGCTGGTTTACGGCACCGGCGGGAAGTTCGATAAGTCTTTCAACGAAGCGGCCTATAACGGCGCCGAGAAGTTCAAGGCCGAGACCGGCATCGCCTATCGCGACTTCGAGCCGACGGGCGACACGCAGGGCGAACAGGCCATCCGCAACTTCGCAAGCCGCGGTTTCAATCCGGTGGTGGCCGTTTCCTTCGCCTGGACTTCGGCAATCGAGAAGGTCGCTGCCGAATTCCCGGATACCAAATTCATCATCGTCGACTCCGTCGTCGATAAGCCGAACGTCCGCTCCGTCGTCTACAAGGAAGAAGAAGGCTCCTACCTCGTCGGCATTCTCGCCGGCATGGCATCGAAGACCGGCAAGGTCGGTTTTGTCGGCGGCATGGACATTCCGCTGATCCGCAAGTTCGAATGTGGCTATGAGCAGGGCGCCCGCGCCGCCAAGGCCGATATCGAGGTGTTCCAGAACATGACCGGCACCACGGGTGCTGCCTGGAACGACCCGGTTCGCGGCGGCGAGCTCACCAAGAACCAGATCGATCAGGGCGCCGACGTTATTTACGCGGCTGCCGGCGCCACCGGTCTCGGCGTTCTCCAGACCGCCGCCGACAACAAGAAGCTGTCGATCGGCGTCGATTCCAACCAGAACCATCTGCATCCGGGCTCGGTCCTGACCTCGATGGTCAAGCGCGTCGACCTCGCCGTCTACAACGCCTACACCGATACCAAGAACGACAAGTTCACCGCTGGCGTTCAGGCTCTCGGCGTCAAGGAAGACGGTGTCGGCGCCGCGATCGACGACAACAACAAGTCGCTGATCACGCCGGAAATGCAGGCTGCCGTCGACAAGGCCAAGGCCGATATCATCGCCGGAACCGTCAAGGTTCACGATTACACCTCGGACAACGCTTGCCCGAAGTGATCAGCGCCCTGATGTAATATCGAGATCGGGCGTATGGCGGAGGGGATTTTCGCCATACGCCCTTTTCTTATTTGGAGCCTGCAGTGACAGATAAGCCCGCTATCGAGCTTGTCGGCATCGATAAGAAATTCGGTGCCGTCCATGCCAACAAGGACATCAACCTCACCGTTGCCAAGGGGACGATCCACGGCATCATCGGTGAAAACGGCGCCGGCAAATCGACGCTGATGTCGATCATCTACGGTTTCTATCATGCCGACAGCGGCGAGATCCGCGTCAACGGCAATCCGGTCACCATCCGTGACAGCCAGGCGGCCATCGCCGCCGGCATCGGCATGGTGCACCAGCATTTCATGCTGGTCGACAATTTCACCGTGCTCGAGAACATCATGCTCGGCGCCGAAGGCGGCTCGCTGCTGGCCAGGGGCGTCGCATCGGCCCGCGCCGAGCTCAAGCGGCTGGAAACCGAATACGGCCTCGAGGTCGATCCGGACGCACTGATCGAAGAGCTGCCGGTCGGCTTGCAGCAGCGCGTCGAAATCCTGAAAGCCATGTATCGCGGCGCCGAGATCCTGATCCTCGACGAACCCACAGGTGTGCTGACGCCAGCTGAAGCGGACCACCTCTTCCGCATCCTCAAGGTGCTGCGCGACCAGGGCAAGACGATCATCCTCATCACCCACAAACTTCGCGAGATCATGGCGATCACCGATACGGTCTCCGTCATGCGCCGCGGCGAGATGGTCGCCACCCGCAAGACGGCGGAAACGACGGTGGAGGAGCTTGCCGAGCTGATGGTCGGCCGTCGCGTGCTGCTGCGCGTGCAGAAGGGCGAAGCCAATCCGGGCGCCGCCGTGCTCTCCGTCCGCAACCTGACGGTCAAGGACAATCGCGGCGTCACCATGGTCGACAACGTCTCCTTCGACGTGCGCGCCGGCGAGATCGTCGGCATTGCCGGTGTTGCCGGCAACGGCCAGTCGGAATTGCTGGAGGCGATTGCCGGAATCCGCAAGCCTGTCTCCGGCGAAATCCTTCTCGATGGCCAGACGATCGACAAGGCCGACCCCGCCTGCCTGCGCGATCTCGGCCTCGCCCACATTCCCGAGGACCGGCACCATATGGGACTGGTGCTGAAGTTCGAGGAATATGAAAACTCCGTCCTCGGCTATCACCGCCGTCCGGACTACAGCAAAGGGCCGCTGCTCGATCTCGAAGCGATCCGCAAGGATGCGATGGAGAAGATCGAAAAATACGATATCCGTCCGCCGAACCCGCGGCTGAAGACGGCGAATTTCTCCGGCGGCAATCAGCAGAAGATCGTCGTCGCCCGCGAAATCGAACGCGATCCGAAGATGCTGATCATCGGTCAGCCGACCCGCGGCGTCGATATCGGCGCCATCGAATTCATTCACCGCCGGATCATCGAAATGCGCGATGCGGGCAAGGCGATCCTGCTCGTCTCCGTCGAACTCGATGAGATCCGCGCCCTTTCAGACCGTATCCTTGTCATGTTCGCCGGCCAGGTCGTCGGCGAGAAGACGCCCGATGCCGGTGAACAGACCCTCGGCCTGATGATGGCCGGCATTGCCGCGTGAGGCCTTTATGAGCACTGCTTCCGTTCCGCTACCAAACTGGATTAATTACGGTCTCATCCCGCTTTTAAACCTCGTCGTCGCCTTCCTGATCTCGGGTTTCGTCGTCTGGCTGATCGGCGAAAGCCCGCTCGCCGCGCTCTCGCTGCTGATCGAGGGCGCCTTCGGCAGCGGCGAAGGCATCGGCTTCACGCTCTACTATGCAACGAGTTTCATCTTCACCGGCCTTTCCGTGGCCGTCGCCATCCATGCCGGTCTCTTTAACATCGGCTCTGAAGGCCAGGCCTATATTGGCGGGCTCGGCTGTGCGCTGGTAGCGCTTGCGCTCGACCATTACGTGCCCTGGTATGTGACGATGCCGATTGCCATTGTCGGCGCCGGGATCTTCGGTGCGGCTTGGGCCTTCATTCCCGCTTTCCTGCAGGCCAAACGCGGCAGCCATATCGTTATCACGACGATCATGTTCAACTACATCGCAGCCGCCCTGATGGTCTATCTGCTGGTGCACGTGCTGATCGTGCCGGGCAAGATGGCGCCGGAAACCCGCACCTTCCTCGAAGGTGGGCAGCTTCCGAAGCTTGGCTGGCTCATGAGCATCTTCGGTGCCAAATTGGGTGCAGCACCCTTCAACGTCTCCTTCATCATCGCCCTTCTTGCCGCCTGGTTTGTCTGGATCCTCATCTGGCGCACCAAGCTGGGCTTTGAGATGCGTACACTCGGCGTGAGCTCGACCGCGGCTGCCTATGCCGGCATACCCTATGCGCGCATCGTTATCATCGCGATGCTGATTTCGGGCGCGCTCGCCGGCATGATGGCGCTCAATCCCGTCATGGGATCGTCCGCCCGTCTGCAGGTCGAGTTCGTTGGTGGCGCCGGCTTCGTCGGCATTGCAGTGTCGCTGATGGGCCGCAACCATCCGCTCGGCATCATCTTTTCCGCAATCCTTTTCGGCACCCTTTACCAGGGCGGCGACTGGATCTCTTTCGAGATGCCGAATATCACCCGCGAAATGATCCTGGTCATCCAGGGACTGGTGATCCTCTTTGCCGGTGCGCTGGAATACATGTTCCGGCCGGCAATGGTGCACATCTACCAGCAATTGAAGCGAGCCTGAGGAGCGGACGATGGATTATTACGACATCTTCATCAACGTCCTGAGCTCGACGGTCAGGCTCTCTATTCCGCTGATCTTTACCGCGCTCGCGGGACTGTTTTCCGAGCGCGCCGGCATCTTCGATATCGGCCTGGAAGGGAAGATGCTGGGCTCGGCCTTCGCCGCCGCCTGCGTGGCCTATCTCACCGGTTCGGCCTGGCTGGGCCTTGGCGCCGGCGTCGTTTGTTCGGTGGCGCTCAGCCTGGTGCATGGCTTTGCCTCGATCACCAATCGCGGCAACCAGATCGTCTCAGGTGTGGCGATCAACTTCTTCATCGCCGGCATCACCATCGTGCTCGGCCAGGCCTGGTTCGGCCAGGGCGGCCGGACGCCGCAGCTGGCGCCGGAGGCCCGCTTCGCGCCGATCATCCTGCCGGGCGCCGATGCCGTCCACGACATACCGATCATCGGTCCGCTCTATGCAAGCGTGATATCGGGCAACAATATCCTCACCTATCTCGCCTTCCTCGCCGTGCCCTTCTCCTGGTGGGTGCTTTACCGCACGCGCTTCGGCCTCAGGCTGCGCGCCGTCGGCGAAAATCCCGGCGCGGTCGATACGGCAGGCATTTCGGTTTCTTGGCTGCGCTATCGCGCCGTCATGTGCGCCGGCATCCTCTGCGGCTTTTCCGGCACGTACCTCGCGATCGCCCAGTCCGCCGCCTTCATCAAGGACATGTCGGCCGGCAAGGGCTACATCGCGCTGGCGGCGCTAGTTTTCGCCAAGTGGAAGCCGGTACCGGTGATGTTCGCCTGCCTGCTCTTCGGCTTCCTGGATGCTTTGGCGAACTTCATGCAGGGCAAGCAGGTGCCGTTGGTCGGTGAAGTGCCGGTCCAGGTCTTCCAGGCACTGCCCTATATCCTGACCTGCATCCTGCTTGCCGGCTTCATCGGCGTCGCAATCCCGCCAAAGGCCGGCGGCGTGCCCTATACGAAGGAGCGTTGATCATGTCCCACGACCTGTTCGAAGCCGCCCGCGGCGCCATGGCCTTTGCCCATGCGCCCTATTCGAAATTCCCGGTCGGCGCGGCGATCCGCGCCGAGGACGGCAAGGTCTATACCGGCGCCAACATCGAAAACCTCTCCTTTCCGCAAGGATGGTGCGCCGAGCCGACGGCGATCAGCGCCATGATCATGGGCGGCGCCAGGAAGATCGTCGAAATGGCCGTCATCGCCGAGAAGCTGCCGCTCTGCCCGCCCTGCGGCGGCTGCCGCCAGAAAATTTCCGAATTCGCCGCCAAGGACACGAAGATCTATCTCTGCGATGAGGCAGGCGTGAAGAAGACCATGACGATGGAAGAGCTCCTTCCTTTCAGCTTCGAGACCGAACTCGGATGAAGGCGACGGTCGAACTGCTTGTCGCCCTGCTCGGCGCGATCAAGCCGCGCCATGGCATCGTGCTCGGCTCTGGCCTCGGCTCCCTCGTTGGCCAGCTGGACGGCGCCGTCCGTATTCCCTATCGCGACCTGCCGGGCTTTCCCGTCAGCGCCGTCTCCGGCCACGCTGGCGAAGTCGTCGCAGGCCGCCTCGGTGGAAAGCCAGTCATCATGCTTTCCGGCCGCGTGCATTATTATGAGAAGGGCGATGCCAACGCCATGCGCCTGCCGATCGAGGTGCTGAAGGCGCTCGGCGTCGAGGCGCTGATCCTGACCAATTCGGCCGGATCGCTGCGCGACGACATGCCCCCCGGCTCGGTGATGCAAATCACCGATCACATCAACTACTCCGGCATGAACCCGCTGATCGGCGAGGAGAGCGACCATCGCTTCGTCGGCATGACCAATGCCTATGATGCCGGCCTCGCCGCGGCGATTCGGAAGGCAGCGGCAAAGCTCAAGATTGAGCTGGCGCAGGGCGTCTATATGTGGTTTTCCGGGCCGAGCTTCGAAACGCCGGCCGAAATCCGCATGGCGCGCATCCTGGGCGCCGATGCCGTCGGCATGTCGACAGTGCCCGAGGTGATCATCGCAAGAATGCTGGGTCTGAGGGTTGCGGCCGCTTCCGTTATCACCAACTATGGAGCAGGCATGACCGGCAATGAGCTCAGCCATGAAGAAACCAAGGACATGGCGCCCGTCGGCGGCGCCCGTCTCGCCGCCATATTGAAAGAGATGATTGCGGGAGGAAGCGAAAATGACTAGCCATTCTATCCGGGAGACCGCGGCGGTCGCCCTTTCCCTTCTCGACCTCACCAATTTGAAGGACGATTGCACCGAGGCGCAGATCGACACGCTCTGCGCCCGCGCGCAGACGCCCTACGGCAACAGCGCCGCGATCTGCATCTGGCCGCGTTTCGTCGCCCATGCCCGCAATATCCTCGGCGCCGGCCATGCTGTGCGGATCGCAACCGTCGTCAATTTCCCCGCGGGCGATATGGAGGTGGCCGACGTCGCCGCCGAAACCCGTGAGGCGATCGCCGATGGCGCTGACGAGATCGATCTGGTCATTCCCTACCGCAAGTTCATATCAGGCAACGAGAAGGCGGTGACCGACATGGTCAAGGCGGTGCGCGCCGAATGCGCCGGCCCCGTCCTGCTGAAAGTGATCATCGAGACCGGCGAGTTGAAGGATGCGGCCCTGATCCGCCGTGCCTCGGAGCTCGCGATTGAAGCCGGCGCCGATTTCATCAAGACCTCGACCGGCAAGGTCGCCGTCAACGCGACGCTCGAAGCCGCCGACATTATGATCCGGGCCATTCGTGAGAGCGGGCGCAAGGTCGGCTTCAAGCCGGCTGGCGGCATCGGCTCGGTGGCCGATGCGGCGCTCTATCTCAGCCTTGCCGAAACCATCATGGCGCCGGACTGGGCCATGCCCTCGACCTTCCGCTTTGGCGCTTCCGGCCTGCTCGACGACATACTGGCGGTTCTGAGCGGAGCGCAGCCGGCAGCGGCTGCGGCGTCGAGCTATTGAGATGATTCCGCAGGAGATCATCCGGCGTAAACGCGATGGCGAGGAACTCGACCCCGCCGATATCAGCTCCTTCATCGCGGCACTCTCCGACGGGCAGCTGTCCGAAGGACAGATCGGCGCCTTCGCCATGGCCGTCTGGTTCAAGGGCATGTCACGCAAGGAAATCGTCGCCCTCACGCTGGCGATGGCCAATTCCGGCGACAGGCTGCAATGGGCGGATATCGGCCGTCCCATCGCCGACAAACATTCAACCGGCGGCGTCGGCGATAACGTCTCGCTGATGCTGGCGCCGATCGCCGCCGCCTGCGGCCTCGCCGTCCCGATGATCTCGGGGCGCGGCCTCGGCCATACCGGCGGCACGCTCGACAAGCTCGAATCCATTCCCGGCTATGTAATCACCCCTGATTCGGACCTGTTCCACAGGGTCGTGAAAGGGGCGGGATTCGCCATCATCGGCCAGACCGGAAGCTTGGCGCCCGCCGACGGCAGGCTTTATGCCGTGCGCGATGTCACCGCCACCGTCGATTCCATTCCGCTCATCACTGCCTCCATCCTGTCGAAGAAGCTCGCAGCCGGACTTGAGACGCTGGTGCTCGACGTCAAGCTCGGCAACGGCGCCTTCATGGCTGACCGCGGTCAGGCGGAGATGCTGGCGCGTTCCCTGGTCGAGGTGGCGAACGGCGCGGGCGTGAAGACCTCCGCCTTGATCACCGACATGAATGAGCCGCTTGCCGATTGCGCCGGCAATGCCGTCGAGATGCGCAACTGCTTGGACTTCCTGGCGGGCAGGAAGACCGGCACGCGACTCGAGACCGTGGTTTTTGCCTTCGCCGCCGAGATGCTGGTTAAATCAGGCATTGCCTCTTCCTGCGAGGAAGCCGACGCGATGGCGCGTCGAGCGCTGTCGTCGGGACGGGCGGCCGAAAGCTTCGGGCGCATGGTTTCCATGCTCGGCGGACCGGCCGATCTCGTCGAAAATCCCGAGAGATACCTGGCCGGGGCGCCGGTCGAAAGAGAAGTCCCCGCTGCCCGATCCGGCTGGATGGCCGCCTGCGACGCGCGCGGTATCGGCATCAGCGTCATCGATCTCGGCGGCGGCCGCCGCCATCCGTCAGATCGCATCGACCACCGCGTCGGTTTCTCCGGCCTCCTGCCGCTCGGCACGTGGGTCGATGCGGGCGATCCGATCGCTGTCGTTCACGCTGCCTGCGAAGCCGCGGCGGAAAAAGCAGTTGCCGCCCTTGCCGTGCATTATCGCATTGCTGACGACAGGCCGGAATTGGCCCCCGTCATTGCAGGTCGGGTCTGATGCGGTTTACTGTTTGAGGCTGAGCGAGCCGTCGGCGACTGAATAGGAGGCGAGTTTCTGCAGGAAGCTCATGCCGACGAGCGTGGTCGTTAAGGCATCGTCCCTGAGCACGAAGGCTTCGACATTGCGGACGCGGATGCCGCCGATTTCGACGCGGTCAAGGATCACATGCGCGGCCTTCGTCTGGCCGTTCGCCGTGTTCACACCATAGCGGAAGTCAAGCTGATTTGCGGTGTAGCCGAGCCGGCGGGCGAGTGTCTCATTGAGCGCGACATAGGTGGCGCCGGTATCGATCAGCCCTGGCACCGGTTTGCCGTTGATCTTGAAGCTGCCGGTATAGTGCCCCTGCGCATCCGCCTGCAGGCGGATCGTACCATTGCCGGAAGCGGGCGCCGGTGCAGCGGACTGGTGGGCGTCGGCCGAGACGTAATTGGCGGAGAGACCGTCGGCAGGTTGTTGGCTGATACGTCCAACGAGCGAAGGTACCTGTGTGGCCAGCACTGCGGCGACGCTGGCGAAAATGACGGTACGCACGAGCATGAAACAGAAATCCTTCCTGTATAAACCCCGCGTCATGCGGGGCCTCATGCTTCCAGCTTGCTAAGCCTCAAATCCTGAGAACTTGCTAATATCGATAACAAAAAGGCCCGGAGCGAACCTTCCGGGCCATAAAGTCTTGCGATTTGGTAAAGGAAGGCTGAAATTATTTCGTGCCGTACATGCGGTCGCCGGCATCGCCGAGGCCCGGCATAATGTAGCCCTTCTCGTTCAGATGGCTGTCGATCGCCGCGGTGAAGACCGGAACATCCGGATGCGCCGCGCGGAAGTTGCGGATGCCTTCCGGGGCGGCGAGCAGGCAGAGGAAGCGGATATTGTGGGCGCCGCGTTCCTTGAGCTTGTCGATCGCCGCAATCGAGGAATTGCCGGTCGCCAGCATCGGGTCGACGACGATGATCAGGCGCTCGGCCACGTCCTCCGGCGCCTTGAAGTAATACTCGACCGGCTGCAGCGTCTCGTGATCGCGATAGACGCCGATATGCGAGACCCGGGCGGAAGGCACGAGATCGAGCATGCCTTCGAGCAGCCCGTTGCCGGCGCGCAGGATCGAGGCGAAGACCAGCTTCTTGCCCTCGAGGATCGGCGAGTCCATCGTCTGCAGCGGCGTCTCGATCGTCGCCATCGTCAATTCGAGATCGCGGGTGACCTCGTAACAAAGCAGCGTGGAGATTTCGCGCAGCAGGCGCCGGAAACTTCCCGTCGATGTCTCCTTGCGTCGCATGATGGTGAGCTTGTGTTGCACAAGCGGGTGATCGATGACCGTGACGCCGTCCATGGGGAAGCCTTTCATTCTTTCTATCGAATGTTTCTTTCACGGAAATCGGCCCGACCGCAAGAGCGGAGCCGAATTTGCCGCGATCTTCCCCAATGCTTGTCGCCCGGAAGTGTGCAGCGGTTCCGGGATAAGAAGACACTCATCTTCAAAGCCGGGCAAGCAGAGCCTTGCGCGTCTCTTCATCGACGAAAGCTGCCTCGATCGCCGTGCGGGTCATGGCGTCGATCTCTGTGTCGCTGAAGCCGAAGACATCGGCCGCAAGTTCATACTCCCGCTTCAGCGACGTATGGAAAAACGGCGGATCGTCGGAACTGATCGTCACCCGCACGCCCGCTTCCTTCAGTCGCCGCAGCGGATGCGAGGTGAAATCGGGAAACACCTTGAGCGCGATATTGGAGCCTGGGCAGACTTCAAGCACGGTGCCGAGATCGGCAAGTCGCTTCACCAGATCGACATCCTCGATGGCACGCACGCCGTGGCCGATGCGTGCAGGCCGCACGGCATCGAGCGCGTCGGCAACGCTGAAGGCGCCGCAGACCTCGCCGGCATGGATGGTCAAGCCCAGACCGGCATCGCGGGCGATGTCGAAGGCTCTGATATAATCGGCCACACGGCCCATGCGCTCCTCACCGGCTAGATTGAAGCCGGTTATCAGAGGGTTGCCGGCCTTTGCCGCATATTCGGCCGCTCCCATCACGCTCTCCGGACCGAAATGCCGTTCCCCGGTGACGATCAGCCGGGCCTCGATGCCGGTTTTGGCCTTGGCCCGCCGGATGCCTTCACAGACGCCTGCTATATAGGCATCGGCGCCGAGCCCGATACGCTTGCCGTGGTCGGGCGAGACGATGAGTTCGCTGTAGATCGTATGGATGCCGGCAAGTTCGTCTAGATAGGTTTCGGTCAGAAGCGCATAATCCTCCTCCGTCCTGTAGACCTCGGAAACCTTGTCGTAACATTCCAGAAAACTTGCGAAATCGTGCCAGACATAGGCGCCATCGCGCAGCTCGCCGCTGATGTCGACACCGTATTTCCGCGCCTGCGCCTCGGTCAATGCAGGCGGTGCCGCGCCCTCCAGATGGCAGTGCAGCTCGACCTTCTTCAAATGCGATGTCACAAAAAGCTCCTTCCATGCGCGCCGCCCGGGATGCCGAGATGGTGCGCAATGCTTTCGCCGATATCGGCATAGGTGCGGCGAACGCCGATGGAACGCGACTGGATGCCGGGGCCGTAGGCGATGACCGGCACGCGTTCGCGCGTATGATCCGTGCCGCGCCAGGTAGGGTCGCAGCCATGGTCGGCGGTCAGCACGACGAGGTCGCCGGGTTTCAACTTCTTGTGGACCTCAGGCAGACGCGCATCAAAGGCTTCGAGCGCTGCCGCATAACCGGGCACGTCACGACGATGGCCGTAGATCATGTCGAAATCGACGAAATTGGTGAAGACGAGATCGCCGTCCTCGGCCTCGTCGATTGCCGATAGCGACGCATCCATCAGCGCCTCGTTGCCGCTGGCCTTGATGAGCCTGGAAATGCCCTGGTGGGCGAAGATGTCACTGATCTTTCCGACGGCATGCACATGCCGGCGGTGCTCGACGAGCCGGTCGAGCAGTGTCGGCTCCGGCGGCGGCACGGAAAAATCGCGCCGGTTTCCGGTGCGCTGGAAGGTGGAGGACGACTGGCCGATGAAGGGCCGGGCAATGACGCGGCCAATATTGTAGGAATCGAGAAGGGTGCGGGCCGTGCGGCAGAAGGCAAGCAGCCGGTCCAGGCCGAAATGCATTTCGTGCGCCGCGACCTGGAAGACCGAATCCGAGGACGTGTAGCAGATCGGCTTGCCGGTGCGGATATGTTCCTCGCCGAGCCTGGCGATGATTTCGGTTCCCGAGGCGTGGCAATTGCCGAGAATGCCGGGAACGTCGCCCTCCCGGCATAGTGCCTCGATCAGCTCCGGGGGAAAGGCATCGCCTTCCGTCGGAAAATATCCCCAATCGAAATTGACGGGTGTCCCTGCGATCTCCCAATGCCCCGATGGCGTATCCTTGCCGCGGGAGATTTCGCTGGCGGCGCCATAAATGCCGTAGAGCTTTTCCGGCAGGGGCATGCCGGCCGGAAATCGGCCGGAGGCGGCCCGGGCGATGTGCAGAAGCCCGAGTTCCGACATGTTGGGCAGGGAAAGCGGTCCGCTGCGCAGCCCAGCGCGGTCTCCGGCACCGGCCGCGCAGAATTCGGCGATATGGCCGAGCGTGTCGGCGCCCTCGTCGCCATAGGCTGCCGCATCCGGCGCCCCGCCGACGCCGAAGGAATCGAGAACGAAAAGAAAGGCGCGCGCCATTTTACCCCCGAAAGGACCGATCGCCGGCCTCCGGACCGTCGGAGGCTGAAGCCCACGCATATAGTGCCGCGCCTGCCTTGGCAAATTCGAGGTGGGAAGGGGTCAGCAGTCTCCGCAGGGGATCGAGTCGCCTTGCCGCTGGCGGTAGAAGTAACTGCGGCTGATGGTAATCGTGCGCATCCCATCCGGCATGAAGTTCGGCGCGAACAGGAACATCGTATAGGGGATGCTGAGTTCGGTCCGAACGAGGAAGCTGTTTGCCGTCTTCATATCGGCCGGCACGTCGCTCACCGGCGCATTCTTGGCGTAAGGCGCCGTTCCGCCCTGCGCCCAGGACCAGAGCACTTTCGCATTGGCGCCGGCGTCGATTGAAATTCCGGTGATTTTCAGCGTCAGCGATGTTGAATTGTAGGGCACGAACATCGCCGTTGCGACCGACGGCATCTGCGCGAGCGCGCTCTTCGTGACGGATTGCTGCTGGGTGACGAGGTCGGCGATCGAACCAGCGGCGCGTGTCGCGCGTTTGCTGACGCTGAGGCCGATGGTGATCTCGAAAGCGCCGATATAGAGCATGATGAGCACGGGAAAGAGGATCGCGAATTCGATCGCTCCGGCGCCCTTGCGCTCTCGCGCCAGCCGACGCGCCTGCTGTACCAGTCTGGTGAACGGGTTGCGCATCGCCATTATGGATACTGCTCGTTCTGGAAGGCGGAGGTTGCGATGATCAGATATTGCGTCGGCATCGAACCGTCGGACGGACGGATCGTCGTGATATAGGGCCGGACCAGATCCGTGATGATTTCCCATCGATAATAGGCGCGCAGCATGTTGATGGTGCCGGCACCGCCAGGCGTATATTTGAAGGCGGCAGTGTTGATATCGGCATATCGGTCACTGGAAACCTTGGGGATCGTCGTCGGGATGGCCGAGAAGGTGCCGAATGTCTGCACATCCAGGTAAAGCTTGCTCGGCGTGGCGGCTTCGCTGGTCGAGCAGCTGATCAGGATCGAAATCTCATTGCAGAACGCCTGGCGGAATTGCGTCCGGCTCATGTCGGTCGTACGGCCGAGATTGTAGGTGATCTGCCCGGTCCGCATCCGCCGGCTCATCGTATCGACGGCGTTGGAGACGAGTTCTTCGGCAGCGAACGCGATGAAGGTTTCTAGGATCGCGAAGATCACCAGGAAGTACGGGATGGCAAGCAAGGCAAATTCGATCGCCGCTGCGCCGTCGCGCGAGCGGACAACAGCGCGAAACCGGGAGAAACGGTCCGGCGCGAAGGCGCGCTCCCTATCCGTCTTCTGATCAACTACCGTCATTGCCTGGACCCGCGCGACATCTCTGCCTGCCACACTAGGGTCCGTTCGTTGATTTTCCGTTTCAGGCCGATACGACGATTTTAACGAATGGCAGAAGATCCGGGCCGGGCCGATCAGGGTGACGTGGCGCCGGCGGCCGCTTGCTGCGCATGCTGCTCGCAATTGGGCGTGCAGGACAGCACGGAGCGCTCGGTCTGCCGGTAGACGCGCACCGTGTTGCCCTCGTCTATCGACACAAGGATGCGCTCGTCGAGGATCGCGTTGCCGTCGGCGTCCAGAAGGACCAGATTGGTGGTGCCGAAGCTGCGTCCTGTCAGCACGATCGTCTTGGCATCGGCGACGGTCGCGTCGGCGACCTGGGCATTGCCGACGATGACCTTGCTGACGGGGCGGTCGAGCTTCAAGACGCGCGCGTGATCCATATAGACGCGCAGCATGTCATCGTCTGCGGCCGAGGAAACTCCCGAAACACCGGAAACGGCGATCATACCGGCAAAGAAAATGGTTTTGCCGCTCGATGACATTGGGTCCTCTTTCACGATCACAGCGCAATAGGCGCATAGAATGGAAAAAAATGGTGAATGAAGCCTTAAACCCACCATCTTGTTTCGCGGTGAAGCAAGTTGATCTGATTTGGCACTGGATCCAGTCGGTGTCATTGCGGCTCGATACGGTGCCTGTGCTATTACCGGATGAATCCCCTCGTTAACCTCTGAAAACCATTAAATCTTGAGCGAAATGAATAGCGTAAGGCTTACCATACAGGAGCCTCCGACGGCTTTCACATGCTGTTAACTCTTTTTCTTAAGCCGATGGAAACGCCCATTCATTAGATTGCTGTTCATCCGATCAACGGCAACAGTTGGCGGACGTGCTGAACATCAACTGGAGTTAGGAGTACCCATGACCAAGCTTTTTAGCCGTTTTCTGAAGGACGAATCCGGCGCGACCGCAATCGAATACGGCCTGATCGCAGCTCTCATTTCCGTAGCGCTCATCGCCGGCGCCACGACCCTCGGCGAGAAGATCGGCAACACGTTCAACGGTCTGAGCACCAAGATGGATGACGCCACCACGGCGGTCAACTAAGCGAGGCGCCGCGAGGCGGCACCTCCCTGATTCTGGCCGGATCTGACCTGGCTGGTCTATCGAGCGGGCTCACGCGCTGAATGGCCGTGAGCCTTTTCGCATCTTATTATGATCGGGTATACGCATGATCGCAGCTGCAGTCTTTGTAATACTGCCACTCTGCCTCGCCGTGGCGGCCTTCTCGGATCTGTTCACCATGACGATCCCGAACCGCATTTCCCTGATCCTTGTTGTCTCCTTCCTCGCACTGGCGCCGTTTTTTGGTTTCGGCCTGCAGGCGATCGGCATGCATCTTGCCGCCGGCGCGATCGTCTTTACCGCATGCTTTGCTCTTTTTGCCTTTAATGTGATGGGCGGCGGAGACGCAAAGCTGTTGACCGCCACCGCACTCTGGTTCGGCCTGAACGAATCCCTGCTTTTCCTGATGACCGATGTTGCCATTATCGGCGGCCTGATCACCCTGCTCATCCTGCTGCTGAGGGCACAGTCGAATACCATCCTCGCCATCGGCCTGCCGGTGCCGAACTCTCTGCTGCTCGCCAAGAAGATTCCCTACGGCATCGCCATCGCGATCGGCGGCTTCATGGCTTTCTCGTCCTCGCCGCTCTTCATCGCCGCGCTGGAAAGCCTGAAATAACCGCATTTTAAATGCCCGTTAACTTAAAATGTAAGCATTCCATTAACCATAATTACACCAATTCCTGAGCATTCTGCAGGGCGAACATATCGTGCCCTGAGGAATGATCGATGAAACCGGCCCGCCTTATAATTCTCGCTGTCGCCGTGGTGGCAGCCGGCCTAGCCGGGCTCCTGGCAATGCGCATGGCCGGCAGCGGTGGCGTCGTCACCCAGGTGCAGTCGGTTATCAAGAAAGAACCCACCGTCAACATCCTCGTTTCGAGCGGCAATCTGCCGGTCGGGGCAAGGCTCGATGAGAAATCGGTGCACTGGATGCCCTGGCCGCAGGGCGGCGTGGTCCAGGGCTTCATCACCGAGGCTGACAAGCCGGACGCGATCAAGGACCTGCAGGGCGCCGTCGTGCGTCTGCCGATCTTCGAAGGCGAGCCGATCCGGCCTGAAAAGGTCGCCGATTCCAGCAGCCGCATCCTGTCCTCGCTGTTGCCGGCCGGCAAACGCGCCGTCGCGACCGAGATCTCCGTGGCAACGGGCGCTGGCGGTTTCATCCTGCCGAACGATCGCGTCGATGTCATCATGGTCCGCAAGGGTACCGAGGCCAACAAGCTGATCACCGAAACCGTGCTGAGCAATGTGCGCGTTCTCGCCATCGACCAGCAGATCCAGGAAAAGGACGATGGTTCGAAGACGGTGGTCGGCACGACCGCAACGCTCGAGCTGACCCCGGACCAGACGAAAGTTCTCGCCGTTGCCCAACAGATGGCTGACCGGCTTTCGCTCGCTCTGCGCTCGGTCGCCGATGCGCAGGAGCAGGATACCAGTGCGGCGGACTATCTGCTGAGCGGCGACAACGGCAGCGCGATCATTCAGGTCATCAAGTCGGGCTCCATCGTGACGGATGCCGGCGCAGCGCCGAAGGCGGAGTAAAAGGACGTGCAAATGGGTAATTCAACGCGGCGCGCCAAACTTCTCCTGACAGGCTGCCTTTCGCTGGCAGTCGGCGCGACCGGCATGGCGCCGGCCTCTTTCGGGCCGCTTTTCGCTGTCCGTGAGGCGCGTGCCGCTGAAAGCCTTGTCCGCATCTCGCAGACCGGCCCCGACGCCCATCGCCGGCTGAAGCTCGGGCTGAACAAGGCCGTCGTCGTCGACCTGCCGGAGGATGCCCATGATATCCTGGTCTCCGATCCGACAATGGCCGATGCCGTTACCCGCACTTCCCGGCGCATCTACCTGTTCGGCAAGAAGGTCGGCCAGACGAATATCTTTGTCTTCGGCGCCGGCGGGCAGGAGGTCGTCAATCTCGACATCGAGATCGAGCGCGACGTCTCCGGCCTTGAAACCAATCTCCGCCGTTTCATTCCCGACTCCAACATCAAAGTCGAAATCGTCTCCGACAATATCGTGCTGACCGGCACCGTGCGCACCCCGCAGGATGCGACGCAGGCGGCCGATCTGGCGCAGGTCTTCCTGAAGGGCGGCGAAGCGACGACGAGAACCGAGACGGCCTCCGGCACCGGCGGCGACAGCTCGGTGGCGCTCTTTGCCGAAGGCCGCCAGACGTCGCAGGTCGTCAACCTCCTGCAGATCCAGGGCGAGGACCAGGTCACCCTCAAGGTGACGATCGCCGAGGTTCGCCGCGAGGTGCTGAAGCAGCTCGGCTTCGACAACCTCGTCTCCAGTTCCTCCGGCATGACGGTCGCTCAGCTTGGCACTCCGAGCGCCGACAGCGCCACAGCCACCGTCGGCGGCGGCCTGGCGGCGCTCTTCAAGAGCTCGATCGGCAAATACGATATTTCGACTTATCTCAATGCGCTGGAGCAGGCCAAGGTCGTCAGGACGCTTGCGGAGCCGACGTTGACGGCGATATCCGGCCAGGCGGCAACCTTCAATTCCGGCGGCCAGCAGCTTTATTCGACGACCGACAATGACGGCAACGTCACGGTCGTTCCCTTCAACTACGGCATCAATCTTGCCTTCAAACCGGTCGTGCTGTCGTCTGGACGCATCAGCCTGGAGATCAAGACGAACGTCTCCGAGCCGGTGGCCGGCAGCGGCAACGCCACCTATCAGCGGCGTTCGGCGGAGACCTCGGTGGAACTGCCCTCTGGCGGCTCGATCGCTCTGGCGGGCCTCATCCGCGACAATGTTTCCCAGACGATGGGCGGCACACCCGGCGTCTCCAAGATCCCGCTGCTCGGCACGCTCTTCCGCCAGAAGGGTTTCGAACGTCAGGAAACCGAACTTGTCATCATCGCGACACCCTATCTGGTGCGCCCGGTGGCGCGGAACCAGCTCAACCGGCCGGATGATAATTTCAGCCCTGAGAATGACGGTGCAACCTTCTTCCTCAACCGTGTGAACAAGGTCTATGGCGGCCGCGAGGCGCCCGTGGCCGACGCGCAGTTCCACGGCTCGATCGGGTTCATCTACAAATGAGCGGGGCACGATCGGCAGCAATGGCACAGAACAGAGATCAGGCGATGGCCCAGATGAATGCGACGACACACCGCCTCGGTTGCTCCAGGGCGCTTTTTACCGCGGCGGTCATGTCGCTGGCGATCCTGTCCGGATGCGCCGGTCCGCATGACCAGCTGACGACAGGCGGGATTCCTGACGACTACCGCGCCCGCCATCCGATCATCGTCACGGAGGCGGAGCAGACGGTGGATATACCCGTCGCCTCGACCGACCGCCGCCTGACCATCGCCCAGCGTGATCTCATCCGCGGCTTTGCCGCCAACTACATTTCACGCGCCTCGGGGCCGGTTTATGTCCTGTCGCCGGAAGGTTCGCCCAATTCCGCAGCCGCACATCAGCTGCGCAACCAAGTTCGTGCCGAGCTGACGACAAGAGGGATCGCAAGTTCGAAAATCATCAATACCTCCTATGCCGCTGCCGGCGCCGGCGATGCCGCGCCGATCCGGCTGAGCTTTACCGGCACGACCGCGATCACCACGCAATGCGGCCAGTGGCCGAAGGATATCTCGAACGATCTCGCCAACCAGAACTATTATAATTTTGGCTGCGCCTCGCAGAACAACCTCGCTGCCCAGATCGCTAATCCGGAGGACCTGGTGGCGCCCCGCGGCATGACCCCGATCGATGCACAGCGGCGCAACAACGCAATACAGGAATACCGGACGACGACAACGACGATCGAGGATGTTGCCGGCAGCGACAGCAGCTTCTGAGGCGGAACGGGACGATGAGCGCGATCGAATACGAAATCAGGAACCCCAGCGAACTTCGTCACGCCGAAGAGGCGGTGCGGATGGCGGATCTGGAAAATATGCGGCCATTGCCGCGCATCTCCGTTCACGCCTTCTGCGAGAGCGAGCCCCTGCAGCATGTGATGGAACGCTGCGCCAACGACCGGCGCATGGCGAAGGTGAGCATGCGCATCACCAGCGGCGGCATAGCCGCTGCCGCCAATATGTTCGCCGCAGCGCCGACGCCGAACCTGATCATCCTCGAGACCAAAGCCAATTCCGGAAGCCTGCTCGACGAACTTGCGCCGCTCGCCGCCGTCTGCGACCCCAGCACCAAGGTCGTGATCGTCGGCTACTACAATGATATCGGGCTTTATCGCGAACTCATCCGCAACGGCATTTCCGAATATATGGTTCAGCCGGTCGCCATGCCCGACATTCTGACGGCGATGGCCTCGATCTTCGTTGATCCGGAAGCCGAGCCGCTCGGGCGCAGCATCGCCTTCATCGGCTCGAAAGGCGGCACCGGCGCCTCGACCATCGCGCATAATTGCGCTTTCGGCATTTCCAATCTTTTCTCCACCGAGACGATCCTCGCCGATCTCGACCTGCCCTATGGCACAGCCAATATCGACTTCGATCAGGATCCGGCGCAAGGCATCGCCGAAGCGGTCTTTGCGCCCGATCGGCTCGACGAGGTCTTTCTCGACCGCTTGCTGACGAAATGCTCCGAGCACCTTTCCCTCCTTGCCGCACCCTCGCTGCTCGACCGCGCCTATGATTTCGATGGCCAGGCCTTCCAGCCGGTGCTCGATGTCCTGCAGCGCAGTGCGCCCGTCACCGTGCTAGACGTCCCGCATGCCTGGTCGGAATGGACGCGCTCGGTTCTGGCGAGCGTCGACGAGGTGGTCATCACGGCGGTTCCCGACCTTGCCAACCTGCGCAACACCAAAAACATGCTGGACGCGCTGCGCAAGATGCGGCCGAATGACAAGCCGCCGCATCTGATCCTCAATCAGGTCGGCATGCCGAAACGCCCGGAGATATCGCCGTCGGATTTCTGTGAGCCGCTGGAGGTCGATCCGATCGCGATCATTCCCTTTGACATCAACCTCTTCGGCAACGCCGCCAACAGCGGCCGGATGATCTCGGAAGTCGATCCGAAGTCGCCGACGGCCGAAACCTTTTCGCAGATATCGCACATCGTCACCGGCCGGGTCGCCATCAAGAAGGCGAAGAAGGGCGGCCTGCTCGGCCTCCTGAAGCGGAAGTAGGTGACCAGAATGAAGAGATCGGATTAAGCGGCATGTTTGGAAAACGCGGAAACGATGGTTTCGGAAAGGCCGGAGGCGCGATTGCTCCTCCGCCGCCGGCCCCGGCCGCCGCCCCCGTGGCCTCTTCTCCTGCCGTCCTCGTCGAACCCCAGCGCGAACCCGCGCGCCAGCAGGTGATGTCGCCGCCGATGCAGGCGCCGCAGCGCAAGCGACCGGTTCGCACCGACGAATATTATGATACCAAGCAGCAGGTCTTTTCCGCGCTGATCGACACGATCGATCTCTCGCAGCTTTCCAAGCTCGATGGCGAAAGCGCGCGCGAGGAAATCCGCGACATCGTCAACGACATCATCACCATCAAGAACTTCGCGATGTCGATCTCCGAGCAGGAAGAACTGCTCGAGGATATCTGCAATGACGTTCTGGGCTACGGTCCGCTGGAGCCGTTGCTCGCGCGCGACGACATCGCCGACATCATGGTCAACGGCGCCGGCCAGACCTTCATCGAAGTCGGCGGCAAGACGATCGAATCGGAAATCCGCTTCCGTGACAATGCGCAGCTTCTCTCCATCTGCCAGCGCATTGTCAGCCAGGTCGGCCGCCGCGTCGATGAATCGAGCCCGATCTGCGACGCGCGCCTGCCCGATGGCTCGCGCGTCAACGTCATCGCGCCGCCGCTGTCGATTGACGGGCCGGCGCTGACCATCCGCAAGTTCAAGAAGGACAAGCTGACGCTCGACCAGCTCGTCCGTTTCGGCGCGATCACGCCGGAAGGCGCGAACGTGCTGCAGATTATCGGCCGCGTGCGCTGCAACGTCATCATCTCGGGCGGCACGGGCTCGGGCAAAACGACCCTGCTGAACTGCCTCACCAACTACATCGACCGGGACGAGCGCGTCATCACCTGCGAGGACACGGCCGAACTGCAGCTGCAGCAGCCGCATGTCGTGCGTCTCGAAACGCGCCCGCCGAATATCGAAGGCGAGGGCGAGATCACCATGCGCGACCTCGTCAAGAACTGCCTGCGCATGCGTCCAGAACGCATCATCGTCGGCGAAGTGCGCGGACCTGAAGTCTTCGACTTGCTGCAGGCCATGAACACCGGTCACGACGGCTCGATGGGCACGATCCATGCCAACACGCCGCGCGAATGCCTGAGCCGTATCGAATCGATGATCGCCATGGGCGGCTTCTCGCTGCCGGCAAAGACGGTCCGCGAGATTATCTCCACCTCCGTCGATATCATCATCCAGGCAGCGCGCCTGCGCGACGGTTCGCGCCGCATCACCCAGATCACCGAAGTGATCGGCATGGAAGGCGACGTCATCATCACCCAGGATCTGATGCGCTACGAGATCGAAGGCGAGGATGCTGGCGGCCGACTGGTCGGCCGGCACATGTCGACCGGCGTCGGCAAACCGCATTTCTGGGATCGGGCTCGTTACTTCAACGAGGAAAAGCGCCTGGCCGCCGCCCTCGACGCAATGGAAGCGAAATCGAAGGAATAGGGTGATGTTCGGATTCGATCCGGTAGTCCTGGCAATCGTCGTCCTCGCCGCTGTCTCCGCCGCGGCGGTCGCCTATGCCCTGCTGTTTTCCCGGATCGAGGCCGACAAGAAATCGGCAAGCCGCATCAACCGTGTCAAATCGGCCGAGGTCGACCGTGCCAAGGTCAAGGCTGCCCGCGACCGGGTGCAGGAGATGTCGAAGCGGCGCAAATCGGTGCAGGACAACCTGAAGGATCTGGAAAAGCGCCAGAACGAAAAGACCAAGAAGACCCTGTCGATGAAATCGCGGCTGGTGCAGGCCGGGCTGACGGTCACGCTGACGCAGTTCTATCTCTTCAGCGCCATTTTCGCTTCGGTGCTGCTGTTCATGGCCTTTATCATCGGCGCGTCGTGGCTGGTCATGGTCGGCATCGCTTTCGTCGCCGGACTCGGTCTGCCGCGTTGGGTCATTGGTTTCCTGATCAAGCGCCGCCAGAACAAGTTCCTCAACGAGTTCCCCAATGCGCTCGATGTCATCACCCGTTCGATCAAATCGGGATTGCCGCTCAACGATGCGATCCGCCTTATCGCCACCGAAGGCACCGAGCCGGTGAAGAGCGAATTCCGCCGGGTGATCGAAGCCCAGCAAGTTGGCCTCAGCATTCCCGACGCTTGCGCCCGCATGACACTCCAAATGCCGCTCCAGGAAGTTAACTTCTTCGCGATCGTCATCGCCATCCAGTCGCAGGCCGGCGGCAATCTCTCCGAAGCGATCGGCAACCTGTCAAAGGTGCTGCGCGAGCGCAGGAAGATGAAGGCCAAGGTCTCGGCGCTGTCGATGGAAGCCAAGGCGTCCGCCGTCATCATCGGTGCTCTGCCCTTTATCGTCGCGACCCTCGTTTACCTCACGTCGCCGAACTACATGATCGTCCTTTTCACCGATCCGCGCGGCCATTTCATCATGGGCGCCTCGGCGGTCTGGATGTCGATCGGCATCCTCGTCATGCGCAACATGGTCAATTTCGACATCTAGCGGGAGAGAAGCACCATGTCGCAGGATCTTGCCGCAACGCTGACCAATCCGAGCATGCTGATCGCTGTTTTCGTCGCGATCGCCGTCTTCGCGACTTTTTACACGATCGCCATCCCCTTCTTCGAGCGCGGCGATCTCAACAAGCGCATGAAAGCTGTCTCGACCGAGCGCGAGCAGATCCGCGCCCGCGAACGCGCCCGCTTGAACATGGAACCGGGCGCCGGCAAGGCTTCGCTCAGGAACCAGAACAACCGCTCGGTCCGCCAGATCGTCGAACGTTTCAACCTGCGCAAGGCGCTCGTCGACGAAAACACGGTCAACAAGCTGCGCGCCGCCGGTTTTCGCTCGGAAAATGCGCTGAATACCTTTCTGGTCGCGCGCTTCCTGCTGCCATTTCTCTTCCTCGCACTTGCCGCCTTCTGGGTCTTCGGTCTCGGCGGCCTTGCTGGTCGCGGCATGCCCATGCGTATGCTCGCCGTCATCGGCATCGCCTATCTCGGCTTTTATGCGCCGAATATCTATATCTCCAACCGCATGAGCAAGCGTCAGCACTCGATAAAGCGCGCCTGGCCGGATGCGCTGGATCTGATGCTGATCTGCGTCGAATCCGGCGTCTCGATGGAGGCGGCGATGCGTCGCGTGTCGGAGGAGCTCGGCGAGCAGTCGCCGCCGCTTGCCGAAGAGATGGTGTTGACCACCGCCGAACTCTCCTTCCTGCCGGATCGCCGCGTGGCGCTCGATAATCTCGCCGCACGTACGCAGCTCGAGCTGGTGCGTTCGGTGACCCAGGCGCTGATCCAGGCGGACCGCTACGGCACGCCGGTTGCACAGGCCCTGCGCGTTCTGGCCCAGGAAGGACGCGACGAGCGGATGAACGAAGCGGAAAAGAAGGCGGCCGCCCTGCCGCCGAAACTGACGGTGCCGATGATCCTGTTTTTCCTGCCGGTGCTGATCGCCGTCATTCTCGGCCCGGCCGGCATCCAGGTGGCGGATAGATTCTGAACCGCAGGGGCCACTTCGACCCGCGTGACCGACGCTGGCATAGCTGATAAACAGGATGAGGCGGTCGGGAGCACGGAAGTGACCGCCGCTTTCCCAGCGCTATCCGATTCCGAAAGAGGTTCCGATGTCTTCCGCAGGCATTTTCATCAGCATCATGGCAGCCTTGGCCGTCGGCGCGATGAGCCCCGGCCCGAGCTTCGTCGTCGTCTCCAGGATTGCCATCTCGCGTTCGCGGCTGGATGGACTTGCGGCGGCATTCGGCATGGGCGCCGGCGGCGTCGTTTTCGCCGGCCTGGCGCTCGCCGGTCTGACGGCGTTGCTGTCGCAATTCGAATGGCTTTATGTGCTGCTCAAGGTGGCGGGCGGGGCTTATCTCCTCTACATCGCCGTCAATATCTGGAGAGGCGCCGCAAAGCCGATCGAGCTTTCCGATGCCGTCCATGGCCATCGTGCGCCCATGCGCAGCTTCATGACCGCATTGCTGACGCAGCTCAGCAACCCGAAGACCATCATCGTCTACGCCAGCCTCTTTGCGGCGCTTCTGCCGAGGACGGTGCCGCTCGATCTCCTCGTCGCGCTGCCGGTCGGCGTGTTCGCGGTGGAGGCGGGGTGGTATTCGATCGTGGCGCTCGCCTTTTCGGCCCGCCACCCGCGGCGGCTCTATCTCCATGCCAAGGGCTGGATCGACCGCGCCGCCAGTGCGGTGATGGGCGGCCTTGGTCTGCGGCTCATTCTTTCGGGCCTCAGCGTCAGGTAGATCAGGCGGAGAGGGGCCTGGTCATCCGGCAAAAAATGACGAGGTCAGTTGGTGTTGCTGCCATCGGCTGCGCCCGGCGTCTTGTCCTTGGCGGCGAGCTTCTGCCAGGAATTCTGTTGCGAGAGCATGCCCCTGAGATAGGCGACATTGGCATCGGCCTGCTGCGGTGAAAGCTCCCGCCGCGCGATCTGTTCCGCTTCCGCAAAACGCCCTTGCAGGCCGACGACGAGGGCAAGATTCTGCCGGACGCGGCTGTCGGCGGTCGGCTGGCCGGCGGCGGAGCGCAGATAGGTTTCGGCCGTGCGCAGATCGCCGGTCAGCACGTAGGACATGCCGAGGTTGGACAGGATGGAAGGTTCGTTCGGCTGAATGTCGAGTGCGTCGCGGTAGCGCTGCCGGGCCTCGCTTGCCCGGCCCATCTGGTCGAGGATTGCGCCTTCGGCCGAGATCAGCCTCCAGTCGGGGCGATCCGGTGTCTGGGCGCGGCCGATCGTGTCGAGCGCCTGCTGGAACTGCCCAGCCGCCGCCTGCGCCTTGCCATAGGCGGCCAGCACGTTGCGGTCGCCCGGGTTAGCGATCGCCACCTGCTGCATGACGGCGAGCGCCTGAGCGTCGCGGCCGCTCATGCGCAGCAGGTTGGCGTAGTTGACGCCGTTGACGGGATCGCGCGGGTTCTTCTCATAGGCCTGGCCGATTCGGTCCGTCGCCGAGCGCAGTTCGGTCGAATCCATCTCCTCGACCGGTTTGGTAAGCTTCGGCACCGAGCCTGTCGTCATCCGGTCCTTGGCCGTCGTCGAGCAGCCGGCAAGCGCGAGGATGATCAGCGATGCTGCTGCGCCCTGCAGGATGCGATTTAGGGAAATGGTGATGCGCGAGGCAGGCATGTTGCGTTCCTGATTCCGAAATCGGCGCCTGACCTCGAAGCGGAACAGGGAAAGGTTTGACGCAATCTTCGCTCCAGCAATAGTCTGTTAACCCTAACAGACCGTTAAGGAACGATTCCTGGCGACCGCCGAAGGACAATCATGGCCCCCTATCAGTTCATCGAAAGACCGACTCCTTTCAACACGAAGGGCGGCTTGACGCTGCCGATCTTTGCCGTCACCCCTGCCCATATCGAGACCGGCACGATCGATCCGATCGCGCTCGATTGGGCGCGCAAGGCGGGCTACAAGGCCGAAAGCGGCTCGCTCCTGCTGATCCCGACGGCCGATGGCCATCTCGGCGGCGCGCTTTTCGGCCTGGGCACCAACCCGTCGGAACAGCCCTACATCACCGGCAGGCTGGCCCGTGCGCTGCCCGCCGGCGAATGGCACATCGAGACCGCGCCGCTGACGGCAAACCGGCTGGCCCTTGGCTTCGGGCTCGGCAGCTACCGTTTCGATCGCTACAAATCGGAAAAATCGCCGGCAGCGACCTTGATGATCCCCCGCGATGCCGACGGCGCCGATATCAAGCGCCAGCTCGCCGGCGTCTTTCTTGCTCGCGACCTCATCAATACGCCGACGAACGATATGGGGCCGGACCAGCTCGAGGCCGCTTTCCGTGCCCTGGCCGGACATTACAAGGCGGAACTGTCGGTCATCACGGGCGATGAACTGCTCACCCAGAATTTCCCGCTGGTTCACACCGTGGGCCGCGCCAGCGCCGACGCGCCGCGCCTTCTTGAGCTGCGCTGGGGCAAAAAGGGTCATCGCAAGGTGACGCTCGTCGGCAAGGGCGTCTGCTTCGATACCGGCGGTCTCGATATCAAGCCTGCCGCCTCGATGCTGCTGATGAAGAAGGACATGGGCGGCGCCGCGAATGTCATGGGACTCGCCCTGATGATCATGGACGCCAAGCTGAAGGTCGATCTGCGCGTCATTATCCCGGTCGTCGAAAACGCCATCTCCTCCAATGCCTTTCGCCCCGGCGACATTTACCGAAGCCGAAAGGGCCTGACCGTTCAGATCGACAATACCGACGCCGAAGGCCGTTTGATCCTGGCCGACGCGCTGGCCTATGCCGACGAGGAAGAGCCCGAACTCTTGATCGACATGGCGACGCTGACAGGGGCTGCCCGCGTTGCCCTCGGTCCGGATCTTCCGCCCTTCTTCACCGATGATGCCAATCTGGCCCATGACCTGACCGAAGCAAGCCTGGAGACGGACGATCCGATCTGGCGTCTGCCGCTCTATGCCGGCTATGAAAAGGATGTCCGCGCCAAATTCGCCGACCTGACCAATGCCCCGGCCGGCGGCATGGCGGGATCGATCACCGCCGCGCTTTTCCTAAAGCGTTTCGTCAGCAAGTCCAAGAGCTGGGCACATTTCGACATTTACGGCTGGGCTCCGTCCGAACGGCCACATTCGCCGGGCGGCGGCGAAGCACAGGCAATCCGCGCGCTCTTCCATCATATCCGCACCAGCCTGCGCTGACGCCGCCCGGATAATGCTAAGGCGCATCGCATGACCGCCGTCCCGCGCTGCGTCTCGCGGCCGATCGTTAAAATTTTATTCACCCTGCCGGGCGGCAGTTCCCGCCACCTCTTGCATGTCCATTGCAACTGCCGGAAAATGAAACGCTAGCGTAACGATTTTCCGGAGGGGCCGTGCCGATCGAACTGACCGCCTCGCAGGCGCTGGGGCTCTGGCATGGCGTGGCGCTCGATCAGGTTCGCCATGACGACCGCGATTTGACATTGCGCCAGATGGCGATCCTGCTGCATATTTACCTCGTGCCGCCGCCCCACACGGTGCGCGGGCTTGCCGCCACACTCAATGTCACCAAGCCGGTCATTACCCGCGCCTTGGATACGATGGGTGAGATGGGCCTGGTTGATCGCGTGCGCGACGATGCCGATCGCCGCAATGTGATCATCAAACGTACCGTCGGCGGTGCGCTTTACCTGGAAAAGCTCGGCGATCTCGTCCGGGATCAGGGCCGCCGGCTGCCGATCTGAAGGGAACACGAATGACGATGCTCGACCGCCGCCTGCATGCCTATCGGCCGGATCTCGCGGAAGCGGGGCTCCAGGGCAAGGTGGAGGCGTCGCGCTTCGTCGAAGGCGCCGCAGCGCGCGTTGCCCTTCCCGTCGCCGCCCTGCGCCCTGAGCCGGAACTTGCCCGCGGCATCGATACGGAACTGCTCCTCGGCGAGGAGGTGACCGTTTTCGATCGCGCCGACGGCTGGTGCTGGGTAAAAGCTGCCTCCGACGGCTATGTCGGTTATCTCGAGGCAGAGGCGCTCTCCCAAACAGGGCCGGCGCCGACTCACATCGTCACCGTGCCGCGCACCTTCCTTTATCCGGAGCCGGAACTGCGCAAACCGCATCAGGCCATCTTGTCGATGGGAAGCCGCGTTCACGTCGTAGGCGAGGCGGAGGTGCGCGGCAATCACTATGTCGTGCTGACGGACGGCACGGCGATCTTCGCCAGGCACGTGCAGCCGATCGGCGCTCTCGAGGGTGCCGATTATGTCGGTATCGCCGCCCGTTTCCTCGAAACACCCTATCTTTGGGGCGGCCGATCCGGCCTTGGCATCGATTGCTCCGGCCTCGTCCAGCTGGCGATGCTGATGACCGGCAGACTGGCGCCGCGTGATACCGACATGCAGGCGGCCGGACTCGGCGAACCGATCGACCGCTCCGAAATTCGCCGCGGCGACCTGGTGTTCTGGAAGGGCCACGTCGCCATTTTCGAAGATTCCCAAACCATTCTCCACGCCAATGGCCACAGCATGACGGTGGCGCGGGAGAACTTCGAGGCGGCCGTCGAGCGCATCGGCTCGCTGTACCAACGGCCGACCGGCTATCGCCGCCCGTTTAGCTAAGTGATCGGTCGCTGCGGCCAGGATCTCACGCCGCCGGTCCAATCCTCGAAAGCTTTCGACAGTCTCAGCACCCGCATGTCGTCGAAACGCGGCCCAACGATCTGAAGCCCGATCGGCATGCCCGAACGGGAGAAGCCGCAATTGATCGACGCGGCCGGCTGCTCCGACATGTTCCACGGCACGGTGAAGGCGATATGTTCGAACGGCCTCGCCGGATCGTTGGTCGGCGATGCCCATTCGGCCGGATAGGAGACGATCGGGTTGGTCGGCGAAAGCAGGGCGTCGACCGAGGTGAACAGCCGTCCGCAGCTCCTGCGCATTTCGATCGTCTGATTGAAGCCCCTGACGGCATCGACGCCATTGATATCGGCGCCGGCCTTGGCCCATTCCCGGATATAGGGCAGGATGCTGTCGCGCCGCTCTTCGTCCAGCCCTGCGATATCGCTCCACAGGCGGGCGCGCCAGAACGTGTCGAGCCCGTCAAGCATCGCGCGCGTCAGCACCGGTTGAACGCAGACGATGGTCGCGCCGGCCTTCTCGAAACGTTTCGCCGCCGATTCGACCGCGACCCTGATCTCATCATCGACAGCAAACCCGCAGCCGGCATCGAGCATTAGGCCGATCTTCATGCCTGACATGTCGACAACGAAATCCATCCAGTCGAAATCGTTGGGCGGCAGGCTGGTCCCGTCACGCCAGTCGGGCCGTGACAGCGTCGCCATGGAAAAAGCGGCGTCCTCGACAGTGCGCGTCATCGGGCCGAGACAGCGCCCGACATAATAGGGATCGGCCGGAATGCGCCCGTGGCTCGGCTTGAAGCCGAAGGTGCCGGTCCAGCCGGCAGGAAGCCGCACCGAACCGCCAATATCCGTGCCGATGTGCAGCGGCCCGTAACCGGCCGCGGCCGCGGCCGCGGCGCCGGCGCTCGATCCGCCGGGATTTTGCGCGATGTTCCAGGGATTGCGGCTGAGAGGATGAAAGCTCGACAGGCCGGAGGAAAGCATGCCGTAATCGGGACAGGTGGTCTTGGCGAAGATCACCGCGCCGTCCTCGCGCAGCCGCGCTGCAGCCGGCGCGTCGGCCTCCGCCGGCTTCAGTTCCACCGCCCTGGAGCCGAGCGGCACCGGCTGGCCCTTCGTCGCGAGCAGTTCTTTCAGCGTGACCGGGATGCCGTCGAGCCTGCCCAGCGTTTGTCCCTTCGCCCAGCGCTCCGTCGAAGCTTTCGCTTGCACGCGCGCCGCCTCTGGGTCGTAGAGGTAGAGTGCTGATATGGACGGCTCCCAGGCGGCGATATGGTCTTCGAGGGAGAGCCAGTATTCGAGCGGCGAGAGGCTCTTATCGGCGAAGCGTCGCCTGAGTTCACGGATTGTAAGATCGGTTTCGGCCATAGGCGTTTTGTTTCGGAGGGACATCAGCGGCTCGCCTCGCGTGGATCGAGAAGATCGCGCAAGCCGTCGCCGAGCATGTTGAAGCCGAGGACGGTGAGCGCGATGGCAAGGCCGGGCAGGATCGCGAGCCAGGGGGCCAGCGCCAGATAGGTTTGCGCATCTGCAAGCATCCGGCCCCATGTCGGCGCTGGCGGCGCCATGCCGAGCCCGAGAAAGCTGAGACCGGCCTCGGTCAGGATCGCCAGACCGAGCTGGATTGTCCCATGCACGATGATCTGGCTGATGATATTCGGCAGCACATGGCGCAGTGAAATGGTCAGGCGCGTATTGCCGATCGCGCGCGCCGCCGTCACATAATCGCGGCTCCAGGCCTGCAGCGAGGTTGCCAGCGTCACCCGCGCAAAGACCGGAATCATGAAGACGGCGATCGCGGTGATCGCGGTGAAGCGCCCCGGCCCGAGAAAGGCGCCGAGCACCATCGCCGACAGGATCGGTGGCAAGGCGAAGATGACGTCGCAGATGCGCATCAGCAGCGTTTCGGCTGGACCGCGGATCGCCGCGGCGGAGATGCCTGATATCGAGCCGAGCGTCCCGCCGATCGCAACCGCGGTGATGGCAATCGACAAAGAGTTCCGGCATCCAGCCATCAGCATCGACGCCACGTCGCGGCCGAACTGATCCGTGCCGAGCAGGCCGAAGGCAAGCGGCGGCTGCAGTTTATGGATGATCTGCATCTTCGCCGGCGGCAAGGGCGTCCAGACGAGCGACAGGAGCGCAACGGCGACCAGCAGGCCAATGATGACCGTGCCCGCGATGAGGTTCATTCGCCGGCTAAGTCTGTCAGTCCTTCGGCGGCGGGCAAAGGCGGAGGATACGATCTGGGCCATGTTTCAAACCGCCTTTCTGATCCTGGGGTCGATCGCCACATAGGAGAGATCGACGACGAAATTCACCACGATGACCAAGCCCGCGAAGAACAGCACGACATCCTGCATGACGATGACATCGCGCTGGGAGAGTGCCTGAAGCGCAAGCCTCCCGAGCCCCGGCAGGTTGAAGACGTTTTCCACCAGCACCGCGCCGGCGACCAGAAAGGTGAACTGCAGTCCGATCATCGTCAGAACCGGGATCAGCGCATTCGGCACGATATGCCGCCACAGCACCGCACTGCTTGACAGCCCCTTGGCCACCGCGGTGCGGGCAAAATCCTCATGCATCGTCTCGAGAACCGCCGAACGTGCGACGCGTGTCAACACGCCCGCCTGCGGCATCGCCAGCGCGACGGCCGGCATGACGAGCGCCTGCAATGCCGGCAGAAGACCGGCGCCCCACCCCGGGAAGCCGCCGGCCGGCATCAGCCCGAGCATCGTCGAAAACAGGATGATCAACAGCAGCGCCACCCAGAAGGCGGGCACGGCGATGCTGATCTGCGAAAACAATGTTGCGATCGTGTCGAAAACGCGGCCGCGGCGCGAGGCGGCCAGAACGCCAAGCGGCAGGGCGATCGCCATCGAAAGCACCATTGCCATCAGCGCCAGCGGCAGCGTCACCGCCAGCCGCTCGACGATCAGTCCGGCAACGGGAACGCCGTAGGTCAGGGAATTGCCGAGGTTGCCGGACAGGAGGCCGGCCAGCCATTGGCCGTAGCGCAGGACGAGCGGCTGGTCGAGGCCGAGCTCGTGACGCAGCGCTGCCAGCGTTTCCGGGCTTGCCGAGGTGCCAAGCATGATCGAGGCTGGATCGCCGGGCAGCAGATCCATGACGGTGAAGATCAGCAGAGAGACGATGACGAGGGTGAGGATGAGGCCGGTGAAGCGGCGAAGGAGAAGCGCGATCATGCATGCCACGCTTTCGAGTTGGCTTTTGGGAGTACGTTGTAGCCTCGGCGCCAAGCTTGTGACAGGAATGAGGGATGGCGAGGGCTGCGGCCTGCATTGAGCGTATCGCTGTCCCGCTTCGCCTTGCTCATCGTGCCTCTCAATCCGCCCGAACCCGCTCGCTCACTCCTCCCAATAAACCCCCGAGAGCACATTCGACGGAATCGGCTCGTTCTCCCACAACCCCTTCAGCTTCCTGTCCCAGACGCCGAGTTTCGGCATGACGAAGAGGTAGAGCGCCGGTACGTCCTCGGCGAGGATCTTTTGCGCTTCGCCGTAAACCGCATTTTGGGTGGCGGGATCCGCGGTCTCCTGGACCTTCTTCATCAGCGCATCGAAGGCCGGGTTCCTGTAGTTGAAATAATAGGGATCGCGTGCGTAGATGTCGATGTCGAGCGGTTCGGCGTGGGCGACGATCGTCATGTCGAAGTTGCGATCCTTCATGACGTCCTGCACCCATTTCGCCGGAAACTCGGTCGGTTCGATGTTCATCGTCACGCCAATTTCGGCAAACATCGCCTGCATCACCTGGGCGCTGCGCGGCGCATAGGCCATCTGCGGCGATTTGATCGTGAACGTGAAGCCGTTGGGGTAGCCGGCCTCAGTCAGCAGTGCCTTTGCCTTTTCGACATCATAGGGCAGCACGCCGGTCATGTCCTTGTAGCCCGGATCGTTCGGCGTGTAGTGGCTGCCGATCGGCGTGCCGAGGCCGGACCACGCCCCGTCGATCACCGTCTGGCGGTCGATCGCCATCATCAGCGCCTGGCGGACGCGCTTGTCGTCAAAGGGCTTCCTGGCATTGTTCATGCCGGCGACGACCTTGAGTTCGGTATTGCCGACCTTGGTGATGAGCCTGGCATCGCCGTCGAAGGAACTCATCAGCTCGGGTGCGGCAAATTCCGGAAAGGCATCGAGATCGCCGGATTTCAGGGCGGCTGCCTGCGCCTGCGGATCGGCGATGAAGCGGAAGGTCACCTTGTCGAGCTTGGCAGACGCATCCTTGTTCCAGTAGTCGCCATTCCTGACGAGTTCGACCCTGTCGCCCTTCGTCCAGCTAGCGAACTTGAAGGGACCGGTGCCGATCGGCATGACCTTGTCGTTGTCGGCCGTCTTCGGGGCGACCATGACAGATGCCGGCCAGGCGAGCCAATAGATCAGGCTGCCGGTCGGGGCCGTGAGATGCAGCACCAGCGTTTCGGCATCCGGCGTATCGATCGAGGCAATCGAGGCGAAGAAGCGTTTTTGCGGATTAACCGAATCCGTACCGCGGGCGCGGTCGAGGGCAAATTTGGCGGCGGCGGCATCGAAGGCCTCGCCATCATGGAATTTGACGCCGGTCCGCAGCTTGAACATATAGGTCAGGCCATCGCCCGAGATTTCCCAGCTTTTCGCCAGCTGCGGCTGGACCTTGCCGGTCTGATCGATCGTCACCAGCCCCTCGAACACATTCTGCCAGGTGAGCTGGCCGATCGCGACCGGTGCGGCGATCGTCGGGTCGAGGCCTGTTGGTTCGACGCTCATGCCGAGATTGAGGGCGGTCTTGGCCGCTTCCGCCGGTGTCATTGCTGTCACTACGAGACCGGCCGACAACGCAGCACCGAGGGAAAGCCGCTTGATGCAGCGCGCCGAAGACGCAAACGAAACCTTGTTCATCACATCACCCGGCATGATTCGGTCCCCACCAGCTCGTCGAAAATACTTCAGCGCCAGGATCTGCATTCGCGTGTCTCCGCCATTTCACCAGGTTGCGACCCTATTCAATCAACGGCCCTGGGGATAGCGGTCTTGCCATGCTATTTGCCCGCCCTCGGCCGGAAGGGCGCTCGCCATATAGACGCCGCGCGCGATTGCCCGCGCCATGACGATGGTGGCGAGGTGGCAAAGTTCCATCAGGCTTGCCATGTCGTTTCTTGGATGTTTGACGGTCGACGCGGCAAAGACGGTATCGCCGTCGAGCGGCAGGTGTGCCGGCAGCAGCGCTCGGGCAAGGCCGTCATGACCGGCAAGTGAAAGCCGATGCGCTTCCGCCTTCGTCAGCTGCGCGTCGGTGACGACAGCGCCGATCGTCGTTGCCGGCGTGCTCATCCCCTTGAGCCGTATCCTGTGATCGGTGGTCGCAGGCATACCGAGCCCGCCAAATTCGCCGTCCTTCTCGAAGGGCGCCGCCCAGAAATGCGGCCCGTCACCGATCGTTGCCGAACCGAGCGCATTGACGGCGACGATCGCAGCGACGCGATGGCCGGCGCTGCTGACGGCACTGGCCGAGCCGAGCCCGCCCTTGAAAGTGGCCGTCGTCGCCCCGGTGCCGGCGCCGGCGGTGCCGAGCGCAAATACGCCCTTCGTCGCGGTCTTCAACGCCGCATAACCCATCTCACGATAGGGGGAGTGAAGACCCCAATCCTTGTCGCCGCCGTTCAGCAGGTCCATCAGGATCGCTTGCGGCACGATCGGAATCTTGACCGGCCCGACTGCAAAGCCGCGGCCGGCTTCGCGCAAGCCGGCCTGCACGCCCCCGGCCGCATCGAGCCCGAAGGCCGAGCCGCCCGAGAACACAAAGGCATCGACGGTACTGACGGTCATCGACGGGTCGAGCAGGCCGGTATCGCGTCCGCCCGGCGCGCCGCCGAGCACCGTGCCGGAGGCGACCGCCGGCTCGTCGAAGACGATGACCGTGACGCCGGATCCCAGCGAGAGGTCGGTCGCATGGCCGACGGAAACGCCTTCGATGTCGGTGAGCAGATTGAGAAGATCGGGCAAGGGCTGATCCTGGTGGCGCTGATCCGGCCGATAGGACTGCAATTGCCCTCAAAAAACAAGACCGGCCCTTTTGGCAGGACCGGTCACATCAGAAGAGCCGCGAAAGTCGGTAACGGCCGCATGCCGTCAGGCATGAAGCGGCTTCGGATGACGGCGGGTCATCAGGTCGTGGATGGCCAGCCGCACCTCGTCGGGCGAACCGAACCGCTGCTCGTCGAGGTCGTGGACATGGAATTTCACGGCGATGAACTTCAGCCGATCTTCGTCGGGGATAACGATGCCGACGGGAACGCCTGCATATTCGATAACTTGCTTCTTCATAGATAGAACTCCTGCCGCGCGGGCATGCGCAGCCATGGCGAATTGACTTGTCTGGTACCGTTAAAAGGAGGACGAATGTCACATTCGACAGTTCGGGCGGGAGAGGGCGCCCGGACGGTCATTGCCAAGCACAGATCGCCCAAGGAGAGTGGCGAGAATTTCGATGTCTGTCATGTCTCGTTCCTTTCGTTGGCGTTGCGCTCGATGGTCCCGGAAGAGCCCGGGGCCGGTGATGGCTGCGTTCAATATCTACTAACTTAGTAGAGATTATCCGACAGCCTGTCGGAAACATATTCCGAAACGTGTCAAAATATCGACGATCCGAAAAAATTCATTCCATCCTGGCCCGAACTTACAGAAAGAAACATATCAGCTCTTCGTAAAATTCGCATGACAGAATCGAAACTCGTTCGATCGCCGCAGCAGAAATAGGAAGTCTGTCTGATTCCGGCAATGGGCCTTGTCGTTAAAAATCGAGATGCCTCGAAATGACCGATTTGGTTAACGCCCGAAAGCATGGATCACCAGCCTTCCTGGAGCACCTTTTCCAGCATGTCTGCGAAGAAATCCGCGCTTTCGAGACTGAGGCAGAGCGGCGGTTTGATCTTCAGCACATTTTGGTGATCGCCGGTTGGCTGCATGATGATGCCGAGGTCGAGAAGCCGGTCGCAGATCGCTGCCGTCTCTTCCGTCGCCGGCTCCAGCGTCGTTCTGTCGCGGACGAATTCCAGGCCGAGATAGAGGCCCATCCCATGGACGGCGCCGGCGATCGCGTGCCGGTCGATCAGCGCGGCAAGCCGCGCCTTCAGATGATCGCCGACCGTGCGGGCATTTTCCTGCAGCTTCTCCTCAGCCATGATATCGAGCACCGTCATGCCGGCGACGCAGCTGACCGGGCTGCCGCCGGTGGAGGAGAAGAAAGGTCCCTCCTTCTCCAGCGACTGCGCAATCTCCCGTCTGGTGATGACGGCGCCGAGCGGGTGGCCATTGCCCATGCCCTTGGCGATGGTGATGATATCGGGCACGACCCCCTGCTGCTCGAAGCCCCAGAAATAATGGCCGAGCCGGCCGTAACCGACCTGCACCTCATCGGCGATGCAGAGCCCGCCGCGGGCGCGCACCTCGGTATAGATCTCCTTCAGATACCCTTCCGGCAACGGAATGCCGCCGGCATTGCCGTAGACCGATTCGCAGATGAAGCCGGCGAGGCCCTGGCCGCCGGCGTCGATCGTCGCGAGCGTCGGCTTGACGGCGGCCAGATAGCTCGCCGCTGTGTCGGGTCCGCGAAACGCGCCGCGATAGGTATTCGGCGAAACGGCCGCATGCACCCAATCCGGTCGGGTGGTCAGCGCCAGCGGATTGTCGGCGATCGACGTGGAGACGGCATCGCTCGCCGCCGACCAGCCATGATAGGCTTCGAGCAGGCAGAGCATGTTGCGGGCGCCGCTATGGGCCTGCGCCAGCCGAATCGCCAGATCGTTCGCCTCAGAGCCGCTGTTGACGAGGAAGACCGCGTCGAGGCCCTCCGGCGCGAGCGCCGCGAGACGTTCGGAAAACTCCGCAATCGCCGCATAGTGGAAGCGTGAATTCGTATTGAGCCGCAGCCATTGGGCACTGATTGCCGCCGCCAGCCTGGGATGCCCGTGGCCGAGGATCGTGACATTGTTGACCATGTCGAGATAGGCGCGGCCCTCGACATCGAACAGATATTCCCTCCAGCCGCGCTCGATCTGCGGCGGCGCGGCATAATAGTTCTTCTGCGCACTTGCGAGATAGGTCTGCCGCTTGGCGAGCAGTTCTCCGGTCTCCGGTTGCGGCGCATCCGCTCCCGGGCAGAGAAGGGATGAAGGCGAAGGGCAGAGCACCGACCAGGCCGCCGCCTCGCGCGGCATGGCAAAGAGCGGGGGTTCAAGACCCGCGATGCTGCAGAGTTGGAGGCGCAGGCCGCCAAGTGACGACACTTCACCGAAAACAGAACCAAGCGGATCGCCAGCGGCAAGCACGGCGCCATTCTCGACCAAAGGGTCGAGTCCGTCGAGATGCAGGGTCGTGCTGTCGTCCGTCAGTGTCAGATGCTGGTCCTTCCAGCCGATACGGCCGGCAAAGGGCGCTGCGACCGCACTTCCTGCGGCAAGGCAGATGTCGACATGCAGGGCGAAGGTCGCCTGTGCCCTCGCGTTTCCAAGGGCAGCGCGGGAAAGCCGATATTCACCATAGCGCGTCGCCGCCGTGCCGTTTTCGCTTGCGGCCCGGGCAAGCAGCCGCCAGTCCATATCGGCGCTCAGCCAGTTGCCGGCGGAAAAATGCGCGCTCCGCACGCCAAGGTCGACATAGGCGATCGTGACGGGATCGATATCGGGCAGCAAGGGCAGCCATGCCGATGGCGGCGGAGCGGCGACATCCGCGCCGGCCGCCTTGAGGATCGCAGCTTCCATGAGTTCGAACGGAACCGACATCACCGTATCGAAGATCGCCCGCTCGCGGTCGAGATTGCCACGGACATAATCATTATCGGGATCGATCGACATCTGCTGTTCGCTGCTGGCAACGAGGATGACCGCGCGCGCGACGATCAGCGGCCAGAGCGCCTTCAGCTCCTCGTCGCTCAGCGGATAGATCGCCTGATAGGCGGTGACGGCGGGCAGGATGTGAAAGGGATCGCCATTCGCCTGATGCAGCAGCGAAGCGCAGGTGACGGCGAGGTCGCCGACCAGCCAGCCGCGGATGATGTCGCCGAAATCGATCACCCCGTCGGGGATCGTGTGGCCATGGGCGTCGCGATGGCCGACGACATTGTCGCCGGTGACGTCGTGATGGACCGCCTGGAGCCGAAGCGACGGCGCCAGGGGCTGGATGCGGCGAACGGCCGTCACCATGGTTTTGGCAATCCGGTCACGGGCAGCGCTGTCGGTGATGGCGGACAGCAGCTGTACGGCGACAGGCCCGGCGCGTCGCAAATCCCACTGCAGGCTGCGGTCGAGGCCGGGATGGTCGAAATCGGCAAGCGCCTGCGCCAGCCTCGCGCAGAGCGCGCCAAGCGCCGCGACGGAAGCCGGCGCCAGATATCTCATCTCCGTCAGTCCCTGGCCTTCCAGATATTCCAGCAACCGGACCTGATAGCCCCGCCCGCGCACGGTAAGGACGATAATTTCCCGCCCATCATTCGTGGCGATCACCTTCGGAACGCGTGGCGCGTCCTGCTGGCGCTTGAGATGATGGAGCGCGGCATTTTGCGCCTCGAGCTCGCGGGCCTCGTAGGCGGCATGGCAGATCTTCAGGACGTATCGCCCACGATCGCTGTCGACGCGGTAGTTCCGATCCTGCTGGCTGCCGAGTTCGGCGAGCGTGCCGGACAGGCTGTAATGGGCAAGAAGGATCTCTTCCGCGTCAGCAACGGTGACGTCGGGACGCGGCAGCGTCATGCGATCCACAAGCGCCTCGTCGGTCATGACACCCCTCCCGCAGCATGATTCGATTACCCCTTAAGCGCGATAATCAAATACTTGCCGCTGGCAGGCAACGGGAGATTGTTGTCTGCCGGCAAAAGAGATGCGCGGCCTCGGCCGACTCACCCCATGCGTTCGGAGGCGTAGCTTCCGGGGCTGGCCGGGAAGACGACGGTGCGGTTGCCGTTGATGAAGGTGCGATGATGGATATGGGCGTGGATAGCGCGGGCCAGCACCTGGCTTTCGACGTCGCGGCCGATCGAGACATAGTCGTCGGGCGACTGCGCATGGGTGATGCGGGCGGTGTCCTGCTCGATGATCGGGCCTTCGTCGAGATCGGCGGTGACGTAATGGGCGGTGGCGCCGATCAGCTTGACGCCGCGCTGATAGGCCTGCTTGTAAGGGTTGGCGCCCTTGAAGCTCGGCAGGAAGGAATGGTGGATGTTGATGATCCTGCCCGACATCTGCTTGCAAAGCTGATCGGAGAGGACCTGCATGTAGCGGGCGAGCACGATCAGCTCGGTGCCGGTCTGCTCGACGAGATCGACGAGCTGGGCCTCGGCCTGCGGCTTGTTCTCCTTCGTCACCTTGATGTGGTGGAAGGGGATGTCGTGGTTGACGACGACCTTCTGGTAATCGAAATGGTTGGAGACGACGCCGACGATGTCGATCGGCAGCGCCCCGATCTTCCAGCGGTAGAGCAGGTCGTTGAGACAATGGCCGAAACGCGACACCATCAGCAGCACCTTCATGCGGCTCTCGCTGTCGTGGAAGTCGTAATCCATCTCGAAGGGCGCGGCGACGGCGGCAAAATCGGCGCTGATGGCGGAGCCCGACAGTCCCTCTTCCGAAATGAAGCTGACGCGCATGAAGAACCTGCCGGTATCGAGGTCGTCGAACTGGCTGGAGTCGATGATGTTGCAGCCTTTGTCGGCCAGATAGCTCGAAATCGCCGCAACGATGCCGCGCGTCGATTTGCAGGATACCGTCAATACATAGCTTCTCATGTCTCTCCCTCTTCCCTCTTGGAGGCCGCAGCCCGTGCTTAAATCAAAGCCCGTGCCGCGAATAGGCCGGCGCACTTTCATTCATGCGACAAATTGCAAGATAAACCATCACGTTCCAGCAAGTTCTCTCATGGCCGTATCGGCTTAGGAGAAGTCGCTCAACGCCGCACCGCCAGCGCCGTCCGGATGTGTATTCTCGCCTTCAGTGGATGAAATTAAAGCATGTCGCTGAAAGCTGATGAGCAATATGCGACATCGAGAGGCGGGAAACCAAGCATGTGAAGGGCGGAAATTGAATCCGAAGGTTCACATCTAGGCCGGCGGCCTGCCTGCCACGGCCACCTTCCGGCGCGGCGTGGTGATTTCATGGACGATTGCGCCGCCGATTGACGAAAGCACCAGCGCCAGGATCACGAAGAGCACCGGTTGCTGCAGGATGCCGATCGGCAGGCGGTCCGAAGCCACCCTCAGGAAAGCGAGGGTGAAGGCGTGGGTGATATAGATGCTGTAGGAGCAGTCGCCGAGATAGTTCAGCCATCCCAGAACCGGCAGACGGGAAAAGTCGATGGAAACAGCGCCGTAGAGGATGAAGATCGCCGGGATGCCCCAGGCGTAGAACCGGCTCTCCGGCGGCATCAGCGCTTCGTTGACGACGAGGAACACAAAACCCGTGGCCAGTGCCGCCCATGCCCAGCGGTTCGGCAGAAGCACCTTCTGCCGGTAAAGCCAGCCGAGCACGACGCCGGCAAGAAATTCCAGCATGATCGGCTCGCCGTAGAACCGGGTGGCCGTTGATTCCGGAAGCAGCCGGCAGGCAATCAGGATGACGGCAAAGACGGCAAACATCACCGGAATCCGGCGGGTTTCCGAGAGCGGCAGCAGCAGTGCAAACACGAAATAGAAGAACATTTCGTAATTCAGCGTCCAGCCCGGCACGACAACGGGGGTGATCGTGCCGGGATCGGCGGCATTGGCCCATGGCAGGAACAGCAGCGAGGCAATGAGATGCGGAAGGTCGAACACCGTGGATTTGAGCAGTGAGGGGGCAGCAAGCGCCACGACAGCCGAAAACAAGGTTGCCAGCCAGTAGAGCGGGACGATCCTCCTGATGCGGCGGCGGGCGAAATCGATGGGGCGGATCGCCCGCCCGCTCGTCGTCAGCCACATCACGAAGCCGCTGAGCACGAAGAAGATGTCGACGCCGGTTTCGCCATAAAGAAAAGCCGTGGCGTCGACGGCGGGATTGACCTTGGCCAGCTGCAATATTGCATGGAAATAAACGACCATCAGCGCCGCAACCGCGCGCAGATATTGAAGCTGGACAAGCATCTGATGTCTTGCTCCTCGAGCTCGCGGACGCCGGTTTCCACCGTGCCGCTGCGGTCAACTCAGTACATCTGCCGCACGACCCTGCCGGATGCGCGGGCTGTCGTGGAAGCGCATATATCCGACGACGAACCACAAGAGGCCGGCAATCTTCATCGAGAAAACGGCGGTGCCCCCGATCATCATATTCAGAAAAATGAAAAGAGAAAGTGAATGGGCGCAACGCCGCTGCGCCGCCGTACGGCCGGCAGGGAACAGGCAGACGAACAGCCAGAGGGCGACGACGCCGAAGATCGTCGCCGCGTAGATCAGATAGACGTAGCCGCTGTCGGCGAACTCGGCGACCCTGTCGACCGAAAGCCCGAGAACGGCGAGCGGATCGAGCTCCATGATCTTCTTCATCGTCAGGTTGATGCGGCCGGTGAAATTGTCACCCGTCGCATTCGGTTTGAGGGTATAGACGATGAAGCCCGCGGCGACGATCAGCGGCATCAGCGCCAGATTGAGATTCCGCGGGATCTTCGGAAAGACGAAATAGCCGACGATGCAGGCAAAACAGAAGATCAGCATTGTGCGCGTGTCGTTCGTCACCAGGATCAGCACCGCCGTGCTGATGAAGAGCAGCCGGTCCCAGCGCCCCAGTCTTTCCCACATGGAAATCAGGTAGATCGCGATCACGCCGCAAAAATTGGCAAGCGACACCTGTTCGAGGAAGATCGACGACGAGCGATGGTCGATGATGCCGAAGGAAAATCGCTCGGGAAAGCCCAGCGCGTTCTGGAACAGGCCTGTCGTGTTGTAGCTCAGCGGCAGCAGCCCGCGCGTATTGGCGAAATAATCGGACGGATGCACGATGCTGACATAGAAGGGCACGCTGACGATCTCGAAGATCAGGAAGATCAGCACCGTAAGGCTTGCCCAGCGGAAGGCCAGCTTCATCGTTCTCTCGTTGCTCCAGCCGCCGAGGCCGGTAAAGCAGAAGATGATCAGCACGTTGCGGAAATGATCGACGAACGGCATGCGATTGAGCACGCTGACATAGATGGTCACGACAAGCGTGAACAGCAGGAACAGGAAGGCCGGCAGATCCGTCTCGTAGATCCCCTTATGAAGGATGTAGATGATTGCGCTTGCCAGAATCAGGCCTTCGCTGGCGGCGACATGCGTCATCGACAGCGGCATGATGTTGTGGTTGATGAAGGCGAGAATGCCGTTATAGAGCATCGAAAGCAGGCCGAGCCAGAGCACTGGATGGTCGATGCGCGACGTCCCCCCGGCCGCCTCGATGCGGTTGCCCGCCACGGTGAAAGTCGCTGCCTTCTGATCGACTGTCGCCACGGTCAGTTCCCCGCAGGCTTGACGGCGGTGCAGGCGCCGGCGTCCGCTTTCGCCGACGCGGCGAGAAGCCGCATCTGCGGTCGCTCGGGGCCCTTGCCCGGCTGAACGTTGAAAGGTTCGTCCGCCGGCCACCATTCGCCCGCCGCCCAATAGGACCAGCCGAGCCAGACATCGCTATTGTCGGACATGGTCGCGTAGATCTTGGTCAGGCCGCTCATGCAGTCCTTATCGGCGGAGCCGCCGAATTCGCCGAGAAAGCCGCGTTTATGGTTCCGCTTCAGCCAGGCGGTGACGCCGGCGATGGCCTCGACCGCGGTGGCGGCGCCTTCGCAGGTGGCATGGGTTCCCGACGAATCGACGTCGAGATATTGGTGGACCTCGTAAGCGTAGAAATCGAGCGGATCGCGCACGCCGAGCATCACCGTAGCGTTGGCGCCGCCGATCACATCCTCCTCCCAGCTGTGAGCGCCGCTCCAGGCGGTGCCTGGCACGAGGATAAGGTTGCGAGCGCCGACGGCGCGGATGGCGCGGATCGCCGCGTTGGCGGCATCGAGCCAGTCGGTGGCCTTGATGTCGTGCGGCTCGTTCATCAGGCCGAAGAGAACGCCGTCCTGATTGGCGAATTCGACCGCGAGCCTTGCCCAGAAGTCGGCGAATGCGGCGTCCGTCGCCGGCGGGGTGCCGATCTGCGCCTTATCGTAATAGCCGAAATTATGCGGGTCGAGCAGAACGGCCATGCCCTGCTTTCGGATCAGGCCGACCGTATCCTTGATCCGCTTGAATTCGTCCTCGTCCAGCCGCCCGCCTAGCGCCGGCTGCAGCCGCTCCCAGCGGAAGGGCAGCCGAATGATCGTCATGCCCTTCTTGGCGAAATAGCGGATCGTCTGCTCGCTCGGATAGATGTAGTTCGTGCCGTAGATGGCGCCGCGCTCGCTATATTCGCCGCCGGAAAGATTGATGCCGCGATAACACGGCGCGCCGGCCGCAAAGACCGGCGACGGCATGAGGGCGGCCGCAAGCAGCAGCGCCACCAGATGGCGTGTCGTCCTCATGGCTATCCTCGCAATCACGGCAACTCGCAACATCGACGTCGCTGCGCCTATCTTAACGGTCCGTTAGCTAAGAATTTCTAAAGTCTCGGCACCTCGGCTTCAGTCTTTCACGCTGGGCGGGACACGAGTGCGCGTATGAGCCAGTATGACAGGAACAGGGTAAGCCGGCTGCCCGGCTGGCGGAGTTACGAGCCGTCTCCGACTGCGTCGGAAGGCGTGCGCCCGCGCAGTCCCGTCGTTCGTCCCGATGATTTCGCCCGTCCCGAGCCCGAGCCAGCCCCTCCGCCTTTCGTGCCGCCCTCGGCACGGGTTGCAGAAATCCGTCGATCCGAGCAGCCGCCGCCCGCTGCAGTCGAACCGCCTGCGGCCATGGAACCGCCTGCGGCCCCAGAGAGGCCTGCGGCCAATGTGCCGCTGCAGAGCACAGCCGCCCCGCTTCTCGATCTCCGCTCCAGCATCGCGGCGATCTGGAGCCGCCGGCTGGTGGTATTTGTGCTGGCCCTTGTCGGAGCCGTTGGGGGTGGCGCGGTGGCGCCGCTGATCGGCCAGAAATTCACAGCCGTCAGCAGCCTTTATTTCGATCCGCGTCAGATCGGCCTGGCCGAGGCCGGCGCGCAATCTTCGGGCCCATCGCCGGAAATGATCTCGGCGCTGATCGACAGCCAGGTGCAGATTCTGACCTCGGGCAACGTGCTGCGCCGCGTCGTCGAGGCGATGAAGCTCGACCAGGATCCGGAATTCAACGGCGGCAGGACGGATGGCGCGGCCGTGATCGGCGCCCTGCAGAAGGCGCTTGTTATTACCCGCCAGACCGGCACCTATGTCGTTTCGCTCGCCGCGACGACCAACGATCCCGAGAAATCGGCACGGCTTGCCAACCAGGTGGTCACCTCCTTTACCGAGGAGGAAAACAGCGCCTCGAACGGCCTCTACGAAAACACCTCCTCGACGCTGGACGGACGCCTTGCCGACCTGCGCCAGAAGGTGCTGGAGGCCGAGCAGGCGGTCGAAACCTTCCGGGCCGACAACGACATGGCCGCGACCGAAGGCAACCTGATCTCCGACCAGCGCCTCGTCTCGCTGAACACGCTCTTGGTGACGGCGCAGGAAAAGACCATCCAGGCGAAGGCCCGCGCCGATGCCGTCGCCAATCTGCGCGTCGAAGACATCGTTGCCGGCAACCAGGCGGAGGGCGGCGTCACCTCGCCGCTCGTCAGCCTGCGTCAGCAATATGCTGCCCAGGCCGCCGCCGTCGGCAGCCTCGAAAGCCAGATGGGCACGCGTCATCCGCGCCTGCAGGCGGCGCGCTCCTCGCTGCAGAGCATAGCAGGCGAAATCAGGGGCGAATTGCAGCGCCTCGCCACCTCGGCAAAGGGCGAATATGAGCAGGCCAAGGCCGCTGAGGACAGCATTGCCAAGGAGCTTGCCGTTCAGAAGGCGCTGCAGGCAACCGTCTCCGACAAGCAGGTGGAACTGAACGAGTTGCAGCGCAAGGCGACGGCGGCGCGCGATATCTACGAAACGGTGCTCAAGCGCTCCAGCCAGACGAGCGAGGAGCAGAACCTCAGCCAGAGCAACATCCGCGTCATCTCGCCGGCTGAGCCGCCGGTCAAGGCCGACGGCCCGGGCAAGAAGATCCTGATGGTCGCCGGCATCATCGGCGGCTTGCTGGCCGGGTTCTTCGTCGGCGCCGCCTTTGCCATTCTCGCCGGTCTCTTCGGCCACCCCGTCATCAGAGGTTATTTCAGGAAATCGCCCGCCGCGGCGGCTTGATGCGCGCCGTCGGTTTTCCTACATGGAGCAGAAGCGCTTTGTCGCCGGCAGGAGAATTCCCATGCGGCTGTTGATGATGCTTCTGATATCGCTCGGCGTCCTGTCCAGCCTCGCCCCGGCGTCAGCCCTCGCTGTCGATTGGACGAAATCCGTGGATTCGGCTGTTCAACCCCTCTACCCTTACAAGGGCCTTCCCGGCGTCAAGGCGCAGCCGGACAAGAAGGAAGAGGAATCCTATAATTGCCGCACCGAGACCGTCCAGCTTCGCCGCCGTTATGACGATATCTTCCGCTCTGGCGGCATGCCGACGCTGATGTATGTCTGCGAGCGCGACGGCTTCGTCACCATGGGCGGAAAGGTTCCGCTCCGCGGCCATTACCAGCCGGTGCGGTAAGGCCAATCGCCTTTCTCGGAGAAGACATGCAGCTCGGCCGGTTTGTCCCCGAGCCCCGAAAGATTTCATCTCTTGCCGAGATCATTCACGAACCGCTGCTCGATCGGGCAACGAACGTGCCTCCGCTCCCCGGCACGCTTCTTGCATCATTACTAATATTCTAACCTTTTGGGAGAAAGTGTCATGCAATGGAACGCATCGGCGAATTTTGCGCCTCTTGTCCTCTTTCTTGGCGGCCGGCGAAGGGTCGTCAAGACGCTCCGAGACGCAGCCGAAGTTCTGATAATAGATTGGCCGTTCGACGATGGAGAGGAATATGTCGCGGCCGTAAAGGCTTGCGACGATGCCATCGCCGGGGAGGCCGGCTTGGAGGAATTGAGGGAATTGCTTCTTCGCGCCGCCAGGGAAGCCGGCATTACGGCTTTGTCGGTCATATCGGAGAGCGGGAAGACGACCCCCCATATGGCGGCGTGACAGGGCTTCAACCTGCACCGCTCCTCGAACCGGTATCCAGACAAGCACGTGGATGGCCTCTGTCAACAGAGCCAAACGCGTAATTTTGGAAAGATTTGATATTTGATCTTGGCAGCGATCAAAAGGAAATGGTGCCCAGAAGAGGACTCGAACCTCCACGCCTCGCGGCACAGGTACCTGAAACCTGCGCGTCTACCAATTCCGCCATCTGGGCGACGGAGAGCGATGTAAGGGGGCGGCTCATGACTGTCAACTGGGTTTTTGAAGTTTTCCTGACAGTTGGCAAAAAACTGCGTCTCGCATCGGGAGGAGTGCGGGCCCGGCCGGCATAGCGCTGTCGCCGGCGCGCCCTATATAAAGAGAATATCGAAAGGAAATGCGTCATGCCCGCTCCTCGCACGCTTCTGCTCGCCAGCCTCTTGGCCGTTCTGTCGCCCGCAATGGCAGCCGCCGATTCGCTGAATGTGGGTAGGCCTGGCCTCGGCTCGGTCAACACGGGATCGACGCTCTGCGATTTTCGTGGCTGCTTCGGCTTCGGGCCGCAGCAATGGCATCGCCCCGCGTATGTTCAGCCAAATTACCGTCCGAGGGGCGCGGGGCCGACCTATTACCTGCCGGGCGCGGCGGGGCGGCCGCAGCTCACCTATGATCCGCCGCCGGTGCCCCGTGTGCAGCCGAAGCAGGTGAATAAGCACATCGCCTGGTGCACCAATGAATACCGTTCTTATAATCCGCGGACGGATCACTTCCTCACCTATGAAGGCGTCTACAGGGTCTGCCGCTCGCCCTATCGCTGAGCGAGCTTGATCAGCTTTCGTGCGACACGCGGTCGACATGGCCGAGATCGCGGCCGGGCTCGATGATGTCGCGGACGCGTTGCTTGAGCTCCTTCGGCCCGGGAAAGCCGCCGTCGCGCTTACGCTCCCAGAGGAGATCCCCATTGATGCGGATTTCGAAATTGCCGCCGGTGCCCGGGATCAGCGCCACCTCGCCGAGACTGTCGGAAAAGGTGCTCAACAGCTCCTGCGCCATCCAGGCGGCGCGCAGCAGCCAGTTGCACTGGGTGCAGTAGAGGATCGAGACGCGGGCTTTTTCGGTCATGGCGTTTTCCTTTCGTTTGGCGTGATTTAAGCCCTTGCGGCGTGCGGACGCAATCGCACATGCGCAAGCATCTTGCGCGCCGTTCTTCGGCATGGTCTCTTCCTGCCGACCACCGGGGAGAACCTATGCGAGTCGCAGTCGTCGAAAATATGCGCAACACCGGCCTCGGCGCGCTTGCCACGGCGCTCGACGAGGCGGGTGCTGAGATCGAGTGGTTCCGGGTCTGGCGGGATGGCATCCTGCCGAAAGACATATCCGGTCATGACGCGCTGGTCGTTCTCGGCGGCGAGCAAAGCGCGCTGGATGACGAGACGCATCCCTATCTGCCGGAGCTCGCCCGGCTCGCGCGCCGTTTCGGCGATGCCGGCAAGGCCGTGCTCGGCATCTGCCTCGGCAGCCAGATTCTTGCGCGCGCCTATGGCGCCGACAACCATCTCGGAACCGCCCGCGAATTCGGCTGGCACAGCATCGACGTCACCGATGAAGGCCGGGCCGATCCGCTGCTCTCGGCGCTTGGCGGCGAATTCACCATCTTCGAGTGGCATGCCGACACCTTTTCCCTGCCTGCAGGCGCCGTTCGTCTCGCGACAAGCGCTGTCGCCGAAAATCAGGCCTTCCGCATCGGCCGCGCCGTCTACGGCACCCAATTTCATTTCGAGGCCGATAGAATGGTTGTCGAGCAGTGGAAGGCGGAATTCCCTGACACGATAGAACGCATCGCGCCCGGCTGGCTGGAAAGCTATGCCGAGCTGACTGCGCGGCATGCTGGTGACGCCGATGCCGCTGGCCTTGCCATCGCCCGTGCCTGGGTCGGGCAGATCGAACAGCAAGAGGTCGAGATGCTGTCGCAGGTCCCGGCTTGAAGGGCAATGCGATGACACTAAGCGAACGCGAGAAGATGGCGGCGGGTGAGTGGTATTGCTGCCTTGACGATGAGCTCGATCACCTGCGCCGGCAGGCGCGGCTCGCCGTCCACGCCCACAATACGCTGCCGCCGGACGAGCGCGGCCCCGCTGCCCCCGCCCTCAGCGCGCTTTTTGCACGGGCCGCCTCCGATATCTTTATCGAAGCGCCGTTTCACTGCTCCTATGGCATCAATATCGTTCTCGGCGAGCGCGTCTATGTCAATGCCGGCTGCACCATCCTCGATTCCGGCAGCGTGACGATCGGCGATCGCACCATGTTCGGCCCCGGCGTGCAGATCTATTGCGCCGAGCATCACAATGACCCTGCGCTTCGCGGCGCGGGGATCGAGATCGCCCGGCCGGTCGCAATCGGCAGCGACGTCTGGATCGGCGGCGGCGCCATCATTCTCGGTGGCGTGACGATTGGCGATGGCTCGATCGTCGGTGCTGGTGCCGTGGTGACGAAGGATGTGCCGACGGGCGCAACGGTGGTTGGCAATCCCGCGCGTCCGATAAACCGCGTTTGAGATACGCGTCTAGGACTCTCGACAATGACGCCGCCTCCGCTAGATCAGGGGACGGAAGGGGAGAGATATCATGACATCACCGAATTTGCCCATGGAAGGCGGCTGCCGTTGCGGCCGGGTGCGCTTGAAGATCAGCGCTCCGCCGCTGCTCACCATGGCCTGCCATTGCACGGGCTGCCAGAAGATGACGGCGAGCGCCTACTCGCTGAGTGCTGCCATCCCCAGCGAGGGCTTCGAGGTTACCAAGGGCGCGCCTGTTATCGGCGGGCTGCACGGCGCCACCAAGCATTATTTCTGCCCGCATTGCATGAGCTGGATGTTCACCCGGCCGGAAGGCATGGACTGGTTCGTCAATCTGCGCGTCACCATGCTCGACGACCCGAGCTGGTTCACGCCCTTCATCGAGACATGGACGAGCGAGAAGCTGTCGTTTGCCGAGACAGGAGCGGTGTATAGTTACGAAGCGCTACCCGAGATGGACGCCTATGAGGGGTTGGTGAAGGAGTATATGAGCAGGGGATAAGGCTCAGAAGCCTTGGAAGAGAAAGTCCATGGCGCCGATGATGGCATCGCTTTTGCCCGATAGATCTGTGACGGCTTCTCCAATTTCCGATGTCGGGACAGACGCCATGCGCTGGGTGGCCATCACGTATGGTTCATTCTCAATGAGAAAGCGTGGGTTCAGTCGCGAGATCGTCCAAGTCAATTCCTGGACTGGATGCAAAGGAACCATGACTCTTGAAGGCAGATCGTCAAGCAGATTGGCTTGAAGGTCGACGGCAAGGACATTCCCACTTTTCAGGCGATAGACGTGAAAGCGTGCCATGGAGCAATTCCAGGAAAAGTGTGAAGCGGGTTTTCCGTCAGGAATTGCGTAATACAAGACTGCGCTTCAATGAAAAACTGAACCGCTCTAAAACTGACGGTACTTGGCGAGCGGCAGGCCGTGTTTTTCGACATATTCGTTTTCGAGCCGGATCGCCTCGGCGTTCTCGATCCGCCACAGCCGCTCGCGTTCCGCCTTTATCGCTTTCGCGATACCTTCTTCCGCCGCCCTGGATATGTTGATCTTGAGCTCGCGGGCCTGGGAAACGAGGCCTTCATCAAGTGAAAGATTCGCTGCTTTTCTCGCCTGATGACCCATAACGATCTCCTCGTCTTATGCGCAAATCATATGCGCATAAGACGTCATTGAGAAGCGTTATTCATCGCCCATCTTGAGCGCGGCGATGAAGGCTTCCTGCGGAATCTCCACCTTGCCGAACTGGCGCATGCGCTTCTTGCCTTCCTTCTGCTTGTCGAGCAGCTTGCGCTTGCGGGTGGCGTCGCCGCCGTAGCACTTGGCCGTCACATCCTTGCGCAGGGCCGAGATGGTCTCGCGGGCAATGACGTTGCCGCCGATCGCCGCCTGGATCGGGATCTTGAACATGTGCTTCGGGATCAGCTCCTTCAGCCGCTCGCACATGTCGCGGCCGCGCTTTTCGGCTGCCATGCGATGCACGAGCATCGAGAGCGCATCGACCGGCTCGCCATTGACAAGGATCGACATCTTCACGAGGTTGCCTGCGCGGTAGCCTTCGAGGTGATAGTCGAAGGATGCGTAGCCCTTGGAGATCGATTTCAGCCGGTCGTAGAAGTCGAAGACCACCTCGTTGAGCGGCAGTTCGTAGGTCACCATCGCCCGGGTGCCGACATAGGTCAGCTCGGTCTGGATGCCGCGGCGGTCCTGGCAGAGCTTCAGGATGCCGCCGAGATAATCGTCCGGCGTCATGATCGTCGCCTTGATCCAGGGCTCGCGGATTTCGGCAATCTTGACGACATCGGGCATATCGGCCGGATTGTGCAGTTCGCGCTCGCTGCCGTCGGTCATCGTCAGCTGATAGACTACGGAAGGCGCGGTGGCGATGAGGTCGAGGTCGAACTCACGCTCCAGGCGCTCCTGGATGATTTCGAGATGCAGCAGGCCGAGGAAGCCGCAGCGGAAGCCGAAGCCGAGGGCTGCCGACGATTCCATCTCGAAGGAGAAGGAGGCGTCGTTGAGGCGAAGCTTGCCCATGGCGGCGCGCAGGTCTTCGAAATCGGCGGCATCGACCGGAAAAAGGCCGCAGAAGACGACCGGCTGCGCCGGCTTGAAGCCCGGCAGGGCTTCCGCGGTCGGGCGCTTGTCTTCGGTAATCGTATCGCCGACACGCGTATCGGCCACTTCCTTGATCGAGGCGGTGATGAAGCCGATCTCGCCGGGGCCGAGGCTGTCGACATTGACCATCTTCGGCGTCAGCACGCCGACGCGCTCCACCTGATATTTCGCATCGGTGCCCATCATGCGGATCGTCTGGCCCTTGGTCAGCACGCCGTCGATGACGCGCACGAGAACCATGACGCCGAGATAGGTGTCGTACCAGCTGTCGACGAGCAGCGCCTTCAGCGGCGCCTTCTCGCCGCCCGGGCTCTTCGGCGCCGGCAGCTTATGGACGATCGCTTCCAGCACGTCGGGAATGCCGAGGCCGGTCTTGGCCGAGATCAGCACGGCCTCGGAAGCGTCGATACCGATCACTTCCTCGATCTGTTCCTTGATGCGGTCGGGTTCGGCGGCCGGCAGGTCGATCTTGTTGAGGACGGTGACGAGTTCGTGGTTGTTGTCGATCGCCTGGTAGACGTTGGCGAGCGTCTGCGCTTCGACGCCTTGGCTGGCGTCGACGACGAGCAGCGAGCCTTCGCATGCTGACAGCGACCGCGAGACTTCATAGGCAAAGTCGACGTGGCCGGGCGTGTCGATCAGGTTGAGAATGTATTTCTCGCCGTTGTTTGCCTGGTAGTGCAGGCGCACGGTCTGGGCCTTGATGGTGATGCCGCGCTCACGCTCGATCTCCATATTGTCGAGCACCTGCTCGGACATTTCGCGCTCGGCAAGTCCGCCCGTCGTCTGGATCAGGCGGTCGGCCAGCGTCGATTTGCCGTGGTCGATATGGGCCACGATCGAGAAGTTGCGGATATGGGACAGCGGAGTGGTCGAATTGGTGCTCATGCGCGCCATATAGCAGCGCCGCCCCCTGCCGCAAAGCGGTAATTATCCCCGAATTTACGCTATTTTGCGGGTCCGCGGCCAGCGTGTCAGATCGGCCAGGTCTCCAGCCGCCAGGCCGAATCCCAGAACATCCATTCATATTGCGAGGCGCGCACGAAAACGTCCATCATCGCGGCACGTTCCGTCTCCGATGCGGCGCGTGCGGCGATATCGGTCAGCGCGATCACCTCGCGGGCGCCGGCTGCAAATTGCGGATCGCCATAGGTGTTGATCCAGGCCTGGAAGACATTGCCATCGATTGCCGGCCTGCCTTTGATGCCTTCGCCGACATGCATGTAGATCCAGAAGCAGGGCAGGATGGCCGAAAGCGCAACGGCATAGGAGCTGTGATAGGCGGTCGCCAGAAGGAAATTCGTATAGGCGAAGCAGGAAGGCGAGGGCTCGGCGGCCGTCACGTCCGCGCTCGAAATGCCGAATTGCGAGAGGAAGCCCGCATGCAGGCCCTGCTCGACGGTGATGGCCTTCTGCGCCGAACTGAGGAAGCGCAGCACCTGTGCATTGTCGGGCGCCTTTGCCGCGACGATGGCGAGGCACCGGGCATAATGCTTCAGATAGATTGCGTCCTGCAGGATATAGTGACGGAAAACCTCCGGGGGCAGCGTGCCGTCCGAAAGCCGTTCCAGGAGCGGCAGTTGCTCGATCTCGGCCATAAGAGGCTTGATCCGCTCCCAGGCGGCGGCCGTGAAGCTTCCCGTGATTTCGGTGTTATGCATGCTGCCGTCCATGAGGTCCTCCGCTCTGCAAGCGCCGCTGCCATATATCGGCGGCGCGGCGGTGAAGGCAAGCGAGATGAAGCATCGACGGAGGCTTGATTCCATCATGAGATAATGTATTTCTCATATAGTAGAATAATGGATCGGCGATGGAACGGGAACTCGAACAGGCGATCGGTATCCGCATTCGCACATTGCGGCTGCAAAAGGGCCTGACGCTGGATGAGCTTGCCGAGGCGTCGGGCGTCAGCCGCGCGATGATCTCGCGCATCGAGCGGGCGGAGGCGAGCCCGACCGCCTCGCTGCTGGCAAGGGTCTGTGCCGCGCTCGGCCTGTCGCTGTCAGCCTTCTTTGCAGAGGAGGGGCAGCAGGCCTCGCCGCTGGCACGCCGGCAGGAGCAGCAGGTCTGGCGTGATCCGGAGACCGGTTATCTCAGGCGCGCGGTATCGGCGCCCGGCACCGGCTCTGCCGTCGATATCGTCGAAGTCGAATTTCCACCCGGCGCTCGCGTCAGCTTCCCACCGCATGCGGCATCCCATGACATGACGCAACATGTCTGGCTCTTCGACGGCGAGTTGGAGATGACGGCGGGTGAGGCGGTCTACCGGCTGCGTCCAGGCGATTGCCTTTTCATGCCCGTCGGCGAGGGCCATTCCTTTCATAACCCGGGTCATGCGCCGGCGCGCTATTGCGTCGTGCTCGATCGCGGCGGCCGATGACGACCTTCATTTCAGGAGAAGAACATGTCTGACATTCGCATCCTTTCCGCCGAGGAGGCCCGCGCTTCCATTCCGGCCCTCTCGGAAGTGCTGGCCGATTGCGTCACGGGCGGCGCCTCCGTCGGCTTCATGCAGCCCTATGGACCTGAAGATGCCGAGCGCTATTGGCTGGACGTTGCCGATTCGGTTGCCGGCGGCGGCAGCCTGCTTGTTGTCGCCGAACTCGATGGCCGGATCGTCGGCACGGTGCAGGTGGGCGCCGCGCTGATGCCGAACCAGCCGCATCGCGGCGATCTGAAGAAGCTCCTGGTGCATCGTTCCGCCCGCGGGCGCGGCCTTGCCCGGCTGCTGATGGAAGCCGCCGAACGCGAGGCGGCCGCCCGCGGCAAGACCCTGCTCGTGCTCGATACGGCAACCGGCAGCGATGCCGAGGCGATCTATCCGCGCCTGGGCTGGCAGCGCGTCGGCGTCATCCCCGATTATGCTCTGTGGCCGGAAGGCGGCTTCTGCGACACCACCTTGTTCTACAAGCGGCTCGCCTGATTGCGCCCGCGCCGCTCATGCCCACCTTGCGAATATGGGAAGCGCGCCGGCCAAGGTCGCCCCCGCCGTCCATTGTGCCGCGTTCCAACCGAACTGCCGCGCCGTTTCGACATTCGCCGCCATATCGTCAATGAATGCGATCTCCGCGGCCAGGACCCCGGCACGTTCGGTCGCCATCCGGAAGAAGTCGGGCGAAGGCTTGCTGTGTCCGAGTGCTGCCGAATAGACGATGTCGTCGAAATGGGCGCCAAGGTCCAGCTGTTCCATCAGGTAACGCGCCCGCCTGTGCTCTTGGTTGGTCGCCAGGAAGAGAGTGACGCCGCTTCGCCTGAGAGCGGCGAGATCCTCCAGCAGATTGCGGTCGAGCCGGGAATCGTTTTCGAACCAGTAATCGATCAGCGCCGCGGCGCTGAGATGGGGCGCGATCTTTGCGAGCACGTCGGCGAGCCTTGGCTCCAGTGCTTCGCGGCCGATAATGATGTCTCCCCAGTGAACCTGGAAAAACTCCTGCTGCAGCAGATCGGGTCGCAGGCCGAGATCGCGCTCGAGATAGGTGAAGTGGGGCAGCCCGTCGGTCGGACGGCCATGGATGAGCACGCCGTCGACATCGACCATCAGCACTTTCATGCGGCAGTTTCCTTCGGACTCAAAACCTCGCGAAGGGTGAAGTCATTTACTTTGGCGATCAAGGGCGCCGCGCCGGCTTTTTCGTCGCGGCCGACCCATGTAAATCTCGAATTCCAATCAAGGACGGATCCGAAATGCGCGTCATCTATTCCGAAGAGCACAAGCTGCGCGATGCCAGGACCGAGCTCTATGCCGGCCAGCTGGTGACGCCCTTTGAGGCGCCGTTTCGCGCCGAGTGGATCCTGGCGGCGGTCACTGAAGCCGGTTTCCGGGATGTCGCGGCACCGGATGCGCATGGGCTGGAAACGGCCCGAAAGGTGCATGATCCCGCCTATCTCGATTTTCTCGCCACCGTCTGGGATCGCTGGGTGGCGGCCGGCTTCGAGGGCGAGGCGATCGCCAATTCCTTCCCGGTCCGCCGCACCAGCCAGCGCGTGCCCGACAATATCGTCGGTGCGATCGGCCATTACGCCAATGCCGCCGACACCTCCATCACCAAGGGCTCCTATGAAGCGGCGATCGCCTCGATGCGTTGCGCCATCACCGGCGCGGATTGGCTGAATGCCGGCAACCGGTTCGCCTTTGCGCTTTGCCGGCCGCCTGGCCATCATGCCGGCATCGATCTCTTCGGCGGCTATTGTTTCATCAACAATGCGGGCGTCGCGGCCCAGCGGCTCATCGATGACGGTGCGAAGAAGGTCGCCGTGCTCGATGTCGATTTCCATCACGGCAACGGCACGCAGGACCTCTTCTATCACAGAGGTGACGTCTTCACCGCCTCGCTGCATGGCGATCCGATGTTTGCCTTTCCCTATTTCCTCGGCCATGCCGACGAAGAGGGCGAAGGAGAGGGCACGGGTAGCAACCGCAATTATCCGATGCCGCCCCACACGCCCTGGCAGGTCTGGTCTTCGGCCCTTGCCGATGCGCTCGCCCGCATCAAGGCCTTCGGTGCCGAGGCGATCGTTGTGGCGCTCGGCGTCGATACCTTCGAGCGAGACCCGATTTCCTTCTTCCAGCTGAAATCGGAAGATTTCATTCGCATGGGAGAGATGATCTCCGCCGCCGGCCTGCCCGTCGTCATCTGCATGGAGGGCGGTTACGGCGTGCCGGAAATCGGCCTCAACGTCGCCAATGTCCTCAAGGGCCTGGAAGCCTGATCGCTTGATATGACCGACGACACCATTCCATCCGATATACCGACGCCGCGCATGCTGAGCTGGGCGCGCAATTCCGCCATCTACAGGCTGGAGCGGCGGATGATGACGGAAAAACAGCTGTTTGACGCCATCACCCGTAAGGCGAAGGAGAAGTTCGAGGATATCGGCGCGGCGCAACTCAAGGCCCTTGCCGATTTTGCCGTCAGGTTCGCTTATGACAACAATGCGCTCGATGATCGCGCCTATGCCGAGATCAGCACGCGCTCCCAGCTGCGCGGCGGCAAATCGAAGCGCGCCATCGCCCGGAAACTTGCGGCCAAGGGTGTTGCTGGCGATAAGGTCGAGGCCGCCCTTGCGGAGGCTGACGATCTCTACGCCGCGGCGATATTTGCCCGCAAACGCGCCTTCGGTCCCTTCCGCCGCGTCCAGCTTGACGAAAAGCGAAAGGCCAAAGAGCTTTCGGCCTTCGCCCGTAACGGCTTCAGCTTCGATATCGGCAGGAAAGTGTTCGACATGAGTTTGGAGGATGCCGAAGACGTCATCCTGGCCCGCCGTCTTTGATATCGCATAAGGCCTTTTGCTGGCCGGATCAGAAGTTTGAATTTGTCGCTCGCAGGCCGTCTTCGTAAGAAGAGCGCACAATCGGGGGCGAGCATGGAAGAAAGAGCAAATGCTGGCGCGGGCACGCTGACCGCAGAGGCGTCAACAGCATTTGGCGGGGTAGCGACCGGTGGGCTGATGTGCCTCCTGTCCATGTCGTCGATCCAATTCGGCGCCGCACTCTCATCCTCGGCCATCTCAACCTATGGGCCGGCCGGCGCCAGCTGGCTGCGCCTGGCTTTTGCGGCCATCATTCTCGCCCTTGTCGTGCGGCCGCGCATCGTCAGCTACAACAGGGCGCAATGGACGAGCGCACTGGTTCTCGGCGCGACGACAGCGCTGATGACCATGAGCTTCTTCGCGGCGATCGCGCGCATTCCGCTCGGTCTGGCCGTGGCGATCGATTTTCTCGGTCCGCTGTCCGTTGCGACCATCGGCTATGGCCTCAGCCGGCGTCTCGTCTGGCCGCTCATTGCAGCACTTGGCGTTCTGGCCCTCGCCCATGACGGTAAAGGCTGGGTCGGCGATACCGGGGGCATTCTTTTTGCGCTCGGCGCGGGAACCGGGTGGGCGATCTATATCGTCCTGACAAAAAAGATCGGCGCGAGCTTCAAGGGGCTGGAAGGACTGTCCATGTCGCTGATGGTCGCCGCTCTTGTCGCCACACCCTTTGGCTTCGCCGGCGCCGTGCCGAAGCTCGATGCTTACGGCCTGGTTGAAATGGCGGGCCTTGCCATCCTTGTGCCGCTGCTGCCCTACACTCTGGAACTGATCGCCCTGCGGCGCATGCCGACAGCCTCCTTCGGCATTCTCATGAGCCTCGAGCCGGCCATTGCGGCACTCGCGGGTTTCGTCATTCTGGCGCAGCCGATGACGCTGCTGCAGATGGCCGGAACTGCCCTGGTCGTGGCCGCAAGCGCCGGCGCGACCTTTTCCGCACGGCAGTGATCAACCCGCCTTTTTCGCGGGATCGTCGAGAGCGGGATTGTAGAACAGCGACAGCGCCAGGCTTTTGGCGATCCGCTCGGCGGTCGCCATGAACCAGGCCTTGGCTTCCGGCGAGGGGGCGATATCGTCAAGTGTCGCGGCAAACAGCGCCAGCCACTTCGGAAAAAGATCGGACGTCAGGTTCTGAACGGTGGTATGCGCCTGCACCGGCTTGCCGCCATAGGCGCCGCTGCGGAAAGCGACGGCCGACCAGAAGCTCTTCATCTTCTCCAGATGCTCCGGCCAGCGGCCGGAAAGCCGCGCATCGAATACCGGGCCGAGATCGGGATGCTCCAGCACGCGCCCGTAGAAAGTCTCGACCAGGCTGCCGATAAAGGCCTCGTCGACCCCCATCGCCCGCATCTCGGCCGCCGCCTTTTCGCGGATCGCCGCGACATGGGCAGGACGGCCCTGAATATCATTGTTCATCATAAACCCCGGCGCCGCATGATGCGGCAGCCTCCATATAGGCCTTTACCCCAGCGAACCAAAGCCGCTCGTGCGGATTGCGGCAATCTGTCAGCCGGTCCGCCCCGGCCACTTGACCGCCATCGCTTCCTTGCTTAGATTTAGAATTATTCTAAATTATTGGAGAGATTTATGCTGGCGCGTTTTTTCAGATCGCCGAAACGATCCTTCGAGTCCCTCTCCGAGCAGGAGATTCTCGCCCTTGCGATTGCCTCCGAGGAAGACGACGCCCGCATCTATCTGGCCTATGCCGATAGGCTGCGCCCTGAATTTCCGGCTTCGGCCAAGGTCTTCGAGGATATGGCCGAGGTCGAGGACACGCACCGCAAATCGCTGTTCGAAATCCACCGACAGCGTTTCGGCGAGCGTATCCCGCTGATCCGGCGCGAGCATGTGCAGGGCTTTTACGAGCGCAAGCCGGACTGGCTGAGAGCCAACCTGTCACTCGATGCGATGCGGCAGGAGACTGAGGCGATGGAGGAGCAGGCCTATCGTTTTTATGTCGAGGCGGCAAAGCGCACCACCGACGCCTCGACGCGTGAGCTTCTCGGCGACCTCGCACTCGCCGAACAAGGGCACGAAGACATCGCCCGCATGCTTGGCGACAAACATACGCCTGAGGATATCAGGCACGACGAGGACGAGACCGCGCACCGGCAATTCGTGCTGACCTATGTGCAGCCGGGCCTTGCCGGCTTGATGGACGGCTCTGTCTCGACGCTGGCGCCGATCTTTGCCGCCGCCTTCGCAACCCAGGACACATGGCAGACCTTCCTCGTCGGTCTTTCCGCCTCCGTCGGCGCCGGCATCTCGATGGGCTTCACCGAGGCCGCCCATGACGACGGCAAGATCTCCGGCCGGGGCTCGCCGATCAAACGTGGCCTTGCCTGCGGCATCATGACGGCGCTCGGCGGCCTTGGCCACGCGCTGCCCTATCTGATCCCTCATTTCTGGACGGCGACGATCACCGCCGCCATCATCGTCTTCTTCGAACTCTGGGCAATCGCCTTCATCCAGAACCGCTACATGGAAACCCCCTTCCTGCGCGCCGCCTTCCAGGTGGTGCTCGGCGGCGGCCTGGTCCTCGGCGCCGGCATCCTGATCGGGAATGGGTGAGGAGCGGTCGGCGAAGCCGAGCAATCGATCCAGTGAATCGATTGCAGCGACGAACGCCCTGAGCCAAAGCGAAGGGCCGGGAGACGGTGCGGCATATCAACACCTCATCTCCGGCGGCACGCACGATCAACGCTCAATGAGGTGCACAGCACGGACCTCGAAGGAAGAGGACTGCGAAAGCTAACGACGACGCGTCTCCAATCTCCAAAAAGCAAAAGGCCGGCTTTCGCCGGCCTTTTCCCCCGCATCCCCTTGAGATCCCTATCGAAGAGCGCCGACCAGAAGGTCGCGGCCGTTCTCGATGGTGACCCAGCGGCCAGCATTGTAGCTCGACTGGCGCTTGACGAAAGTATAGGCCGTCGCGAACCAGGGCTTCACGTCGGCAGCGAGATTATCGAGCACGAAATCGCCCTCGGCGGTGCGCAGCGTCAAGACAGCATGGCCTTCACCGTCAGGCTTGCGCACGACGGTCATCAGCAGGTCGGCGGCCGAAAAGCCGCGCTGGATCAGCATGCGGCGCTTCAGCAGCGCGAAATCTTCGCAGTCGCCGGCGGTCGTCGGATAGGCCCAGACCTCGTCCTTGCCGTAGATTTCCTTGTCGGTCATCGGCTTGATCGTGCTGTTGACCGTGGTGTTGAGCGAACGGACGAGCGACCACTTCGCCGGCGTCATCTCGATCGGGCCCGCATTGCGGTTCGCGCCGCATTCACTGCTGTGGATCTGACAGAAATCGTAATGGCCGATCGGCTGCGAAGTGGCATTGCCTGTTACCATGGAAGCATTTCTGCTTGGAGCTGGGATGGCGGCAGTCGCCATCGCAAACACGGCCATCATGGCCACAAAGACACCCTTGATCCGCACGCCCGCTCTTTCCTTGATCGCCCCTTAATTATTAACAAATTGTTAATGGAGAGGGCGGAGAAGAGTCAATCGTTACTTCTTGGGAGAGCGTTGCAACGCGCCAACATGGTTAAAATGCAACGGGTTGGCGGCTTGCGTTAGGGGAATTTCTCGGGCGGTGCTGTTCGAATGGGCATCTGCATATTTGTTGATGAACGAATGATGCCTTTGACGGCGCTGAGGAGAAGGGCGATATCGCCCGGGCGGGAAAGGCGGTGGTCGCCATCGCGGATGAAGGTCAGCACCACGTCGTCGGCGGGAAGGTGCTCCAGAAGCTTCATCGCGTGCGCATGCGGCACGTCCGGATCTTTCATGCCCTGCAGGATATGGACCGGGCAGCCCGTCTCGATCATGCCGTCGAGCACCCGGTTTTTGCGCCCGTCCTCGATCAGCGCCTGCGTATAGATGTTCGGTTCCGGGCTGTATTGCGAGCGCTCTTCGAAATAGCCGCGCTCCGCCAGCGACTTGCGTTCCTTGGCCTTAAGGTTCGGCTCGATCAGTTCGGAGGTGAAATCGGGCGCCGGCGCGATCAGCACCATGCCGGCGAGCTTCGGACCACCCTGTCGGGCGAGTTCCTGCGCCAGCCGGAGCGCGATCCAGCCTCCCATCGAGGAACCGACGAGAATGAAGCGCTCGGGCGCAACATGGCGGATGACGGCAAGCGCTTCCTCCAGCCAGCGCGAGATCGTGCCGTCGCGAAAGCTGCCGCCGGAAAGCCCATGGCCTGAATAGTCGAGGCGGATGCAGGCCGCACCGAGTTCGGCCGCCAGCCCATCGATCTCCGCCGCCTTGGTGCCGCTCATGTCGGAACGGTAGCCGGATAGCCAAACGAGCGATGGGGCAGCATTGCCGGCCTGCGCCGGACGCAGGAGCATGGCGATCTCCCGTGCCGCCTCGCCTTCGCCGACGGTCAGGAACTGCGGTTGGGCATTGCTGATCTGATCGGACATCGGCGAAACCTCCTGTTGTTTCGGCCTATAAAACAGATTCTTGGCAGGCTGACAGCTGGTGATTTTTCCGCTAAAGGATGATATTGACTCCGTTGCAGCGATAACGAGATACGTTTGTGCACCCAAGATTGAGCGTGCGCGGCTGCAACGTTCCGAAACAACGCGAGGAGAATACGACCATTCGCAGACCTTTTAAGACCGATGCGCCCGTGAAGGACGGACCGCGCTCGAATCGTGAAATCCGCATTCCCAAAGTTCAGCTGATCGCGGCTGACGGACAGAATATGGGCGTCGTGCCCACCGACCAGGCCTTGAGAATGGCGGAAGAAGCCGGCCTCGATCTTGTCGAAATTTCCCCGAATGCCGAACCGCCGGTGTGCAAGATCCTCGATCTGGGCAAGCTGAAATATGCCAACCAGAAGAAGGCTGCCGAAGCGCGCAAGAAGCAGAAGATCGTCGAAGTCAAAGAAATCAAGATGCGCCCGAACATCGACACCCATGATTATGAGGTGAAGATGAAGGCGATGGGCCGCTTCTTCGACGAAGGCGACAAGGTCAAGGTGACGCTGAAATTCCGCGGCCGTGAAATGGCCCACCAGGAACTCGGCATGAAGCTTCTGCAGCAGGTCAAGGCGGATACGACCGAGATTGCCAAGGTCGAGGCCGAGCCCAAGCTCGAAGGCCGTCAGATGATGATGGTGCTGGCGCCGAAGTAAGCGCCAGTCACTTCTTGCCCAAGGCCGTCCGCAAGGGCGGCTTTTGTGCGTTTGGCTACCCTGTCTTCAGCCTTTGTTTTATGCATGTCGTTATCCCGGAACCGCCGCACACTTCCGGGCGACATGCGTAGCCGAAGATTCCTCCGGGGCCCCGTTGCACTTTCGTGACGCTGCGGTTATAAGCGCGCGTCCGAACTGACCGGCAGGGCATGCCGTGGCAGTTTCGAATGCTTGCGGAACGGTTCGTCGCCGATGCCGCAGATCAACAACAAACGCTCCCGCACCTTGTTGCGACGACCGGAGAACCGGACTTCGCAAGGAGGGCTTTTTGATGAAGCGCGCAGGGAGGACAGAAGGAGTAGCAAAATGCCCAAGATGAAGACGAAGTCCGCTGCCAAGAAGCGGTTCAAGATCACCGCATCCGGCAAGGTCAAGGCGGCTGCCGCTGGCAAGCGCCATGGCATGATCAAGCGCACGAACAAGTTCATTCGCGATGCACGCGGCACGATGGTTCTCGCAGAACCCGATGGCCGCAAGGTCGTGAAGAACTATCTGCCGAACGGTCTCTGAGACTATTCCGGTAACGCGTTAGATTAAGGAGATCATGATATGGCACGTGTAAAAAGAGGCGTCGCAGCCCACGCCAAGCATAAGAAGGTTCTGAAGGCCGCGAAGGGCTTTTACGGCCGCCGCAAGAACACCATCCGTACCGCCAAGGCTGCCGTCGATCGCGCCAAGCAGTACGCCTACCGCGACCGCAAGGTCAACAAGCGCAACTTCCGCGCCCTCTGGATCCAGCGCATCAACGCTGCCGTCCGTGAATTCGGCCTGACCTATGGCCGCTTCATCGACGGCCTGAACAAGGCTGGCATCGAAGTCGACCGCAAGGTTCTGTCCGACATGGCGATCCACGAGCCGGAAGCATTCGGCGCCCTGGTTGCTGCCGCTAAGAAGGCCCTTGAATATCTCAAGGAAACCGGCACGGCTAACGAGTTTGAAGGCGCGGTTCGGTAACCAGCGCTTCCCAAGCTTGACGCTTTTTGAATTTTGGGAAACCCGCGCTGGTTTGGGCTGGCGCGGGTTTTTCTTTCTTTATATTCCTTGCGCCGGCCTCTCCAGCCTGCCTTTCGAACGCCGCCTGATCTGGACGGAAAGAAGACGATGTCAGATATCGACCAGCTTAAATCTACCTTGCTTGCCGAAATTTCCGCCGCTGGTGATGAGCCCGCGCTTGAAGCCGTGCGCGTGTCCGCGCTTGGCAAGAAGGGCTCCGTCTCCGAACTGCTGAAGACGCTCGGCGCCATGACGCCGGAGGAACGCCAGACCCGGGGGGCTGCGATCAACGCCCTGAAGAATGCGGTGACGGACGCCATTGCCGAACGCAAGTCAGTGCTGAAGGTTGCGGCTGTCAATGCGCGGCTGAAGGCCGAGACGGTCGATATCAGCCTGCCGGTGCGCTCCTCGCCCGCCGAGCGCGGCCGCATCCACCCGATCAGCCAGATCGTCGACGAGATCACCGCGATCTTCGCCGACATGGGCTTCTCGATCGCCGAAGGTCCCGATATCGAAACCGACTACTACAATTTCACGGCGCTGAACTTCCCCGAAGGCCATCCGGCCCGCGAGATGCATGACACTTTCTTCTTCAATCCGGATGAGAATGGTGAGCGCAAAGTGCTGCGCACCCATACCTCGCCGGTGCAGGTGCGCACTATGGAGACGCAAAAACCGCCGATCCGCATCATCATTCCCGGCAAGACCTATCGCCAGGACTCTGACGCCACACATTCGCCGATGTTCCATCAGGTCGAGGGCCTGGTCGTCGACAAGAAGGCCAATGTCGCCAACATGCGCTGGGTGCTGGAAGAATTCTGCAAGACCTTCTTTGAGGTCGACAGCGTGACGATGCGTTTCCGCCCGTCCTTCTTCCCCTTCACCGAGCCCTCCTTCGAGGTCGATATTCAGTGCGACCGCTCCGGTCCGATCGTCAAGTTCGGCGAAGGCACCGACTGGATGGAGATCCTCGGCTGCGGCATGGTCCACCCGAACGTGTTGCGCTATGGCGGGCTCGATCCGGACGAATATCAGGGTTTTGCCTGGGGCATGGGCCTCGATCGCATCGCCATGCTGAAATACGGCATGCCCGACCTGCGCGACTTCTTCAATGCCGACGTCCGCTGGATGACGCATTACGGCTTCCGCCCGCTCGACATGCCGACGCTGTTCGGCGGTCTGAGCGCTTGAACGGAGATTTGGGACGATGAAATTCACGCTCTCCTGGCTGAAAGAGCATCTCGAAACGGATGCCACGCTGGATGAAATCTGCGCCCGCCTCACCGAGATCGGGTTGGAAGTCGAGGATGTCGATGACAAGGCGGCGTTCAAGCCCTTCGTCATCGCCAAGGTCCTGTCGGCGGAAAAACATCCCCAGGCCGATCGCCTGAAGGTGTTGATGGTGGATACCGGATCCGGCGCGCCGGTGCAGGTCGTGTGCGGTGCCCCGAATGCACGCGCCGGCCTGGTCGGCGCCTTTGCCGCACCTGGAACCTATGTTCCCGGCATCGAGGTGACGCTGGCCGTCGGCAATATCCGCGGCGTCGAAAGCCGCGGCATGATGTGCTCCGAAAAGGAGCTTGAGATTTCCGACAATCATGACGGCATCATCGATCTGCCGGAGGATGCGCCGGTCGGCCGGAGTTATGCTTCCTATGCCCATCTCGACGATCCCGTCATCGAGATCAACCTGACGCCGAACCGGCCGGACTGCACCTCGATCCACGGCATCGCCCGTGATCTCGCCGCCTCCGGTCTCGGCACGCTGAAGACGCGGTCTGCGCCGTCCTTCGCTATCGAAGGCGAAACGCCGGTGAAGCTGACGCTCGATCTCGATGATCCCAGGCTCTGCCCAGGCTTTGCGCTGCGTCTCGTGCGCGGCGTCACGAACGGCCCGAGCCCGCGCTGGATGCAGCAGCGGCTCACCGCCATTGGCCTGCGCCCGATCAATGCGCTGGTTGATATCACCAATTACATGACCTTCGATCAGGGCCGCCCGATCCACGTCTTCGATGCCGCCAAGATAAAGGGCAATCTCACTGTCCGCCGGGCAAGGGAAGGTGAGACTGTGCTGGCGCTCGACCAGCGCGAATACAAGCTCGGCCCGAACAATGTCGTCATATCAGATGAAGAAGGCATCGAATCGATCGGCGGCATCATGGGCGGCGAACATTCCGGCTGCGACGACAACACCGTCGACGTCCTGATCGAATCCGCTCTGTGGGATCCGATGAACATCGCCAAATCCGGCCGCAGTCTCGGCATCATCACCGATGCCCGCTATCGCTTCGAACGCGGCGTCGATCCGGAATACATGGTTCCCGGTCTCGAACGCACGACGGAACTGGTGCTGGAACTCTGCGGCGGCACCGCCGCCAGGGCCGAGATTGTCGGCTATCACGGCTACGAACCGAAGGTCGTCGATTTCCCCTATTCGGAGGTCAAGCGCCTGACCGGCCTCGACGTCTCGAATGAGGAAAGCAACACGATCCTGACGCGTCTCGGCTTCACGGTCTCCGGTTCCGGCGAGCGCGTCTCCGTCGCCGTTCCCTCCTGGCGCCCGGATGTCGACGGCAAGGCGGATCTCGTCGAGGAGGTCATGCGCATCCATGGCGTCGACAATATCAAGCCGGCGCCGCTCGAAAGCCATGCCGCCGTCAACGGCAAGATTCTGACGACTCTGCAGATCCGCACCCGTGCGGCCAAGCGGGCGCTGGCCGCGCGCGGCATGCTCGAAGCCGTCACCTGGTCCTTCATTGCGGAGGAACATGCGAAGCTGTTCGGCGGCGGTTCGCCAGCCCTCAAGCTTGCCAATCCGATCGCTGTCGAAATGTCGGACATGCGCCCGTCGTTGCTGCCGGGTCTGCTGACCGCAGCTCAGCGCAATGCCGACAAGGGTTATGCCGACGTCGCCATCTTCGAGGTCTCGGGCACCTATGAAAACGACCGGCCGGAAGGCCAGCGCCGCGTCGCCGGCGGCATCCGCCGCGGCACGGCCTCGCTCGCCGGCGCCGGCCGCATGTGGTCGAATGCAGCCAAGGGCGGCGGCAAGCCGGTCGACGCCTTCGACGCCAAGGCCGATGCGCTCGCCGTCATCGAAGCCTGCGGCCTGCCGACGAGCAACATCCAGATCGAGCAGGGCGGCCCCGAATGGTTTCATCCTGGCCGCTCCGGCACGATCAAGATGGGGCCAAAGATCGTGCTCGGCTATTTCGGCGAATTCCATCCGTTGACGCTGGAAGCCCTTGATGTCTCCGGCGCTCTCTGCGGCTTCGAAGTCTATCTCGATGCTATGGCGGAGCCGAAGAAGAAGGCGACCCGCACCAAGCCGGCGCTCGATCTGTCGCCGTTCCAGGCCGTCAAGCGCGACTTCGCCTTCGTCGTCGACAAGACGGTGGAATCAGGCGCGATCGTCAAGGCTGCGACCGGCGCCGACCGCAAGCTCATCACCGGCGTTAATGTCTTCGACATCTTCGAGGGCGCATCGGTCGGCGAGGGCAAGAAGTCGGTGGCGATCGAGGTTCAGATCCAGCCGGTCGAGCGCACGCTGACGGATGAGGATTTCGAGGCGCTGACGCAGAAGATCGTGGCGAGCGTGACGAAATTCACCGGCGGTGTGCTCAGAAGTTGAGCTTCATCTTCCGAAAACTGAAGAGACCGGTCGCGTAAGCGGCCGGTCTTTTCACGTATGAAGATGGTAGAGCTTGCTGACGATCACCCAGCGTCCTTCGATCTTCAGCAGCGAGAGATAGTCGGTAAAGCGCATTCCGGCGAAATCGTCGGTGACCTTGACGCTTGCCGCGTCACCCTCGACATCGACGTTCTGGATGTCCATGAAAGGCTGCGTGCCGGGCGCGGCGGGCTCCTCCGCCAGGATCGCGGCGATGAATTCGTCCCGCGTCAGCCATTCGACGGCATTCTGGTAATAGCCGATGATCGAGCTTTTCGGGTGAAAGGCCTTCTTCAAGGCTGCCGCATTGGCGAAGGCCATGCCTTCGACATAGAGATGAACCGTCTGTTCGACTGCCTGCCTGTCCGACATGTTTCCATCCCGTTCTCCAAGATGACGTTAGATAGTTTCGCCGGCCGCGAAGGCAAGCCCGACCTATGCGACCGGCCGGGCTTGTCCGTTTTCAAATGTTCGTCATGGCAAGCGAGGCATCCGAATAGCGCTTGCCGGCGACCTGTGCCGCTGGGATCGCTTCGCCGAGCTGATCAAGCTCCTCCGCGCTGAGCGTGATATCGGCAGCGGCGACATTTTGTTCGAGGTGGTGAAGCTTGCGCGCGCCGGGGATCGGCACGATGTCGTCGCCCTGGTTCAGCACCCAGGCCAGTGCCAGCTGCGCCGCGGTCACGCCTTTGGCGGCGGCTAGCTTTTCGAGCGTTGCGACAAGCGCGGCATTGGCGTCGAAATTCTCCGCCTGGAAACGCGGCACCTGCCGGCGGAAATCGTCGGCGACAAGGTCGTCGGCCTTGCGGATCGCTCCTGTCAGGAAACCGCGCCCGAGCGGGCTGTAGGGCACGAAGCCGATGCCGAGTTCGCGGCAGGTGGCAAGCACATCCTCTTCGGGATCGCGCGTCCACAGCGAATATTCGCTCTGAAGCGCTGCGATCGGATGGACCCCATGCGCGCGCCGGATCGTGGCGCTGCCGGCTTCCGAGAGGCCGAGGGCGCGAACTTTCCCTTCCTTCACAAGCTCGGCCATGGCGCCGACCGTCTCCTCGATCGGCACGTTGGGGTCGACCCGGTGCTGGTAGAGCAGATCGATCGTCTCGATGCCCAAACGCTTGAGTGAGGCTTCGGCGACCGCACGCACATGTTCGGGACGGCTGTCGACGCCGGCGATGGCGGCAGCGCCGGCCTGGCTGGTATCGATCCTGAAGCCGAATTTGGTGGCGATCACCACGCGGTCGCGGAAGGGCTTCAGCGCTCTTCCGAGAAGAACCTCGTTGGTGAAGGGGCCATAGACCTCGGCGGTGTCGAAGAAGGTGACGCCGAGATCGACGGCGCGGTGCAGTGTCCTCACTGATTCCGCTTCGTCGCTGGCGCCATAGGCAAAGCTCATGCCCATGCAGCCGAGGCCGACGGCAGAGACCGACAAATCGCTTCCGAGTTTTCTGGTTTTCATGATGCGCTCCTTTTCTGAGCTGGCGCCGAACCGCTTGGGAGATCATTGCGGCAGGGGCAGACTATATCGGCGCCGTATCAATCAAAAAATGCATGCAGTTTCTAACAGCCTGTTCTATAATTTCGATCAATGGACAGAAGGCAACTCTCTCAACTCGCCGTTCTCGCCGCCGTCGCGGAGCATCGCAGCTTCCGGGCCGCGGCCAAGGAACTGCTCGTCGCGCCGTCGGCGGTCAGCCACGCCATTTCGAGCCTGGAGGACAGTCTCGGCGTCAGGCTTCTGGCGCGTACGACCCGCAGTGTCGCGCCGACAGAGGAAGGCCGGCTGCTTCTCGAAAGGTTGCGTCCGGCGCTCGAGGAGATCGGCGTCGCGTTGGAGGCGGTCAACGATACGCGCGGCAAACCGGCCGGAAACCTGCGCGTCACTGCGCCGCGCTTCGCCTCCGATATCCTGCTCGCCCCGCGCCTTGGCGATTTTCTCAACACCTATCCCGATATCACGCTGGAGATCGCCAATGAGGACGGCTTCACCGATATCGTCAAGGAGGGTTTCGACGCGGGCATCCGGCTGGAGGAGAGCCTGGAGGCCGATATGATCGCAGTCAGGATCTCACCCAATCTGACGACGGTGATCGCGGCCTCGCCGGAATATTTCGAGCGCTATCCGAAGCCGGAGCACCCGCGCGATCTCGTCCATCATCGTTGCATCAAGCGACGCTTCACCAACGGCTCCATCTATCGTTGGGAATTCGAAAAGGATGGGCAGGAACTGATCGTCGCGGTCGATGGGCCGCTTGTTGTCAGCGAGGACCGGCTGGCCCTGCTCGCGGCGCTGAACGGCGCCGGCCTTGCCTATCTCTTCGACATGCGGGTGCATACCGAACTGACGGCCGGCAGGCTGGTGCGGGTGCTGGAGGATTGGTGCGCGCCCTATCCCGGGTGGTTTGTCTATTATCCGAGCCGACGGCAAATGCGGCCGGCGCTGCGCGCCTTCATCGATTTCTTCAGGTATGCGGTGAGGGATGCGGGCGGCCGATGAGGGCCGCCGCTCGTTTGCCTCGTTTCGTCAGGCGGCTTTTGCCTTCTGGTTTGCCGCAGTCGTGGCGAGCTTGGTAAGGATCTTGTCGGTGGCCGTTTCCTCCTGCAGCGTCTGGTCGAGCAGGGCGACGACATCCTTCTGGCCGAGCGTCGCGGCCCATGTCTTCAGCGTGCCGTAACGGGCGATTTCATAGTGCTCGACCGCCTGGGCAGCCGAGATCAGCCCCGCATCCAGCGCCGGTGTGCCCTTGAATTCTTCCATGATCTCTTCTCCCTCGGCGATAATGCCCTGGATCGCCTCGCAGGTCTTGCCCTGGGCGCGCTTGCCGATCTTTTCAAAAACCTGCTGCAGCCGCTCGACCTGGGCTTCCGTTTCCTCGAGATGCTTCTGGAAACCGGCCTTCAGTTCGGAGGACTGGGCGGCGCGCGCCATCTTCGGCAGGGCGCGCAATATCTGCCGCTCGGCAAAATAGATGTCCTTGAGCGTGTCGTAGAAGAGGTCTTCCAACGTCTTTTCCTTGGCCATTTTCTCGATCCTTGTTTTGGGAAAGGCCGCGAATGCGGCGACACACTAAGAAGCGAAGATCGCGCAATTTGTTCCCGATCGATTTCGGGTGGACTGGAAAACCGCGCCGGGCAATCATTCGGCCGCTGAAGTGGAGGACGAAAAGATCATGCGAAAGCCGGGTTCGATGAAGGGTCTGGAGGATCTCGGCCGCGTGCGGCTGTCGCAAAACTTCTTCTTCCGCGATTTCCTGCATTCGGAAATCGCGGATTTCTACCGGATTCCCAATATCCCCGAGGATCCCGACCTGGCGATCGAAGCCGGCAAAAGACTTTGCGAGGAACTGCTGGAGCCGCTGGAAGCGACGTTCGGGCGTCTTCACATCCGCTCCGGCTACCGCTCGCCTGAGGTCAACCGCTTCGGCAACGCGAACAATCTGAACTGTTCCACCAATGCCGCAACGGCTGCGCATCACATCTGGGATATCAGGGATTTCGACGGCTGCATGGGCGCCGCCGTCTGCATTGCCGTGCCCTGGATGATCGACCGCTATCGCGATGAAAGCGATTGGCAGCGGCTCGCCTGGTGGATCCACGACCATCTGCCCTACGCCTCGCTCTGCTTCTTCCCAAAGCTTTCGGCCTTCAATATCCAATGGCACGAACGGCCGAAGCGGGTGATCCAGAGCTACGTCAGGCCGCGCGGCATCCTGACAAAGCCGGGCATGGGGAACTGGGAAGGCGACCATTCGGAATGGTATGAGGGATTTCCCGCCCTCAGAAACTGATGCGGTAGCGAATGTGGCCGTCACTCTCGACGTAGCTGTCGTAGAGCGCACGGGCAGTCTTGTTTCCTTCGCTCGTATGCCAATAGAGCCGCGACCAGCCCTCGGCCTTGCAGAGCGCGACGAGATCGTCCAGCAGCGCCCGGCCGACACCCTTGCCGCGCGCATCGGGATCGACGAAGAGGTCTTCGAGATAGCAGTCCCTGCCGCGGATCCAGGTGCCCTCATGCGTCAGGAAAAGAGCAAAGCCCATGATCCTGCCGTCGGCCTCGGCGACGCGCATGCCGATCGCCGAGGCCGGATCGAAGATTCGCCGCCACGTCTGGTCGGTGATGTCAGCGTCAACGCTCACCTCGTAAAAGGCCAGATAAGCTGCCCAGAGTTCACGCCAACGGGCTTCGTCTTCCGGGCGGGCATCGCGAATGATTACGGTCATGGCATTCCTGTTCAGGCACCGGCTTCGTCGAGCAGCGCCATTGCGTCGTTGGAAAGGGAGAGTGTTGCTGATTTCACCAGGCTTTCAAGCTGCGACAGGCTGGTCGCACTGGCAATCGGCGCCGTGACGCCTTTCTTGCGCAAAAGCCAGGCGAGCGAGATTTCCGCGGGTTTGGCGCCGGTCTCGGCCGAGACCTGATCAAGCGCGGCGAGGATGCGCAGGCCCTTGGCGTCGAAATATTGCGAAACCCGGCCTTCGCGGGCGCGGCCTTGCGTATCGGCCTTGCTGCGGTATTTGCCGGTCAGGAAACCGGCTGCGAGGCTGAAATAGGTGATGACGCCGATATTCTGACGGATGCACAGTTCGGCCAATTGCCCCTCGAAGCTCGCGCGCTCGTAAAGATTATATTCCGGCTGCAGCACGTCGTATCGCGGCAGGCCAGCCTTCTCGGCTGCGTCGAACGACGCCTGGAGCAGATCCGCATCATAGTTCGAGCAGCCGATGGCGCCGATCTTGCCCTGTTGCTTCAGCTTGGCGAAGGCGCCAAGCGTTTCCTCGTGTGGCGTATCGGAATCCGGCCAGTGCGAGAGATAGAGATCGATATAGTCCGTCTGCAATCGGCGCAGCGAACCCTCGACCGCCTTCAGGATGTATGCCTCCTTGAGGGTCTTTCCCTGCCCCATGTCCGAGCCGACCTTGGTAATGATGACGGCCTTGTCGCGGGAGATCCGCGATTGCTTTAGCCAGCGCCCGATGATCTCCTCGGAATCGCCACCCTTGTTGCCGGGAACCCATGTGGAATAGACATCCGCCGTGTCGATCGTGTTCAGCCCCGCGTCGAAGAAGGCGTCGAGAATGGCGAAAGATGTTTTCTCGTCGGCCGTCCAGCCGAAAACATTGCCGCCGAAGACGATCGGCGAGATCGAAAGACCTGTTTTTCCAAGCCGGCGCATGTTCATGACGCTCTCCAAAATGGGTGAATATAAAAGGCTGTATTGAATCGCGGATACGGCAGAACGCCGTCTGGCCAAGCTAGCGCGATCCCGGCGCCAGGCAAACCCGGCTTCCGCAATTTCATGTCGCGCCATTGCGTCGCGGCGGAGGCCTGAATATGGTTCGCCGACATTGGTTTTGGGAGGCTCGCACATGCTGCGTTTCGGTATCATTTCAACGGCGAAGATCGGTCGCGACAATGTCGTTCCCGCCATCCAGGACGCGGAAAATTGCGTCGTCACGGCGGTTGCCAGCCGTGATCTCACGCGCGCAAGGGAGATGGCCGATCGCTTCTCCGTGCCGCATGCCTTCGGCTCCTATGAGGAAATGCTGGCTTCCGACGTCATCGACGCGGTCTATATCCCGCTGCCGACGTCGCAGCATATCGAATGGTCGATCAAATCAGCCGATGCCGGCAAACATGTGCTCTGCGAAAAACCCCTGGCCCTGAAGGCCGACGATATCGACGCGGTAATCGCTGCCCGCGACCGCAACCGCGTGGTGGTCACCGAAGCCTATATGGTCACCTATTCCCCGGTCTGGCAGAAGGTGCGCTCACTGATAGCCGAGGGTGCGATCGGTTCGCTGCGACATGTGCAGGGCGCCTTCACCTATTTCAACCGAGACCCCGCCAACATGCGTAACGTTCCGGAACTCGGCGGCGGCGGCCTTCCCGATATCGGCGTCTATCCCGTCATGAGCACGCGTTTTTCCACCGGCAAGGAGCCGCTCTCAGTCCAGGCGATCACCGAGCGCGATCCGGATTTCGGCACCGATATCTACTCCAGCGTCAAGGCCGATTTCGGCGATTTCGAGCTGAGCTTCTATGTCTCGACACAGATGGCCAACCGTCAGGTCATGGTCTTCCACGGCACCGAAGGTTACATCGAGGTCAAATCGCCCTTCAACGCCAATCGCTGGGGACCGGAAGAGATCGAACTCGCCGATCGCAGCCACAATGAATCGCGCATCTTCCGCTATCAGGACAGCCGCCAATACAGGCGCGAGGTCGAGGCCTTCGCTCGCGCGGTCAAGAACGGCAAGGAAGAGATCGTCACGCTCGAAAACTCGAAGCTGAACCAGAAGGTGATCGATGCCATCTACCGCGCCAGCGAGAAGGACGGCTGGGAGGCAGTCTGATCATTCCGCTCATTCCGCGCGGAAGACGAAGCGCGAATAGCCGAAGAAGCTGAAGACCATCGAGGCGACGCTGGCGATCACCATGGCCGCCAGCGGTTGCAGCGCCGGCAGCGAAAGCAGCAGCGCAGAGTATAGCCCGTAATTGACCAGTGCCGCCGTCACGCCGACCGAGCCGTAGCGGAAACCCTCGGCGGCAAGCGACCGGCCGGAACGATCGAAGGTGAAGCTGCGGTTGAAAGCCCATGTGGTCGCCATTGCCGTCGCGATGGCGACGAGCCGGGCCAGAAACGGTCCGAGTGGCGTCAGATGGAGCAGCGCCGCCAGCATGCCGGCATCGACAAGGAAGCCGATGCCGCCGCCGATCGCGAAGCGGACGAGCTTTCTCATGCCGCATCCGCCTTGCCGGGACGATCGCGCGATGCCGGTTTGGCGTCGGCGAGCGGTGCCTTGACCGCACTCGGGGTCTCCAGGCTCATATAATGGATACGAAGCTGCTCGGCCCGGGCGCGGGCCACGGAATCCAGGATGACGCCGGCGGTAAAAAGCATGAAGGAGATCATCATCAGCGCCATCGACAGCACCCAGGTCGGCATGCGGCTGACGAGGCCCGTGTCGAAATATTCCGCCAGCACCGGCGTCATGAAGCCGAGGCTCGTCAGCATGAAGGCGGCGCTGATCGCGCTGAAGAAGGCGAAGGGCCGGGTTTCCTTCATCAGCATCGCGAACATCCAGAGGATTTTTCCGCCGTCGCGGAACGTCGAAAGCTTGGAATGCGAGCCTTCCGGGCGCCGGCCATAGTCGAGTTCCAGCTCGCTGACCGGAAGCTTCAGCCGGGAGGCATGCACCGACATCTCGGTTTCGATCTCGAAGCCGCCGGATACCGCCGGGAAGCTCTTGACGAAGCGACGTGAGAAAGCGCGGTAGCCGGAAAAGATATCGGTGAAGTCGGGGCCGAAGATCGTTCGGTAGAGCAGGTTGAAAAGCCGGTTGCCAAGCGCATGGCCCTGACGGCCGGCATCGGCATGCACGCCGCGCCGGGTTCCCACGACCATGTCGGCGCGCTCGGTTAGAAGCGTTCGCACGAGCTCCTCGGCGTCGCCAGGCGCATAGGTTCCGTCGCCGTCGGCGATGATATAGATGTCGGCCTCGATGTCGGCGAACATGCGGCGCACGACGTGCCCCTTGCCCTGGCGCCGTTCGCGCACGACATGCGCTCCGGCCAGCATCGCCTGCAGCGCGGTGCCGTCGGTGGAATTATTGTCGTAGACGTGGATCGCGGCATCCGGCAGCGTCGCCCGGAAGCCCCGCACCACAGCGCCGATCGTCGCAGCTTCATTATAGCAGGGAAGCAGGACGGCAATGTCCGGGTAATGGGTAAGCGTTCGGGCCATGACTCTACTCGTTACACTGAAAAGCCGCCACCAGCCTAAATCACGCAGCGTTAATAAGACCCTATGACGCAGGCAAAATCGGCTGCGGTCTCAGACGGCTTTACACTTTCTTGATCGGTGCCCGCTAAGGTTCGGGCATCTGGAAACGAAGCGCTAACCACGATGAACGCCGTGCAGCCGATCGCTGATGCATCCGCCGTGACCGCCGCCCGCCGGAGCCGGCTCGGGGGGCTGCTGACGCGTCTGTGGCCGGCTGTCATTGCCTATAGTGTCATCCTCGCCGCCGTTATCCTTGTTACCAAATTCTCCGGCTCCACCGATTATGTCGGTCCCGACAACGACGACGGCATGCGTCTCGTCGAGGTTCGCGATTTTCTTGCCGGCCAGGGCTGGTTCGATCTGACGCAATATCGTCTCGGCCTTGCCGGCGGTACGCTGATGCACTGGTCGAGGCTGATCGATCTGCCGATCGCTTCGCTGATCTGGTTCTTCGGCCTGTTTGCGCCGTATGAAACCGCCGAGGCGCTGGCGCTCGCCGTCTGGCCCGTATCGCTCATCTTTCCTGCCATGCTGGCCATGGGCGTCGCCGGCCGGCGGATCGGCGGCGTCGCGGGCATGCATATCGCCCTCGGTCTCACCGCTCCGGCGATCTACACCGGAAACCGCTTCGCCCCGGGCGCCATCGATCATCACAATGCGCAACTGGCGCTGGTCGCGACGATGGTGGCGATGCTCGTGGATCCCGAACGTCGCGGTTGGAGCTACGCGGTCGCCGGCGTTGCGGCGGCTGTCGCCATCGCCATCGGGGCCGAGACCACCCCGTTCGTCGCCGGCGTCTGCCTCACGGTCGCCCTGCTCTGGGCATGGGAAGGGGAGAATTTCGCCGTCGCCGCCCGGGCCTTCGGGCTGTCGCTGACGATTACGATCAACATTCTTTTCTTCGCAACGGTACCGCCCCGGCTCTATTCGATGGTCACCTGCGACAATCTCTCGCTCGGCTATTACAGTCTGGCGGCGATTGGTGGTGGCCTGCTGCTGTTTTTGGCCGTTTTTGCCAGCGGCTTGCGTCGGCCCTTGCGCTTTACCGCGCTCGCCTTTATCGGCGTCGGCGTTTTTGGTGCGGCGATCGTCATCGCGCCGCAATGCCTGAGCGATCCGTTGGGCAATCTCGATCCGATGCTGGTCGAGCTCTGGCTGCGGCATATTTCGGAAGCCCAATCGCTCCTGGCGCTGGCGCGCACCGATCCCACCGCGGTCGGCGCCTTCTATGCGGCAGGCCTCTTCGCCATTGCCGTCTGCATCTTTCGCCTCATTCAGCGCGACCGCGTGCAGATCCACCTGATCCTGCTCTTCCTGATCGCCACGAGTTGGGCAATCGCGCTGGTCCAGGTGCGCGGCTCTTCCTTCTCGAACCTGCTTTCGATCCTGCCGCTCGCCCTGCTGATCATTGATGTCAGGCGCATCTCCAACAGCGACAGCGAGAATGTCGCCGCTGCCTTCGTCTATGTGATGAGCGTGCTTGCAAGCGTTCCGGCGGTCTGGGCCGTCGGTGGCGGGCTTGTCTCGCTGCAGATGGAGAACGATGCGCAGAAGAAGGCGGCGGAGCCGACAAAAGCGCTTTCCTGCACATCGAAAGAGGCGCTGGCACCGCTTGCCGAACTCCCGCCCGGCCTGGTCTCCGCGCCATCGGAAATGGGTGTGCCGATCCTCCGCTTCACGCAGAACCGGGTTCTCTCCGCCCCCTATCATCGCGATCAGGGCGGCATGCTGACGGAAATGCATATCGGCCTGGCAACACCGCAGGAGGCGGAAGCCTTCCTGAAGGGAGCCGGTGTGACGGCGCTTGCTTTCTGCCAGAAGGACCTGCAGACGCGCGAACTCGCCAAATTGAAGCCAGATGGGCTCTATGCCGAACTCGGCAAGGGGAATATTCCGCCCTATCTGGAGCCGCTGGCGCAGGTGCCGGGTACGGGCGTCCAGTTCTTCCGCTACCGGCCGACGGCGAATTGACGCCGACAGCCTTTATGTTGCGCTGACGTCAGTGAGACGTGCGGACGGCCCGCAGACGGTCGCTGGCATAAAGCCCGAGCACGAAAAGGATAAGGCCGCCATTATAGCCGAGAATGGCATAAACAAGCGCCAGAAGTGACACCGGCCCCGGCGAGGTTATCGCCGCCAGCGTGAAGCTCATTCCGATCAGCGCGGCGACCAATGCGATACCGGCGGCCGAGCGCATTAACCCGGCGCTGATGCCCAATGCTGCTGCTGTGAGAATAATCATTTCAGCACCTTCCCAGAGAGAACGAGGGGAAGAATAGGAAGCGCCAACTAACAAAGATTTACCGGCTCTCTCGGCTGAAAATCCTTTGTATTGCGGTGGTTAGCAATCCCTTTCAGAGAAAACGCGCGTTTTATCTATGCGTTCCCCGACGGAGCGAATTTTCCCGTTTTTCTTGTCATTCTTATCGCTGCAACGACCGCATGCACGCAATGCCCGGAGCGTGAATCTTGATGCAACGCCGACGACTCGGCCTCGCCACCGGTTTCAGCAGTCGGGAAAACGGTCTCTCCGGCTGTCGCGACCTTCCCGTTTCCCGCCAATGGAAATAGAAAGGAGGGATGAGCAACCTCTTCGACAGCGATTCGCCGACCAACCTTGCCGAATATTCGGTTTCGGAGCTTTCCGGCTCGATCAAGCGCACCGTCGAAACCGCCTTCGATCAGGTTCGCGTGCGCGGCGAAATATCCGGCTATCGGGGTCCGCACTCCTCCGGCCACGCTTATTTCGCACTGAAGGACGATCGCGCCCGTATCGACGCCGTTATCTGGAAAGGCACTTTCTCGCGGCTGAAGTTCCGTCCTGAGGAAGGCATGGAGGTAATCGCCACCGGCAAGGTCACCACTTTTCCCGGCTCCTCGAAATATCAGATCGTCATCGAGACACTGGAGCCGGCAGGCGCCGGCGCGCTGATGGCGCTGATCGAGGAGCGCAAGCGCAGGCTCGGCGGCGAAGGCTTGTTCGATGCGGCCCGGAAGAAGCGGCTGCCCTTCATGCCGCATGTGATCGGCGTCGTCACCTCGCCGACCGGCGCCGTCATCCGCGATATCCTTCACCGCATCTCCGACCGGTTTCCCGTGCAAGTCCTCGTCTGGCCGGTGAAGGTGCAGGGGGAGGGATCCGGCGAGGAGGTGGCGAACGCCATCCGCGGCTTCAACGCGCTGGACCCCGCCGGCGCCATTCCGCGTCCGGATGTGCTGATCGTCGCGCGCGGCGGCGGCAGCCTGGAAGATCTCTGGAGTTTCAATGACGAGATCGTCGTGCGCGCTGCTGCCGAAAGCCGCATACCGCTGATCTCGGCCGTCGGCCATGAGACCGACTGGACGCTGATCGACTATGCCGCCGATGTGCGCGCTCCGACGCCGACCGGGGCGGCGGAGATGGCTGTGCCCGTCAAGGCGGAGCTCGAAGCGCAGGCGGCCGCACTTGCCGCCCGCCTGCAGGGTTGCATGAACCGGCAGATGGATCAGCGCCGCCAGTCCGTCCGTAGTCTGATGCGGGCATTGCCCTCGCTTGATCAGCTTCTCGCCTTGCCGCGCCGCCGCTTCGACGAGACGGCGGCCGGCCTCGGCCGCGGGCTGGAACTCAACACCATCAACAAGCGTCGCGGCTTCGAGCGCATCGCCTCGCATCTCCGCCCGGATGTGCTCTCCAATCGCATCGCCGAGCGACGCCAGCTTCTGAGCGAGCGCATGGCGCGGGCCGAGCGCACCGTCGAGCGCCTGGTCGATCGCTCGAAGTCCCGCATTGACCGCGCCGAGGCCATCCTCGCCTCGCTGCCGGCCCGGCTGAAGACCGAGACAGACCGCAGTCGCGAGCGGCTCGGCAACCTTTCGCGCCATGCCGATACGGCGATCCGCCACCAGCTGACGCGCGGCCGCGCCGAGCTCTCCGCGCAGGACCGCGTGCTGCAGTCGCTCTCCTACAAGAACGTGCTGAAGCGCGGCTACGCCGTCATTCGCGACGAGGACAACAGGCCGGTCTCGCAGGCGGCCGCACTTTCCGCCGGCATGGGCATCGCCATCGAATTTGCCGACGGCCGTGTCGGCGCAATGACCACGGAAGGCAGCATCTCGCCTGGCGGCGCCAAGAAGCGCAGCACAAAACCGGCGGAACCGACGAAGCAGGGAAGCCTGTTCTAACGATGCGGATCCTGCTGGTGCTCGCCCATCCCTTGTCGGACAGTTTTGCTGCCGCGGTGGCGCACACGGCTCGCCAAGCGCTGGAAGCTTCCGGTCATGCCGTCGATCTGCTCGATCTCTATGCCGAGGATTTCGATCCACGACTCTCCGAGGCCGAGCGCCGTGCTTACTTCGATATGCCCTACGACACCTCTGATGTGGCCGATATCGTTGCCCGGCTGAAGGCGGCCGATGGTCTCGTCCTCGTCTTTCCGCAGTGGTGGTTCAATTTCCCAGCCATCCTGAAAGGCTTCTTCGACCGCGTCTTCGCGCCAGGTGTGGCCTTCACGCATGACGCCGCTGGCGGCCGGATCGTGCCTGAGCTCACCAATATCAGGCTGCTCTATGCGCTGACGACGACGGGCTCGCCCTGGTGGCTGGTGCATCTCTATATGGGCGATCCCGTTCGCCGCCTGCTGAAGCGCGGTATCGCCAACTTCTGTTCGAGGAAGCTTATCTTCCGCATGCTGAGCCTCCACGATATGGACCGCGCCACGGAATCCAGGCGCAGGGCGCATCTGGAGCGTGTCAGCAAGGCGCTCGCCGCCATCTAAAGAGCCTTTCCTGGTCAGATTGAAGCATTCTGCCGGAGGGCTGAAACGGGCCGGCTGATCGACCGGCCGGCTTGGCCGTAGAGCTTGGCTACGACGCGCGCCGGCCGGTCGACCATCCGACTCCGTTTGAGCCAACAGAATGCTTCAATCTGACCAGGAAAGGCTCTTATTATTCGAAATCCGCGAGGAATTTCTTCAGCAGTCGGTCAAACTCGGCCTTGTCCTCGGCCGTCAGGTTGCGCGTCAGCCGCTGCTGGTTGGCGACATGCGCGCCGACCGCCTCTTCGACGGTCGCAAGCCCCTTTTCGGTCAGCGCGATCAGCACGCTGCGCCGATCCTGCGGATTGACGATGCGCTCGACCAGGCCCGCCTTCTCCAGCTGGTCGATCCGGTTCGTCATCGTGCCGGAGCTGACCATGGTCATTTCCAGGAGCTCGCCCGGCGAAAGCCGATGAGGTGCGCCGGAGCGGCGAAGTGTGGCCAGCACGTCGAAGGCCGAGGTGGAAAGCCCGTGCTTCATGAGCATGGCTTCGACTTCGCGGCCGAGATAGGTGCCGAGGCGTTTCAGGCGCCCGAGGATGCCCATCGGCTCGACGTCGAGATCCGGCCGCTCGCGCCGCCATTGCGCCAGAATCCGGTCGACGTGATCTTGCTTCGCTTCACCCATGTGGGATGGATACCACTGCATACCTTGACGTCAAGATAAATTGCGTTATGTTCGAATTTATCTTGATGTAGAGATTCTTGAGATGAAGAAAAATTCTCGATACTTGGCGGATGTGCTGACGACCGCTGTCGCCCCCGCTATCTGGGGCAGCACCTATTTCGTCACCACATCCTTCCTGCCCCAGGGCTATCCGTTGACGGTCGCTCTGCTGCGCGCCCTGCCGGCGGGCCTGCTTCTGCTACTGATTGTTCGGAAGCTGCCGACGGGCGTCTGGTGGGGCCGCGCCTTCCTTCTCGGGGCGCTGAACTTCTCGTTCTTCTGGGCGATGCTGTTCGTCTCCGCCTACCGGCTGCCCGGCGGCGTTGCCGCGACCGTCGGTGCCGTGCAGCCGCTGATCGTCATCGCCCTGTCGCGGCTTTTCCTCGGCAAGCCGGTCCGGCCACTTGCCGTGCTGGCGGGTCTTGCCGGCATGGCCGGGGTCGCGCTGCTGGTGCTGACGCCGAAGGCGAGCCTCGATCCCGTGGGTGTCGCCGCCGGTATCGCCGGCGCGGTTTCGATGGCGTTCGGCACCGTGCTGTCACGGCGCTGGGCGCCGCCGGTGTCGAACCTCACCTTCACCGCCTGGCAACTGTCGGCAGGCGGTATTCTCTTGGTACCCTTTGCGCTCTTCCTGGAACCGGCGCTGCCGTCGCCGAACATCGCAAACATTGCCGGCATTGCCTATCTCGGTCTGGTGGGTGCGGCTTTCACCTATCTGCTCTGGTTCCGCGGCCTGTCGCGCGTCGAGCCCTCGGCGATTTCCTCGCTCGGCTTTCTGAGCCCTGTGGTCGCGACCCTGCTCGGCTGGCTGGCGCTCGGCCAGAGCCTGACGCCGGTGCAGATCGCCGGTTTCGCCCTGGTGCTTGCCGGCGTCTGGCTCAGTCAGCGCAAGGTGATGCCGCTCAGGCCCATTCGCCCTGCCGCATCACCGGGACCCGCGAGCCGTCCGGTGTGATGCCGTCGATATCGACCTTGTTGGAGCCGATCATCCAGTCGATGTGGATCAGGCTGGAATTGCCGCCCTGCGCCTTGATCTGCTCCTGGCTGAGGGTCGCGCCGTTGAGGAAGCACTTGGAGTAGCACTGGCCGAGCGCGATGTGGCACGAGGCGTTTTCGTCGAACAGCGTGTTGTAGAACAGGATGCCGCTCGCCGAGATTGGCGAGGAATGCGGCACGAGCGCCACTTCGCCGAGCCGGCGCGCGCCCTCATCGGTATCGAGCACCTTGTTCAAGACCTCTTCGCCGCGTGACGCCTTGGCTTCGACGATCCGCCCGCCTTCGAAGCGCACCTGGATATTGTCGATCAGCGTGCCCTGATGCGACAGCGGTTTGGTGCTCGAGACATGACCTTCGACCCGCAATGCATGCGGCGTGGTGAACACCTCTTCGGTCGGAATATTCGGATTGCAGGTAATGCCGTTCTTCGCGGTGGAGGCGCCGCCGTGCCATTCATGTCCGTCGGCGAGGCCGACCGTCAGATCGGTGCCCGGCCCCCGGAAATGCAGCGAAGCAAAACGCTCGCCGTTCAGCCAGGCTGAGCGCTTGGCGAGATTGGCATTGTGCTCCGCCCAGGCGGCGACGGGGTCGCTGACATCGACACGCGAGGCAGCAAAGATCGCCTTGGCGAGCTTGGCGATCGCGATCGGCTCCGGGTCGTCGGGGAAGACCACCTTGGCCCAGGAGGGGTTGGGATAGGAGACGATGTTCCAGTTGATGTCGAAATTCGAGATCTTTTCCAGCGCCGGCTTATAGGCGGTGGAGGTGGCGCGATTGGCGCGGCCGACCTTGCCGGCATCCTGTTCGGAAAGCAGCATCGGGTTGTCGCCGGCGACGGCCAGGCGGGCCGCCCCGTTGGCATAGGCCTTGGCCATGCCCTCGTAGAGCCAGTCGGAGGCGCGGTCGAAGCTCTCGTCACTGCCATATTGGAAGCGCGCCAGCGTCGTTTCCTCGTCGGAGTAGAAGGCGCTCACCAGCCCGGCGCCGGCCTGATAAGCGTGTTTGGTGATGAGGCGGACAAGCGGCAGCGCCACGACAGGCGCGGTGATCACCAGGTCCTGGCCCTTCTGCAGCTGCAAACCGACCTTGACGGCGACTTCCGCGAGCTTCTCGAGCTTGACGGGATCAACGGTGTTCTGGCTCTGGGGCATGAAAGTCATGATTCAACCTGCCTTCTGTCATCGACGCTAGAGCAATTCCAGGAAAAGTGCGAAGCGGTTTTCTCAGGCAAAGCGCAAAGCGCTTTTGCCGGGAATTGCGTAAACAAAAGAGTAGAGCGGTTCTGCGCTTCCGTGAAAGCTGAACCGCTCCAAGAGGCTGAAAGACTTAGACCCGTTTGCGGCGAAAATGAAGCGCGCCGCTGCCGATTCGAAACCGGCCGGCGCGATGCCCGACCGGTTTCAGCGCAAGCGTCAAGCCGCGGCAGGCAGGCCGAGCAGGATCGACTTGTGCTTGTCGAGGAATTCCATCAGCCGCTGCGGATAATCTTCGCCGACGGCGTCTTTCACGCTTCGCCGTTCGCCGAGCGCGCTCCGCCAGCGCGTCACCCGTTCAAGCCCCGCGAAGATGCCGCTATCTCCCAGCCTGTCGAAAACATCGAAATACCGAAAGATCGGCGCGAAAACGGCATCGACGAGGCTGAAGCTGCTGCCGGAAAAATAAGGTCCGTCCGCGAGTGCTCCTTCGAGCGTCGTGAACTTGGCGATCAGCATCTTGCGCTTGGCCTCCAGCTGTTCCGCGTCCGTGGCGGTTTCATATCCCCAGAGATCGGAAAGCACGGATGAGCCGAATTCCATCCAGCCGCGATGGCGGGCGCGGGCAAGCGGATCGGCAGGATGCAGGGCGGGCCCCGGCTGCGTCTCCTCCAGATATTCGCAGATGACGCTGCTTTCGAAGAGGACGGCCTCGCCGCCTTCTTCGTCCTCGATCCTCAGCAGCGGCACCTTGCCGAGCGGCGAGATCTGCAGGAACCAGTCCGGCTTGTTGGCAAGGTCGATGTTGATGCGCTCGAAGGGAACACCCTTTTCGCGAAGTACGATGGCGGCGCGTTGCACATAGGGGCAGAGATGATGGCTGATGAGGGTAAGCCTGCTCATGAACGTCTCCTCGTTTTAATAGATGCATTTGCATATAATAGCGCTTGCGGCCTTATGCAAGATAAATGTATTTGCATCTATGATGGAAAAGACAACGAAGCTGAGCGAAGCCGCCACCTCTGCCTGGATCAGCATCATGCGCGCCGGCGAACGGCTGCTCGCCGCGATCGAAGCCGATCTGAAAACGGCCGGCATGCCGCCGCTTGCCTGGTATGACGTGCTGTGGGAATTGGCGCGCTCGAAAGACGGCAAGCTGCGGCCCTACGAGATCGAGGAGCGAACCTTGCTGGCGCAGTATAATCTTTCCCGGCTGATCGACCGGCTGGAAAGAGAGGGCCTGGTCCGGCGCGAGGTCTTCGCCGAGGACGGCCGTGGGCGCTGGGTTGTGATTACCGATGCCGGCCGAACGCTTCGCACACGGATGTGGGCTGTCTATGCGGCAGCGATCGAGGCCCATGTCGGCAGCAAGCTTGCCGAAGACGAGGCGAAGGCGATTTCCGGTCTACTCGCGCGTTTCCTCTAATCAGGCGATCAATGATGCACCGACCGCTTTCAACGCTTTCAGCGCATCTTTCGGATCAAGCCGCACCTGCAGCCCGCGCTGTCCGCCATTGATATAGACCAGCGGTTCGGCGAGAGCGGTTTCCTCGATCGCCGTCGGCACGGCCTTCCTCTGGCCGAAGGGACTGATGCCGCCGACATGGTAGCCGGTCAGCCGCTCGGCATCGGCCGGCTTCATCATATTGGCCGACTTGCCGCGAAAGGCGCTGGCGAGCTTCTTCATGCTGACCTCGCGATCCGAAGGCACCACGACGCAGACCGGCTTGCCGTCCACCTCGGCCATTAGCGTCTTCAGCACCCGCTGCGGCGCCTCAGCAAGGGCTTCCGCCGCCTGCAGCCCGACGCGCTCCGCGCCCGGGTCATAAACATAGATGTGGATGGTGAAGGCGACGCCTGCCTGGGAAAGAACCTGTGTCGCGCGCGTGGTCTTGGACATTGCTCAGCGCCCGAATATATCCGCGTAATTCTCCGGCTTGAAGCCGATCACCAGCTTGCCTTCGGTCTCCAGCACCGGCCGCTTGATCATCGACGGCTGGTCGAGCATCAGCGCGATCGCCTTTTCCCGGCTCAGATTCTCGCGCTCGGCATCGGGCAGTTTGCGAAAGGTGGTGCCGGCGCGGTTGAGCACCGCATCAAGGCCGGCCTGGTCGATCCAGGCTTCGAGATGGGGGCGGTCGATGCTGAACGCCTTGTAATCGTGAAACTCATAGGCGACGCCGTGTTCTTCCAGCCAGCTGCGGGCTTTCTTCATCGTGTCGCAATTCTTGATCCCATAGATGGTGACGGCCATGCCCGATCGTTCTCCCTGTGATGGCAGCGGGATAACATGCGCGAGAGACGGCGCAAATGCCGCCCGGCATTTATCCCGGGCACCGTTTGTTCAACTCTCCAGCGTGCCGGCCTTGCGTGCGGCCTTGCTCGGCCTGGCGCAGACGATCTTCATCAGGTCGCCGCGCCGGCGCACCAGCCGATCCGAGGTTCGGGTCAGGACCAGCCCATCCTGCGGTGCATGCAGATCGATGCTGCCGTCAGGCCGACCGGGCCGGGTGACGATCGTCGCCAGAAGCTCGCCCTCTGCAACCCTGTCGCCGATCGTGCGATGGAAGAGCACGGCGCCGCCTTCGGGAGCGCGAATGATCTCGACATTGTCGAGCGGCACGGCGGGACCGGCAAACATGGCCGGCGCCATTCTGTCGTCGCTCACGATCCCCCGTGCCGCGAGAAAACGCCAGAGCCCGTCCGCATCCCGCTTCGCCAGCAGCGGATCGACGTCGCGCTTGCCGCGCAGCTCGACCGTGACCGAAAGCTTGCCCGGCAGCCGGGATTGTCGTTCACCGGGAACCGCATATTTCCATGCAAAACCGACGGCCTCCTCGAAGGCCGAGCTTTCGCCATCCGAAAGCAGCACCGCCTCCATGTCGAGCGCGGCGGCAAGATCGGCCGCCTCCGGCCAGAAGGCCTCATCGATATAGGCATATTGCAGCGATTCATCGTCGCAGTGCAGATCGAGGACGAGATCGGCGCCGAGCGCCATATCCAGAAGTCGCCGCTTCAGCTGGTCCGTAGCCGGATAATCATTCAGGTCTTCCGTCAGCATCGGCCGATCGGCGACGCTGATCAGCGGAAAATCCCGATTGAAATTGGTACGCGAGCCGAGATCGAAGCGGCCCTGCAAGTCGCCGAAATGCGATTGCGCCGCGCCGATCGGGTTGGCCTGCGGCACGATGGTGATGTCGCCGGCGACCGCGCCTTCGCTTTCCGCCCGCCGCAGGCGCTCGCAAAGGAAATGCAGGAGCGCCGTTCCCGGCAGCTCACCGGCGTGAAGCGCCGCCTGGATATAGGCCTTCGGAGCCTTCGGATTACGGCCCGCAAAACGCAGCACCGGCAGCCGCCACTCCGTTCCCGGCGTATCGCCTGGGATGATGATCTCCGAACCTTCCATGCTGTCCTTGCTCCGCGTTCACCAGCCGACCAGCTTTATGCGCGGAAATCCGGCGAGCGCAAGCCTCACCGGCACCCTTGTCTCAACCGGGGGCAATCCCGAAGAAAAGCAGGTTGCCGCTATGTTGATCTTGCCTTGCCGTCGAGATCACGGACGAACATCAAAAGCGCCTGCTTCATCGGCTTCCAAGCCGATAGGAACAAAAAAAGAACGATTTTCGCAAGAAACGGGTTGAAACCGGGGTCTCGCCATAGGATCCTTTGGGAGATCGTAAATGCGGAGGCTGTGTCATGGCCGAGACGATGCATCACTATCTCATCTTCGAAACCGCTGGCGGCTTCTGCGGCATCGCCTGGAGCGACGCCGGCATCGCCCGTTTCCAATTACCGACGAAAACCGCGGAGGCGACGGAACGGCTGCTGCTGCGCCGCCTGCCGGATGCCCAACCCGGCGCCCCGACGCCTGAGGTGGTGGAGACGGTAGCGGCCGTGAGGCGCTATTTCCAAGGCGAGGAAACCGATTTCTCGGGCGTCGAACTCGATCTTGCCGACCAGAATGACTTCTTCCGGGATATCTATGCGGCGGCAAGGCGTGTTGGCTGGGGCAGCACGACCACTTACGGCGCGCTGGCCAGGGAACTCGGCGCCGGGCCGGAAGCGGCTCGCGACGTCGGCCAGGCGATGGCCAAGAACCCGGTCGCCCTGATTATCCCCTGCCACCGGGTGCTTGCCGCCGGCGGCAAGATCGGCGGCTTCTCGGCGCCCGGCGGCTCGTCATCGAAGGCCCGCATGCTGGAGCTCGAAGGCGTCAGCCTCGGCCCGCCGCCGCCTGCCCAGCAGTCGCTGGGCTTTTGAGCGGCCGGACAATTCCGCGGGACGTGGCTGCTCAATGCGGGCTGGCCGTCGGGCGGATGATGATTTCGCTGACATCGACGTCGTCAGGCTGGCTGATGGCATAGAGGATCGCATTGGCGACGGCTTTCGGGCTGATGGTGATCGCCCTGAAAGCCTTCATGGCGTCCCGCGCCGTCGTGTCGGTGATCGTGTCGGCAAGCTCGGATGTCGTCGTGCCGGGCGAGATGACGGTCACGCGGATACGGTCGGTCTCCTGCCGTAGCCCGTCCGAAATCGCCCGCACGGCAAATTTCGTTGCGCAATAGACGGCCGCGGTCGGCGAGACGCTGTGGCCGCCGATCGAAGACAGGTTGATGATCTGCCCCGATCCCTGTGCCTTCATGATCGGAAGCGCTGCCGCTATGCCGTAGAGGACACCCTTGATGTTGACGTCGACCATCCGGTCCCACTCGTCGACCTTGAGCGCGTCGAGCGGCGACAGCGGCATGACGCCGGCATTGTTGATGATGACATCGAGCCGGCCGAATTCGGCCTTGGCGAAGCCTGCAAAGGCTTCCACCTGGACACGGTCGGTGACGTCGAGCTTGCGCAGACGCACCGTTCCACCCCCGGCTTCGATTTCGCCGGCGAGCGCCTCCAGGCGGTCGCTGCGGCGCGCGCCGATCACGACTCGCGCGCCGGCGGCGGCCAGCACTTTTGCCGTGGCCTCTCCAATGCCGCTGCTGGCTCCGGTGATGGCAATGACTTTTCCTTCGATATCAGACATTTCAAACTCCATGAGCAGATTGAGGATTTTCGTGATGGTCAATTCGGAAAATCGGCGCTGAGAGTCGTCTTCGCCCACGCATCGAAATTGGCGCGCAGCGTGTCGAGCCGATCGCGGGCGATCTTCAGGGAAGCTGCCCCGAGCAGCAGACGCAGCGGCGGTTCGCCCGCCTCGAAGGCCGATATGATTGCGCTTGCCGCGCGCGCGGGATCGCCCGGCTGCTTGCCGGAGATTGAGCGGGTGGCCTGGCGCCGCTTGCCCGCGGTCTCGGCATAGTCTTCGATGATCGTGCTGGATTCGACCATCGACCGGCCGGCCCAATCCGTGCGGAAGCCGGCGGGCTCCAGGATCGTCACAGGAATGCCAAGCGGCCCGACCTCATGGGCCAGCGATTCCGACAGGGCTTCGACCGCGAATTTCGTGGCGTGGTAGTAGCCGGTCGCGGCGAAGGCGACGAGCCCGCCGAGCGACGAGACGTTGAAGATATGCCCCTGCCGGCGTGAGCGCATGCCGGGCAGAACCTGTTTGGTCACGGCGATCAACCCGAAGACATTGGTCTCGAATTGGGCGCGGATCTCGGCATCCTCGCCCTCTTCGATCGCCGAGAGATAGCCGTAGCCGGCATTATTGGCGAGAACATCGATGGCGCCGAAATGCGCCTCGGCGGCGTGGACCGCAGCGGCGATGGAGCGGCCGTCGGTTAGGTCGAGGGCGAGGGCCAGCGCCCGCTTCCCATGCGCTGCTGTGAGATCGCTGAGCGTATCGGGTCTGCGCGCCGTAACGGCAGCGCGCCACCCGCGCGCCAGGACCGCTTCGGCGAGTGCCCGGCCGAGGCCGGATGATGCGCCGGTGATGAACCAGATGGGTGTGGTGGAAGACATGGTCGTCATCCTTTCCGGCCGTCCTATGCGGCCCTTTCCTGTGCGCGAGCGGTCATTTGCGGCGAAGCACCATGCCGCCGTGATGGAGCGTATTGTCGTCGACGAAATCGCCGTCGGCGGTGAAGCCCGTATCGTCCCAGTATTCAATGTGCGTTCCGGTGACTTCGTAGCGTCCGCGATAGGCGCTCTCCCGGCTTCCGCGGGCCTCGTCGTAACGATTGTCGGGCAGGAGTCCGTGTCGGACGCGGCCGTCGTCGGTGACCCACATTCCGACATAGGGATGCTGCTGCATGGTGTTCTCGCTTGGCTGTTGGAACTTGGTTTTTCGCACGTTCGGGGCGTCGGCCGACCACGCCGGCGTCGCGGTGCCGGTCGGAATGATGGCGGTGAAGAGATGCAGAACTGGGCTGCTGTAAAACTTTCGCATCGCGCCTCCTTTCGAGCGGGGAGCGCTTGGGGCTAGGCCATGCCTTGACCTCGACAGGAAGATAATCTTGGCGAGCCGCGCGATTAAGTTGCCAATGCCGGATGGCTTGGTTAACATTGCTAACCAATGGCCGATGATCTCGAAGGCATTTCAGTCTTTCTCGCCGTAGCGGAGGCCCGGAATTTCCGGCTCGCCGGCGAGCGTCTGGGCGTGACCCGCTCCGCCGTCAGCCAGGCCTTGCAGCGTCTTGAGGACCGGCTTGGTGCGCCCCTGGTTCAGCGCACGACGCGCAGCGTCAGCCTGACCGAGGCCGGCGAAGTCTTCCTTGAGGTGGTTCGTCCCTCGATGCGCCAGGTCAGGGATGCGATGCAGACGGTGCGCGACATGCAGGCGCGCCCGAGCGGCCTGCTGCGGATCACCGTTTCCTCCATCGCCGAGCGCTTCCTATCCGGGACTTTGCTCGCCGGCTTTATGCAGGCCTGCCCGGGCATCAAGCTCGATATCACCATCACCGATGACGAATTCGACATCGTCGAAGCCGGCTTCGACGCTGGTGTGAGACTGGGCGAGGTGATCGAGCAGGATATGATCGCGATTTCGGTTTCGTCTCCACAGAGACAATGCGCCGCCGCATCGCCAAGCTATCTCGAGCGTCACGGTTCGCCTCGCCATCCCCGCGACCTGGAGAACCACGCCTGCATCGGATGGCGGCCGCGCCCGGATACCGCGCCCTATCGCTGGGAGTTCACGGAGAACGACCGCGACTTCGACGTCGCCGTCGATCCCGTGGTCACGACCAATGACATGGGAATGATGATCCGCATCGCCTGCGCTGGGGCCGGAATCACCTTCGGCATGGTGGAAACTTTCGAGCCCTATATCGATCGCGGCGAACTCGTGCCGCTGCTGGTGGAGTTCTGCCCGCCATTTCCGGGCTTCTATCTCTATTATCCCAGGCGCCAGAGGCAGCCAGTGAAACTGCGCGCGCTGGTCGACTATGTGCGCCGGTCGGCCGGTAATTAGGCCTAATCAAGTGCCGTGCCGCTGGCATGGTTGCTGCCGGCATGTGGTTTTGGTATTCCCGAGCACCTAGTCGATGGCCGAGCGGGCGACGTCATGCTGGCCCCTCCGGTCGCCGTTCTGAACATCCGCTGGCGGAGAAAATATGCTCGACGACGTCTTTCCCATTCCGACCAGGGCATTGATCCGCCAGGGTGGGCGAGCCTGCTTCCATCGCCTCGTCACGACCAGCCCGCTGCTGATCCAGGTCCAGTCTGGAACGAAGATCGTCATGTCGGATGACAAGCCTTTGCGCCTTGAGGCCGGCGATTACGGCCTCTTGCCCGACCACCGGCCGTTGACGATGGAGAACATTCCGAAGGCGCCGCAGAAATATCAGACCCTGGCGCTTCCAATTCCGCGACAGCTTTTCGAGGACGCTTATGATAGGATGGGATCGGTCGCCGTGCCATCACGGCCTCTTCCGGCCAGCACCTCGAGGCTGCCGGAGGAAGCTGCTGCCTTGTTCGAATATTGCAGTCAGCCGGGCAATCTGGCGCGGCTTCCGGGCGCCATCGCCAAGGCCCGTCTGATGGAACTCGTCACCTGGTTCGCGCTCTGCGGGGCGGTGCTCGGCCGATGCGAAAGCCCTCGACTTGAGGACCGGCTGCGGCAGATGATCGAAGCTGATCCGGCCGGCGCCTGGACGCTGGCGAATGCTGCGGGCTTGTTCAACATGAGTGAGGCGACGCTGAGGCGGAGGCTCTCCGCCGAGAATACCGCCTTCAGCGAGGTCTTGAGCGATACCCGGATGAACCGCGCTCTGGCGCTTATCCAGACGACGACATTGCCGATGGCGCAGGTTGCGCTGGAGGTCGGTTACGATTCGCCTTCGCAATTTTCCGCACGCTTCAAGGAGCGGTTTGGCGTCAGCCCGCGTCATGTACGCAGCGGCCCCGAGCACTTTGAGCGGATCGGGGCAGAAATTGAGCAGAGCGGGGCAGATGCGCTGGCGCGGTGACGATAGTTTCCCGGCATCGTCAACCAAGGAGAACAACAATGCGTTTGATCACAGCAGCACTTATGGCCGCCTCCGTCTTCGGCGCCACGGCCGCCCACGCCGAAATGAAGCTCACCTCGAAGGATCTAGCCGCCGGCAAGGCCATGGCCGACGCGCAGGTCTTCAACGGCTTCGGCTGCTCGGGCGGAAACATTTCGCCGGAACTGGCCTGGTCGGGCGCGCCCGAGGGTACCAAGAGCTTCGCCGTCATGGCATACGATCCGGATGCGCCCACAGGCTCCGGCTGGTGGCATTGGTCGGTGTTCAATATCCCCGCAGATATTTCGAAGATTGCCACCGGCGCAAGTGGTGGCAAGAAGCTTCCCGCAGGCGCCGTGGAAGGTCACACCGATTTTGGCACTTCCGGATATGGCGGCGCATGCCCGCCGACCGGCGATAAGCCGCACCGCTACCAGTTCACCGTCTACGCGCTCAAGGTGGACAAGCTTCCGCTTCCGGAGACGGCGCCGGGCGCCATGGTCGGCTTCTATGTCAGGGCCAACACGCTCGACAAGGCCTCGATCGAGGTGACTTACGGCCGCTGAAGCTGGCTCTGGATCCGCAACGTCCTTACACAATCAAGGCCGGCCGTGGTGACTGAACCTCGGCCGGCCTATGCGTGCCTTCCGTCTTCGCCGGCAACGTCACTTGCGGCTCCTCATTAGGCAGGAACATAGGTGAGCTTGATCACATTCTCGTCGATCAGATTATGGCTCACAAGACGAAGCGGCGGTCGGGGCCCGGCGAAATATGGTTTGCCGTGGCCAAGCACGACAATCAGGCCGAGTCCGGTAAGGCTTTGCGCCAGGTCCGGCCCGGCAACTTCGATCTCTCCGTCACGCTCGGCCTTTAGAGCGCGCATCGCGCCCTCGAGATCATCCCCGACAAGGCTGGCGTTGGGGCCGACCGACGTCAATGACCGCGAGACCACCCATTTCGGCTGCTTCCGCCACGCCGCTGCAAAGGCCTGTTCCTCTGCATTCCACTCGGGATGATCCTCATCCCAATAACGCATGACCTCATACATCCGGCGGCCGTAGACGCTGCCCGCCTGCCTCCGAGCCTGCTCGACGAAGTGGCGGAAGAGGATGGGGCTTGGCCCGAAGGCCGTGTGGTCGACGTAGCCGTCCAGCGACTGGTTCATCCCGAATACGAGCTTGGCCATGCCAACTTCCCTTTTTGAACGGAGCATCCACGTGCGTTCGGCTGCGCACCGATAGGAAACAGGCTAGATCAACTGATTTTAATTTGCAATTGGTTTTTGGCTATACGATGAAGGCCGGCTACACCGCACCGGATGCTTTCGCCCGCGCCTTTCGGCAAAGGTTCGGTCAATCGCCTTCGTCGTTCCGGAAGTCTCCCGACTGGGAGCCGTGGCTTGCGGCCTTCGGACCTCTCGGCAACGCCAGGAGCAAGCTGATGCAGAAGACTTTTACCCCCAACGACATGACGATCCGCAATGTGCCGCCCACGCCGGTGGCGATCATGCAGCATCGGGGTGACCCGGCGATGCTCGCCGCCACCATCCAGCGGTTCATCGCCTGGCGCAAGGCCGCCGGTCTGCACCCCAGGACAAGTCCGACCTTCAACGTCTGGCGTTCAGAACGGCGCCCTGCTGAGCCTGCCGATTATAGCGTCGACCTCTGCGTGGGGACCAGCCGGCCGATCGAGGCGGGCGAAGGGATCAAAGCCGGCGAGATCCCCGGCGGGCGCTGCGCGGTGCTGCGCGTCCTCGGCAATACCGATAATCTGGAGGCCGGCACTCTACCTTTATCGCGACTGGCTTCCGGCGAGCGGCGAGCAAGCACGCGATTTCCCGATCTATTGCCAGCGGCTAAGCTTCTTCCCGGAGGTGCCGGAGCATGAGGCGGTGGCGGAGCTGTTTCTGCCGCTGAAATAGCGGTCTCGGACGGCGGCTTCTGCCCTCATTCCCATTCGATCGTGCCGGGCGGCTTCGATGTGACGTCGTAGACCACGCGGTTGATGCCGCGCACCTCGTTGATGATGCGAGTGGCGGCGCGGCCGAGGAATTCCATGTCGTAGTGGTAGAAATCCGCCGTCATGCCGTCGACTGACGTGACGGCGCGCAATGCGCAGACGAATTCGTAGGTGCGTCCGTCGCCCATGACGCCGACGGTCTGGACGGGCAGCAGCACGGCGAAGGCCTGCCAGATGGCGTCGTAGAGCCCGGCCTTGCGGATTTCGTCGAGATAGATCGCATCGGCTTCGCGCAGGATCTCCAGCTTCTCGCGGGTGATGCCGCCGGGGCAACGGATCGCAAGGCCCGGACCGGGGAAGGGATGGCGGCCGATGAAGCTGTCGGGCAGGCCGAGCTCGCGGCCGAGCGCGCGCACCTCATCCTTGAAGAGTTCGCGCAGCGGCTCGACGAGCTGCATCTTCATGCGCTCCGGCAAGCCGCCGACATTGTGATGCGACTTGATCGTCACCGACGGGCCGCCGGTGAAGGAAACGCTCTCGATGACGTCGGGATAGAGCGTGCCCTGGCCGAGGAAATCGGCGCCGCCGAGCTTCTTCGCCTCTTCCTCGAAGGTCTCGATGAAGAGCCGGCCGATGATCTTACGCTTGGTCTCCGGATCGCTGACGCCTTCGAGCTCGCCGATGAAACGGTCCGACGCATCGACATGCAGGAGGTGCAGATTGTAATGCTCGCGGAACATGGCGACGACATTGGCCGCCTCGTCCTTGCGCATCAGGCCGTGGTCGACGAGGATGCAGGTCAGCTGGTCGCCGACGGCCTCATGGATCAGCAGCGCCGCGACGGAGCTGTCGACGCCGCCCGAAAGCGCGCAGATGACGCGCTTGTCGCCCACCTGCTTGCGGATCTCTTCGACCGCCTTCTGGCGATAGGCCGACATCGACCAGTCACCCTTGATGCCCGCGACATTGTGAATGAAGTTGCCGATCAGCTTGGCGCCGTCGGGCGTATGGACGACCTCCGGATGGAACTGCACGCCGTAATATTTGCGCTTCTCGTCGGCGATGAAGGCGAAGGGCGCATTGGAAGAGGTGGCGACCACCTCGAAACCATCCGGCAGCGCCGTGACGCGGTCGCCATGGCTCATCCACACCTGATGGCGCGAACCGGAGGACCAGAGGCCTTCGAACAGCTGGCAGTCCTTGTCGACGTCGAGGAAGGCGCGGCCGAATTCGCGGTGATGGCCGCTTTCGACCTTGCCGCCGAGCTGCATGCACATCGTCTGCTGACCGTAGCAGATGCCGAAGAGCGGCAGGCCGCTGTCGAAGATGATCTGGGGTGCTCGCGGCGACCCTTCGTCGACCGTCGAAGCCGGACTGCCGGACAGAATCACCGCCTTCGGCTGCAGGCGCTTGAAGCCCTCTTCGGCGGATTGAAAGGGAACGATCTCGCAATAGACGCCGGCCTCGCGCACGCGCCGTGCGATGAGCTGGGTCACCTGGCTGCCGAAATCGACGATGAGAACGGAGTCGGGATGTGCTGTCTGGGTCATGGCGAGGCTTTAAAGAAAAGCGCTTCGCCTGGCAATCCGGGAAATCGGCGGCGTCGAGTTTTTATTGTTCCGATTGTCCCCGCGCGTCGGAGAAGACGCGCGGCGCTGAACTCTAAAACCAGAAAACCCCGTCCTCCAGCGCCGTGAACAGGCTGTCGACGCCGTAGGAGAGCTTGCGATCGACGATATGCAGATATTCTGTCCAGCCGGAGATATGCTGCAGTTCGACCGCACCGTCGGAAATGCCGCGCAGGCCGATCAGCGGCAGCTTGTAGCCCTGGCAGGCGCGCAGCACTGCATAAGTCTCCATGTCGACCATGTCGGCGTCGATGTCGCTATAGGCGGCGCCCGAGATGACGTTGCCGCCGGTGGAAAGGCTTGCTTCGGGAATGCCGGGGATGCGCAGCGGCAGCTCGAGCGCCGCGGGCAGGTCGAGAAACGGCGTCCTACCCTTTTCGAAACCGAGCGGCGAAGCGTCCATGTCGCGATAGGAGACCGAGCTCACCTGATAGACTTCGGTCTGCTCCAGTTTCGCCGAACCGGCCGAGCCAAGCGAAACCACGAGATCCGGCAGGTCGTCGGCCGCATCCAGCCGTGCCAGGGTCTTGGTCAGCGCGACCGCCGCCTCGACCGGGCCGACGCCGGTCATCAAGGGTTCGATGCGCGAACGCAGGAAGGAGCCGTATTCGGCCTCCGCCGCCATGACGAAAAGCATGGATTTTCCTGCGACCGACTTCAGCTCGAACTTCATCCTGTGATTCCTTCTCTGCCGCGGATGACCATCATCGTTCCGGTCATGGAGGCGATGAGTTTCGCCGGCCCGTCGCTGATCGCGTAGCCTCGCCCGTCGGCGACGATAATGGTGGAGCCGGGTTTGGTGATTTCGCCGCGAAACAGGAAGCGCTCGCCACGCCCCGGCGACATCAGGTTGACTTTGAACTCGATCGTCAGGATCGAGGCCTCGGGATCGATGAGGCTGTAGGCCGCAAAGCCGCAGGCCGAATCCAGCGCCGCCGAAATGATGCCCGCATGCAGGATGCCGTGCTGCTGTGTCAGTTTGACGTCGAAGGGAAGCTCGATCTCGACGACGCCGTGCTCGACGCGCGTCAGCTCCGCGCCGATCGTCTGCATCGCCGCCTGGCGCGCAAAATTGCGGCGGATTCGCGCGCGGAAATCGCCCCTGTCAGTCTCGCTCATGGCTGCCCCTCTCGAAGCCGGGAAAGTGGCATGACGGGCCGGATTCGACAAGCTGGACCTTGCCGAAATCCGTGCCGGTGCCGCCGGAAACCGGAAACCGTGTCGCTGGGGCAACCTTTCGCCGTGCCGTCGCTCCACAAGCCTGCTTCATCAGCACCACCGAAACCGTGCAATGGCGATTGCAGCCTCGCGCGGAGCGCGTATTCTCGCGTCGAACTCGAAATGATGGTGCATCAGCGGCATGACGACGATATCGCAATCGGTGCGGAATTTCGAGAACTGGCTGGCTGGCGAACTCGGCAACGATCTCGTCAAGAAGGATCTGCGGGAGAAGCACAAGAAGATGCGCAGCAACGCGTTCGTCTTCCTGCGCGCCACCTATTGGCGCTGGTGCGAAACCATCCTCGATATCTGCCCGGACCTCGCAGGTGCGCCTGAAGTGCTGGCAGTCGGCGATATGCATCTGGAAAATTTCGGCACCTGGCGCGACGTCGAGGGCCGGCTTGTCTGGGGCGTCAATGATTTCGACGACGCGGCGGTCATGCCTTATGCGCTCGACCTCGTTCGTCTGGCGGCAAGCGCCATCCTGGCGCGCGGCGACAACGGCCCGTCCGTCCGCATGGTCGGCGAACTGATCCTCACCGGCTATCGCAGGGGCCTTGAGAATCCGCTGCCCGTCATCCTCGAGCGCGACTACAAATGGCTCCGCAAGGCATTGGTGCTGCCGAATGCCGAACGCCGGGAATTTTGGGAGAAATACGAGACCCTGCGTCCCGGCGAGAAACCGGCGCCTCCCGCCTATATCAAGGCGCTTACCGGTGCATTGCCATCCGGCTCAGGTCGCTTCGTGGCCAAGCCGCATCGCGCCGGCACCGGCAGTCTCGGTCGGCCACGTTTCGTCGCCTATTGCGAATGGCAGGGCGGGCCGGTTCTGCGCGAGGCGAAGGCGCTGGTGCAGTCGGCCTGGTCGCTTTGCCACGGGCCGCAGCACGGGACGATCCATGCGGACAAGATTGCCGGAGGGCGTATGCGCTCGGCCGATCCTCACTATACCGTCTCCGGGCATATCCTCCTGCGCCGGCTCTCGCCGAACAGCCGCAAGATCGAGATCGACAAGCACCCGGAAATCCTGCTTGCGCCGACGATGCTCGAGCTGATGGGCTTTGAGATCGCCAACTGCCATTCCGACGATCCGACGGCGGCGGTGGCGATCCTGGACGATCTGCGGGTGCGCGGGACCGAATGGCTGCATGAAGCGGCAAGGGCCGCGGCGTCGGCGATCAGTGCCGAGCAGAAGGCCTATGCGCGCGTCGGCTGAGAGATCCGAACGATGTGCTGATCCCAGGCGACGGCGCTGCGGGTCGACAGGAAGTCGCCATCATAGGAGGAGACGGCAAAGCCCTCTCTTGCCGGCGCGATGCCCGCGGCATCCGCAACGACCGTCTCGGCCAGCACCTTGCCGGTTTTCGCGTCGATCGTCACCGAGGCGCCGCCTTTCGGGGAGGTGATGCCGACGAGGCCTTCGCTGCGATTGACGGCGATCGCGCCGACGTAGTTGGCAAGCCTGCGCGTCGTCTCTTCCGGCAGCTCGACGAAGGAAAGATCTTCGCCCTTGGCGAAATGACCGACAAGCGGCGGCAGGTCCTTGCGGTGGCCTTCATACTGGCAGGCGAACCAGATGCGGCCGTCGCCGTCGAGGTCGACGTGGCGGGTCGACAGCTGCGACCATTCGGCCGGCAGCACATGTTTTTCGATCAACGCGCCCGTCGCCGCATCGATCAGCACAAGCGATGGCTGCATCGCCCCGAGATTGAGCTTGGTGCGGCCGAAATCCGGATGCGTCTCGATGCCGCCATTGGCAACGATGAGCAGGCGTCCGTCATCGGAAACGGTCATGTCGTGCGGGCCGATGCCGTAGGTCTCGAATTCGCCGATGCGGGTGAAGCGGTCGGTCGCATCGTAGATTCCGATCATGCCGCGGTTGGCGTCGAAATCGTTCTCGCTGGCGTAGAGAATGCGGCCGTCGGGCGAGAAGACGCCGTGGCCGTAGAAATGCCGGTCGTCCCGGGAGCTGATGACGATCGGCTGACCCTTATTCCGCGGATCGAAGATCATCGCATAGGTGCCGGGCCGGCGCGCAAAGGCGACGGTCTTGCCGGTGGCGGCGCTGAAGGCCATGCCGTGAGCCCGGGCGGGAAGCGCCACCTGATCGATGATCTCGCCGCGTTCCGTCACCGTCGCGATGGCAAAGGAGCCGTCGGCGGCGCGAATGCCCGAGGCATAGACGGCGTCCGAGCGCTCCAACGCCATCAGCGACCTTGGCGTCAAGGCCGCAAGGAAGCCGATCCCTGCCGCCTTGACGAAGCTGCGTCGATCGATCGTGGTGCTTCGTATCATCGCTTCAGTCTCCGTCCGAAAAGGAAAAGCCGGCCGACAGGCCGATGGCCGAGCCATATTCGTCGCTTATACTGGTAATCAGCTGGCGGCTGTCGGCAAGCAGCGCATCGAGCTTGGCCTTCTCGGCATCGCTCACGGCGACGTCGATGTCGGGATTGAGCTTCGGCACGCTGTCGAGCAGCGATTTGAAATCCGCGTCGATCGAGGCGGCAACCGACCGCTTGTCTGCCGGCAGAAGCTCGGCCATGCCGGCCTTCTGCCAGAGCGTGCGCAGGCCTTCCAGATTGGCAGCCATCGCTTTCCAGGTGTTCTTCGAACGCCAGTAGATGGCCATGCGCGGGCGCGGCGCGGTGTCCTTGCCCTTGTAGAACTGCTCCAGCCGCTGATCGCGGACATTCTCCGCACCGTGGACGAGAATGCCGAGCAGTGCGGTCACGGCTTCCTTGTTGTCCATGAAATCATTGCTCTGCGGGCCCGGATGTTTCCAGCTCGCCTGCACGCCATCGGGTTTTTCCCAGGCAGCGACGACTTCGCCGGCCTCACGCTGGATATTGCCGGCGACCGCTGCGCCGTAAAGGCAGCGGAAGCCGCCCTTCTGCTTGACGAGGTCCTCCGAGCCGTTGCCGTAGAGCACATATTCCAGCGCTGTCAGGCCCTGCAGCGCCACACTCTTGCCGGCGATCGCATCGACGGTCGCGTCCTTCGGATCGGCCTTGGCGATCAGCGCCTGCACCTGCCTCAAGCCGACACCCTTGCGGTCGGGATAGAACAGGATGTGCTCGAAGAGATTGTCCTGGATAACGGGCCCGGTCTGGACGATCTCGATGATCGACCAGTAGCGGATCGTGTCGTCGAAGGCCGATTTCGCTTTGTCGAGCGTTTGCTGCGTGCCGCCGTCGCAGAGATCCTTCATCGCCGTCGTCAGCCGGGCGGCCGATTGCTGCATGTTGCGATAGCCGGGGCGGATCACCTCGTCGACGGCGCGCTGCAAGACGGCGGGAACGGCATCCTCGTTCAACCCTGCCGGAGGCGCGGCGGTCTGGGCGGCCCCCGATGTGGCGAGGCCGATCAGAGTGAGGCAGAGCAAGGGGTGCCAAAGGCGCATCAAAGTGACTCCAGGAACGTAATCAGGGCCGCCCGGTCGTCTTTAGACAGGGAGGAGAAAGCGTTGCGGGCCTTTTCAGCTTCGCCGCCATGCCAGAGAATCGCCTCGGTGACGTTTCGCGCACGGCCGTCATGCAGGAAAAAGCTGTGTCCGCTGACAGTCCGGGTCAGTCCTATACCCCATAGCGGCGGCGTGCGCCATTCACGTCCACTTGCAAGCCCGACCTGTTGCCCATCAGCAAGGCCGTCGCCCATGTCGTGCAGAAGAAAATCGGAATAGGGCCAGATCAGCTGGAAGGATTGCGCCTCGTCGGGCGTATTCCGGGCGGTGACGAATTTCGGCACATGGCAGGAAATGCAGCCGGTTTCGTAAAAAATCCGCTTTCCCCGCAGCGTGTCGGGAAAGCTCGCCTTGCGCCGCGCCGGCACGGCGAGATTTTCCGAATAGAAAGTCACGAGGTCAAGAACGGGACCCGGGGCTTCTTCTGCACCCAGCCGTTTCTGCACCCCGGTCGGCATCTCAAGGCATTTCTCTTCCGCCTTGGTGCAATCGCCCTGCGCGTCCGGCTGATCGGGCGTCGAGATGCCGACATCGTTGGCGAAAGCATCGGCGCTCTGGTCGCGAACTGTAGCGTTCTGCGCTTTCCAGCCGAACCGGCCGAGCGTGATCTTGCCGCTGCGGTGGTCGCGAACGATCGCCGCCTTGCCCGAAATGCCGTCGCCGTCGGTATCGTCCGGGTCGGCGTGGGCAAGGATGTCAGCCTCGGGAATGGCCTCGATCAGCCCGAGCCCGATCATCGCAGGAGCGACACGCGCCGAGATCGTCGTTGCGGGATCGAGCGGTCCGTAGGCAAGGTTCTTCACCCCGTAAGCAGGCCGGCGCAGCAACACGGTCTCACCATCACCGAGCGTCACTTTTTCGTCGTGATAGCTGATCGTCATCCGACCTTCGGCAGCAAGGCCCGGAACGGCAAGATCCTGCAACTGATGGCCATAGGCCGGGTCGGGGAAATTGACGACATCCGCCCGTGCTATCGCCTTCTCTTCCACCGGTGTTGCGACGGCACGGGAAAGCCGCAGGACCATCGAGACGGCGCTCGGCCCCCCCTCCGGCGGTTTGCCGCGGCCATCATTGACATGACAGCTCATGCAGGAGCGGGCGTTGAAGAGCGGTCCGAGGCCATCGGAGGCCTGCGTCGAAGAGGGAGCGGAAACCCAGAGCTTGCGGAAGAGCGCGTTGCCAAGCCTGAAATTCTGCTCTTCCTCGAAGGGGATATTGGCCGAAATATGCGAGAAGCTGTCTTCGGTGACAGGGTCGATCGAGGTCGTAGCCCCTGCCTGCATCGCTTCATATTGTTCGGCCTTGGAAAAATCCTGGGTCGGCTGCGTGATGTCGGCGACGCGTGCGAGATCGGCCTCGGAAAGGTCGGTGCGTTTCGCCGGCAGGTCGAAGCCGGAGGCGAAAGCGAGGGGCGCTCCCGCAAGGGCGGCGAAGGTGGCGATGCGGAGGGAGAGGCGGAGTTTCGAGAAGAGGCGACCTTTCCGAGCGCCAAGCTCGACGATGCTGGCGCCTGTTTCCCGCTCTACCCCCTCATTCTCTTCCTCGGGTTTAACGCGAGGGATGTCACAGGAATCCAGTGCGCCCAAGTCTTTGGGCGCGGAAGACTCTCCCCTGACCGAGTCATTCACGGCGCCGACACGCCGTGGCTGGATTCCTGTGACATCCGTCGGGCGGAGCCCTGAGGACACAGGAATGAGGCAGGTAGTAGACGGCATTTCAGAGTCCGGGCCGCTCCACTGAGAGCGGCCCGCCTTTTGCTTATTTGAAGACGGCGTTAGGATTATCCAAGCTGTCGGAACCTTCAAGCTGAACCGCGCCGAGATCGAGTGCGGCAACAACGCGCTGGATCGATTTCGTCTGGTCGATCAGACCGTCGATGGCGGCCTGGACGACCGCGTTGCCTTCCTTGTTGCCCTCGGCGATCATCTGGTCGTACTTCTCGACCGTCTCGCCGCGCTTTGCCATGGCATTCATCGCATCGAGCGTCTTGTTGAGCTTGCCTTCCATCTCGGCATCGAGCGCCTTGTCCTTGGCGGCGACGAGGTCTTGCAGCGACGGGCCGCTGAGCTTGGTGCCGTCGACGCGGGTATAGTTGCCGGTATAGGCGGCAGCGATGCCGATCGCGTCGTTGAGATGCGAATTGTAGGTATTGTCGGAGAAGCAATCATGCTCTTCCTCCGGATCGTGCAGCAGCAGGCCGAGCTTCATGCGCTCGCCAGCGAGTTCGCCATAGGAGAGCGAGCCCATGCCGGTCAGGATGGCGACGAGGCCGGCCTTCGGATCTGCTTCGACGGTCTTCGTCGCCACCCCGTCCGGCTTCCAGTCATCGGTCATTTCCTTGAGGTCGGAAACGAGCAGGGTGGAGGCGGACTTCAGATATTCGGCGCGCCGGTCGCAATTGCCGTGCGTGCAGTTCTTGAGGTCGTAATCGGTGGCCGGGCGGTTGCCGGCGCCCGGACCCGTGCCGTTCAGATCCTGGCCCCAGAGCAGGAATTCGATGGCGTGGTAGCCGGTCGCGACATTGGCTTCGATGCCGCCGGCTTCGGCGAGCGTGCCGGAGAGGAATTCCGGCGTCAGCTTCGAGGCGTCAACATCCTTGCCGTCGATCTTGATCGTCTTGTTGGCGATGACGTTGGCCACATAGAGCGAGTTTTCGTCGCTCTCGGTGCCGTAGGAGGCGTCGACATAGTCGATCAGGCCCTCGTCGAGAGGCCATGCGTTGACCTTGCCTTCCCAATCGTCGACAACAGGATTGCCGAAGCGATAGACTTCGGTCTGCTGATAGGGTACGCGCGCCTTGATCCAGGCATCCCTGGCGGCCTTCAGCGTCTCGTCGGTCGGCGCCTTCAGGAAGGCGTCGATGGCGGCGTCGAGCGCCTTGGCCGTCGTCAGCGAGTCCTCATATTTGGCATGCGCCACCTCGGCATAATGTTTCACCACGGCGCCAGCATCGGTCTCGGCCTGCGCGGGAAGGGCGAGCAGGGCGGCGGGGGCAATCGCCAGCACGGCTGCGCGGAATGTATTGAGCTTCATAATCCTCTCCTGTGACGGATCTTCCGTCTAATCGGGCTCCGTCTCTTCGCGCAAAAGTAAACTGGTGTCAAACGCTCTAGTTTGGAATGATTTTAAGAATGGCGCGGGCCGGCGCACCCCGGTCTTTCAGGTGCATTTGGCTGAAGATCAGCACTTCACGTCGAAATGACGGGCCCCAGTCTGCGCATGCAGCGGGGGGGGGGGTCAGCCCTTCCGCTGCATGCGGCAGAAGAAGAAGCCGTCCGTGTCGGTGGAGGCGGGCGTCAGCGTCACGGTCAGGCCATCGGAAGAGTGCGGACGCGGCGCCTGCTTTCCGAACAGGCCGTCCCAGGCGGGCAGGGCGCCGACGATCTCAAAATCAGGGTTCCCGGCCGTAAAGCGGCGCACCTGTTCCTCATTTTCCTGCGGCAGCACCGAGCAGGTGACATAGATCAGTTCGCCGCCCGGTTTGACGAAGCCGCTCGCCTGCGCCAGCGCGTCCTGCTGCTGGGCGGTGCGTTCGTCGAGGTTCTTCGCCGTCAGCCGCCATTTCGTGTCGGGGCGGCGGCGCCATGTGCCGGTGCCGGTGCAGGGCGCGTCGACCAGCACCTTGTCGCAGCGCCCGGCAAGACCCGACAGCCCCCTGGCGTCGTCATGCACCTGGACATTGCGCGTGCCTGCCCGCTTCAGCCGCTCAATGATCGGCGCCAGCCGTTTGCGGTCGGCGTCATAGGCGTGCACCTGACCCTTGTTCTGCATGGCGGCGGCCATGGCGAGCGTCTTGCCGCCGCCGCCGGCGCAATAATCGAGGATCTGTTCGCCCTCGCGCGCGAGCACCAGATCGGCGACGATCTGCGAACCTTCGTCCTGAACTTCGAACCAGCCTTTCTGGAACGAAAGCTCGGCTGTCACGTTGGGAAGACGCGAGGCGCCTTCGCCGGCGGCAATCCGGATGCCGTAGCGGGCGATCTTCGCGGCATGCGCGCCGGCTCTTTCGAGCGCCTTGACCGCCTTGTCGCGCGAAGCCTTCAGGATGTTGGCGCGCAGATCAAGCGTCGGGCGGGCGGCAAGCGCCTGTGCTTCGGCGAGCCAGCCGGCGCCGAAAGCCTGTTCGAAGGAGGATTGCACCCATTCGGGAATATCGCCGCGGATATGCGGCGGCGCGTCCTCGAGCGAGCGGCTTGCAAAGGCGGCTGCGGCCTCGGGTGAAAGCGGCGCCGGCGCGAACTTGTCGTCGGCGAGTTCGGCGGCAAGACTGTCTGGGGTGAAGCCCCATTGACGGAACATGACGGCGTGGGCAATGGCCGCAGCGCTGTCGTCATTCATCAGCCAGGCATGCGAAAGCCGCATGCGCAAGGCGTCGTAGACGATGTTGCCGATTGCCGCACGATCGCCGGAACCGGCGAAGCGATGGGCAAGGCCCCAGTCCTTGAGTGCGTCGGCGACGGGTCGCTTGCGGGCATCAATGTCCGCGAGCACAGAAATCGCCCCTTCGAGGCGGCCGCCCAGACGCATTCACATATCTCCTGTTGCCGTGCCGTGTGAACGATCCGCACACAGTGCCGGGCGGATGGTTTACAGGTTTCAACCGCGTGGTAACCGCGATTGGCGGCAAGAGCAAGCGCCGCTGACGGCGCAGGCGGTTGCAAGCTCCGGGCTTAGCTGATCACCTGGTAGCAGACCTTCGCCGTGCCGGAGCTCACCATGCCGATATTCTGTGCGGCGGCGCGCGACAGATCGAGCACACGGCCGCGGATGAACGGACCGCGATCATTGATGCGAACGACGACGGTGCGGCCATTGTTGCGGTTGGTGACCTTGACCTTGGTGCCGAATGCGAGCGAACGATGCGCGGCAGTCAAGACGGCGGGGTTCATACGTTCTCCGGAAGCAGTTTTGGAGTGAAGAGCGTACCATGAAGCACCGCCGCAGCCATTTGCAGCAAAACCTTCCGCCGGAAGCAGGGAAGAGCAGGCCGCAATAGTTGCCGCAGCGATAATAGAACGGCTGATTTTCTTCAAAACGGAGTATCCCTCAACTATTGAACACACGCCTTTGCAGGCGGCGGGGCTTAAATCCGTCGAAAAATGGCAAAAAAGTGCCGCTCACGATCACGGAATGTTGCATTCTGTAATATATGTGATGCTATTGATAAAATTTCGGAATTTGCCCCATGCGGTCGGACGTAGAAAAAACCTAATGGAATCAGCTAAAATTCAAATGAATTTTCCGACGAAGCGTTAAACTGCGCGGTCCTCACGGAAATCACGAAATTTTTTTCCCGCCTTCGCCATATTTGCTGCCACATTTGAGCAAATTCAAAGGCTGTTAACCATAAGATGCGGCGAGAATTGTTCGTAAGAGTGCCGAAAGTAGGAATTTCCTACTCATTTTGGGTGATAACTCTGGCCGACCGGATCTAACCGCGCCAGCGCCTGTCCAGCCACAATTGTGCAAGCGACATCGGATAGTTCGGGAATGAGAATTCGAAACCGGCCGCCTTCAGTTTTGCGTTGGAAACCCGCTTGTTCTCGCCGTAGAAAGAACGCGCCATCGGCGTCAGCTCGGCGGTTTCGAAGGCCTGTTCCGGAGGCGGTTCGACGCCCATCAGCCGTGCCGCCTCGACGATCACGTCCTGCGGCGGCCCCGGTCGGTCGTCGGTGATATTATAGATGCCGCCGAGGCCGCGCTCCGACAGGAAGCGCGCCGCCGCGCCGATATCCTCGACGCGGATGCGGTTGAAGACCTGGTCCTTCTTGATCAGCCGCCGCGCCGTGCCCTTTTCGAGATTGCAGAAGGCGTTGCGCCCCGGCCCATAGATGCCGGAAAGACGCAGCACCGCCGCCGGCACGCCACGCTCGCGGCCCATTGCCAGCCAGCCCTCTTCGGCCTCAAGCCGCTCCTTCGACCGCCCGGAAACCGGCAGGCACGGCGTGTCTTCGCTTACCCAGGCGCCCTGGTGATCGCCATAGACGCCGACGGTGGAGAGATAGCCGATCCATTCGAGCCTCGGCAGCAGGCTCGCGCCGTTTTTATTGAGCAGTCCCAGCAACGGATCGGCCTTTCCAGGCGCGATCGACTGCACGACATGGGTGACATCGGCCAAAGCCCGGACGAGTTCCTCTTCCATCGTCTCGCCATCGAACAGGAATGCCTCGATGCCGGCGCGGCGGAGCGCTTCCATCTTCTCTGCGGAACGGGTCGTTCCGGACACCCGCACGCCGTCGCCGGCGAAGGCCTTGGCGATTGCCGTGCCGGAATAACCGCAGCCAAAGATCATCACATGCATCAGCCCACTCCCGCCAGCCGCCATTCGTTCAGCACATTTTCGTCGCTCTCGTCGGTCCTTTGTGCGGCAAAGGCGGAGAATTCGCCAGCCTCCATCAGCCGGGAAAGCGCCCAGACAGCCATGCCGCGGACCGCCGGGGCGGAATCGCCGGCGAGCGCACGACATTGCGCAATGAGCGCCGTCTCGCCGGAATTGCCGGCAGCGATCAGCACGTTGCGGATGAAACGGTCGCGACCGATCCGTTTGACCGGCGAACCACTGAAGAAGGCGCGGAAGGCGGCATCGTCCAGCGTCAGCAGAAAGGCAATCGACGGCTCCTTCAGCTCTTCGCGCGCCTGCAACTTCATTTCGGAGGCGGAGCTTGCGAACTTGTTCCAGGGACAGGCGGCGAGACAGTCGTCGCAGCCATAGATGCGGTTGCCGATCAGCACCCGCAGGTCGGGGTCGATTGGTCCCTTGTGTTCGATGGTGAGATAGGAGATGCAGCGCCGCGCGTCGATCTGGTAGGGCGCCGGGAAGGCGGCGGTCGGACAGACATCGAGACAGGCGCGGCAGGAGCCGCAATGATCGATCTCCGGCGCGTCGACGGCAAGATCGGCGGTGGTGAACATCGAGCCGAGAAACAGCCAGGAGCCTCGTGTGCGGCTGACGAGATTGGTGTGTTTGCCCTGCCAGCCGATACCGGCCGCCGCCGCCAACGGCTTTTCCATCACTGGCGCGGTGTCGACGAACACCTTCACATCGGCGCCGGCGCGTGCGGCAAAGCGTGTGGCGATCTCCTTCAGCCGGCCCTTGATGATGTCGTGATAATCGCGATTGCGGGCGTAGACGGAGATTGCCGCCCTGTCCGGCTTGCCGAGGACGTCGCGCGGGTCCTCCTCCGGAGCATAATTGAGGCCGAAGACGACGACGGACCGGACCTCGCTCCAGAGCGTCAGCGGATCGCCGCGCCGCTCGCGCGTCTCCGCCATCCACTCCATCGTCCCGTGGCGTCCGGCATCGATGAACTCACCGAGACGCTGTTTGGCTTCGGGGATCGCGTCAGGGCGGGTGATGCGGCAGAGATCGAAGCCCTTGGCGGCAGATTCCGCCCGGACGAACTCGGTCAAATTGTCGCGGCGGCGGCGCTCTTTGTCATCATTGTCGGGCATGAGGCGCCCTCGTCAGAAATCCAGATCGGCATAATGCGAAACCGGGGTCAGGCCGCGCACCCGCTCGGTCAGCATCGGCCGGAAGGAGGGGCGCGATTTCAGCCGCTGGTACCATTCCTTGACGACCGGAGCCTCGGCCCACTCGATCTCGCCGAGATAATCGAGGATCGAGATCGAGGCGGCGGCGGCAAGGTCGGCATAGCTCATCCGCTCGCCCGCCAGCCACTGACGCGAGCCGGCAAGCCAGGTGAGATAACGCATATGCTGGCGGATATTCGCGCGGGCCGTGCGCAAAATCTTCGAATCCGGCGCTCCGCCGCCCTGATCGGCGGTCATCTGCAACTTGTAGACACGCTCGCGGGCGAGCGGCTTCGTCACGTCGTTTTCCATTTTCTGCATGAACCATTCGCTCAGCCGGCGGATTTCCGCCCGCTGGAACGGATCCTCGGCGAGCAGCCGCCGGTCGCGCTTCAAGACCCCGTGCGTCTCGTCCAGATATTCGGAAATGACGCTCGCGCCACAGAGCGCACGCATGCTGTCGTCGACATAGACCGGCAGCGTACCGGCCGGATTGAGCGCCAGGAAATCGCGGCGCTTCTCCCATGTCTGCTCTTCGATCAGATCCGCCTGATAGCCGTATTCCGCCAGGATCAGCCGGACGAAGCGAGATGCGGAGGACATGGGATGATGATAAAGCGTGGGCATCGATACTCGGGCTTTATGATTGCTGTTACAGGACTGTGTGGCAGCTCGTTTATAGCGCCTTAGTCATGACTCATTGGTTGAAGCTATAGGAGTTTGGCCCGGCCAACACAAGCGAATCGGCTTTCACGCCATCTGACAAGGGACAAAACACACGTCTTGCGCACGAGGATAACGGCTGCTTGATCGGCTCAGACGCAGCTCCGAGCATTTCCCGCAGGAAGTGCTCGGTCCGAACGACCTTTAAACCGGAGACAATTTATGGACTATATCAATGCCGCCATTCTCGGTGTCATCGAGGGGATCACCGAGTTTCTGCCGATCTCCAGCACCGGCCATCTCATCATTGCGGAGCAATGGCTCGGCCACCGGTCGGACATGTTCAACATCGTCATTCAGGCGGGCGCCATCCTTGCCGTCACGATCATCTACTGGCGCCGCCTGCTGGATCTGGTGCTTGGCTGGCGCGAGCCCGAGAATCGGGACTATGCCTCCAAACTGATCGTCGCATTTCTCATCACCGCAATCCTCGGCCTCGCCGTCAAGAAGCTCGGCTTTGAACTTCCCGAGACCGCGACGCCGATCGCCTGGGCGCTCATCATCGGCGGCATCTGGATGATCTTTGCCGAATGGGCCGCCGCGCGCCGGCCGCCGCATAAGCAGATCACCTGGCTTGTCTCTATTCTGGTCGGCATCGCCCAGATCGTTGCCGGCGTCTTTCCGGGGACGTCACGCTCCGGCGCCACGATTTTCGTCGCCCTGCTGGCCGGCACCGGCAATCGCGCCGCGGCGACCGAATTTGCCTTTCTCGTCGGCATCCCTACGATGTATGCCGCAAGCGGCTATGAGTTGCTGAAGACCTTCAAGGATGGCGGCGCGGCAGGTGAAGACTGGACGGCGCTCGCCATCGCGTTCGTGGTCTCCACGATCGTCGCTTTCATCGCCGTCAAATGGCTGCTCGCCTATATAAGGAGCAACCGCTTCACGCTCTTTGCCATCTACCGCATCATTCTCGGCGTCCTGCTGCTCGGCATGGCCGCGACCGGCATGATCGCCTGAGGCAGCTGCAACTGCATTCGCGCAACTCCCGGCGCGAATGCATTGCCCTGTCGGAAGTTTGCGCACAAGGACCCGCTCGCCGGCAAACGTCGAGTTTTCAGATCTATCTTGAGGAAGGACGCTCGTCGCCGCTTTGAAGCAGGCAATATCGAGCCTTCATTGCGGAACGCCTGGTTCGGCGTTCCCGACGGCTTGTCTTCGTGGATGCCGGCGCAAGGTGCCGGCCTTTTCGTTAGTGGCTGATCGAAGCCGTCGAGCAAGGATCGACGCCGTAGGCCGGCGAGCAGTCGCCCTTGACCGCCGCGACCGAACCGGGCGCAACGAAGGAGCCTGCCATGATAATCAGCGCCGCACACGCAAAAAGGAGCGCGATTGACTTGCCCATCGATAAATGCCTTTCACAGTGATTGCCGCACGCCTTCGCAGACGTTGAGTCCGTTGGAAGACGCGGGGTTTGGTAGTCAGTGGAATGACAAATAGCAATAAACGTTCCTGCTAAATTTGGCGTTAATTCCACAAAATTTCCGCTGCGCCTTTTATGCAACGCTGCTCGATACAGCCGGCAGGAAAACAGGCCGAGCTTGCGCCGGCATCGCGGCGCCGCGCGCCGTTCAGGACGCGCAAAGGACGCCGCAACTGTTAAGGTGCTGCGGCAAAGCAAAACGCCGCCCGCGGGATCGGCGGACGGCGTTATCGTTCCTCGGGAAAGATGGTCAGGCGGCCTTGCCGGAGCCGGTATACTGGCCGTGCGGACGGTACTGCACGAGATAGGAGCCGAGCACCGATGCCGGCATGGTGGGCGTAATGCCGAGTCCCTTCAATGTGCGGCCTTCCGCCTCGGCCTCTGGGGATACGACGTTGTCGCGCTTGAGCAGGCGCACCTGGTCCGGCGTGATCGGCGGTGTCACAAAGGGGATCAGCGAGGCGATGCTGCCGATCAGCGAAGCCAGGCCGAAGGGCAGGGACACCAGCGGGTTCTTGCGGCTCGTCACCTTCAGCATCATCTCGAGACATTCGCGGAAGCTCAGCACCTCGGGTCCGCCGAGCTCATAGATCTTGCCGCCGGCAACCTTGCCGTCGACGGCGCGGGCGACCGCCTCGGCGACGTCCTCGACATAAACAGGCTGGAATTTCGTCCTGCCGCCGCCGACCAGCGGCAGGACAGGCGACATGCGCGCCATGTCGGCAAACTTGTTGAAGAAGCTGTCCTCCGGTCCGAAGACGATCGACGGACGGAAGATCACCGCATCGGACTTGATGGAGAGAATGGCCGCTTCCGCGCGGCCTTTGGTGCGGCCATAATCCGAATCGGAATTGGCGTCGGCGCCGATCGCCGAAATATGGGTGAGAGTCGCGCCGGCATTGCGCGCCGCTTCTGCAACCGCACGTCCGCCGAATTCCTGTACCGCGTCGAAAGTGTTGCGGCCGGTCTGATGCAGAATGCCGACGCAGTTGATGACGTGGCTGGCGCCCTCGACGGCACGGTCGATCGAGTTGCGATAGCGCAGGTTCGCCTGCACGAAGGAAATCTGGCCGACATTGCCGAGCGGCTGCAGGAAGCCGGCGAGATCAGGTCGGCGCACGGCGACCCGGATGCGATAGCCGCGCTTGGCGAGCGCCCGCACCACGTGCCTGCCCACGAAGCCGGAGCCTCCGAACACGGTGACGAGCGGCGGCAGGTTGGCAAGGGTCATGGCAGGCTCCTCGAAAGGCTGTGCGGGATGCTGTATCGGCTCCGTCTTAGCCGAATCCCGGCGCGACGGGAAGGCCTATCGCGCTGCGAGTTTTGCGGATGCGAAGGGACTCAGACGCCTTCGACGACCACCATTTCCGCATCCGCCACCTCCTGGCGGATTTTCGCGGCGATCTGGTATTCCGGCGAGTTGTAGCAGTCGACCGCATGCTGCATCGACGCGAATTCTATCACGACGTTGCGGGCGCGCGCCTTGCCCTCGAGCTCGGTGATGGCGCCGCCGCGCGCCAGGAAATTCGCGCCGTATCTTTCGAAGGCCGGTTTGGCCGCCGCCACGTAATCCTTGTAGCGCTCGGCGTCAAGAACGTCGACGCGGGCGATCCAATATGCCTTGGCCATGATCTTCTCCCTTGTGCTTTTGAATTCAGCGGTTTGCCGGCCAGAGCGCGCTCACCATCTCGTTGAGGACGGCGCGGGCCGCCTCTTTCGGATCGGGCGCCTTGACGATCGGCCGGCCGACGACGAGATGGGTTGATCCCGCCTTCAGCGCATCGAACGGCGTCATCACCCGCTTCTGGTCGCCCTTGTCGCTGCCGGTCGGGCGAATGCCGGGCGTGACGATCGCCATGTCGGGACCGACGACCTCCCGCACCTCGGCCGCCTCCGCCGCCGAGCAGACGATGCCGCCCATGCCGGCGACGCGCGCCTGTCCGGCGCGACTGAGCACCAGGCTGTGCGGGTCCTGGCTGTAGCCGGCCTCGGCAAGGTCCTCGGCATCCATCGAGGTCAGCACGGTGACGCCGAGCAGGCAGAGACCGGAGCCGGCCGCCGCCTCCACCGCCGCCCGCATCGCCTTCGGATAGGCATGCAGCGTCAGCATCGACATGCCCATCTTGGCGATATTCTCGACGCCTGACGCGACCGTGTTGTCGATGTCGAGCAGTTTCATGTCGAGAAAGATCTTCTTGCCGCTTGCGGCAAGGTCGCGGGCGAATTCGAGGCCGCCGGCAAAGACCAGCTGATAACCGATCTTATAGAAGAGAATGTCGTCGCCGAGCGTGGAAACCAGTCCTTCTGCCTCGCCGATCGTTGGGACATCCAGGCCGACGATCAACCGCTCGCGTGCATCCATGTGAAGTCACCCCGCCAGTTTTCGATGGACGTCCAGTCGCATGTCAGGCCGAGATCCGCAAGGCTGAAAGCATAGAGATTGCCGCCGCCGGCCGGCTGGTCGCGGTCGCGGGCGATCGGCCGTCCCGCCAGATGGCATTTCAGCAGCGTGCCGACGCCGCCATGGCCGACGAAGGCGATCGGTGCGGCCGCATCATGTGTGGCGAGAACGGCCTTGACCGCCGCGACGATGCGGGCCTGCGCGTCGACGGCGCGCTCCCAACCTTTGAAGCTTTGTTCCGGATTGGCAAAGAACCAGTTTGCCGCCTCTTCGAACTGCGGCGGCGGCAGGAAGCCGGTGGCCGAGCGGTCGTTCTCGTGCATGCCATGGACGATCTCGACGCTGATGCCGGAGGCGGCCGCCAGGATTTCGGCCGTTTCGATCGCCTTCGTCTCGTCGCTGCAGACGATGCGGGTCAGCCGGCTGGCCCAATCGCTCTCGGCAGCTTTGCGGGCGCGGGCGGAGCCGACCTCGGAAAGGCCCCATTTCGGCACCGGAACATTCGCGTCGATCTTGACCTGCGGATGGGTGATATAAAGTCCGAACATCTCAACCGCGCCGGTAGATCCAGAGCTGCGCCGGCGGGATGTTGCGCATGACGAAGTCGAAATGCTGAATGTGATAGCGGTCGGGATTGGCGGCGATCGGCGAGATCGCGCCATAGGAAATCTGCACCACCGGTCGGCCGGCGGGCAGGCGGTCGAGCAGGCTTTCGAGCAGCGAGACGCGCATCGCCATCGGGAAATTCAGCAGCGGAATGCAGGAGATGACGCAATCGAACGTCCGGTCGCCGTAGTCGCCGAGCGTGGTCTGCAGATCGAAAGCATCGCCGTTGATGAAGTGCACGCCGGGATAGGTCCGCAGCAGATGCTGGTGGAAATCCGTCGAATATTCGATTGCGATGAGATTTTCCGGTTTCACGCCGCGGCCGAGGATGGCCTTGGTGATGGCGCCCGTGCCCGGGCCGAGTTCCAGCACCGGCAGCCCCGAATGCATATCGATGACGCTGGCCATGCGCTTGGCGGTAATCGAAGAGGTCGGCACGATCGAGCCTACCGTCTTCGGCCCCTGCATCATGCCCCGGAAGAAACGGATTTCCTCATCAAATCTCTTCCCGAGGTGTTCCTTCACCTTGACCCGTAAGCGCATTCTCCACCCATCCGCACGTTGATTGACTGTCTTACATATGCTGCTTGTCGCTCCCGGGACAAGGATTTTCGCAACGAGGACATCGGCATCAACAGCTCATGCGGCCTTTCGCTGGGTATGAGGCATGAGGTCGGCAAGTCTTTCGCTCAAATGGCCAGCGTCGACAGGGGCGCGCAGTTTCTTATCGGTGTTGTCGAAATAAAGATAGACGTCGCGGCCCTTGGCGCGCGCCGGCAGCGGCGCAACTATCCGCGTCGCATTCTCCGGTTCTCCGCCCTGTGCCCAGGCGTGGATGCGCTCGGCCCATAGATCGAGCGCTTCGTCCTCATAACCGCTGACATAAAGCTGTTCGGAGCCGTGCAGGCGGCAATAGATGAAGTCGGCGGTGATATCCATCAGCAGCGGCCATTTCACCGTATCGGCGCAGACGAGCGCCGCCTTGTGTCGCCGGAGCATCTCGATGAACTCGGCTGAGCGGAAGCTGTCGTTGCGGATTTCGAACGCATGGCGGATCGGCTGGTGTCCGTCGCTTTTGAGCCAGGCCTGTTTGAGGCGCTCGTCATGCCGCTTGGCAAGCGTTATCGCCGCATCGTGATCATGCGGCAGCAACGACAGAAAATTTTCGAAGCGATCAGGATCGAAGAACATATTGGCCGGAAACTGCCAGAGGATCGGCCCGAGCTTGGGGCCGAGCCTGAGCAGGCCGGAGGCGAAGAAATTGGCAAGCGGCGCCTCGATCTCCCTCAATCGCCGCACATGGGTGAGGAAGCGCGGCCCCTTGACCGCAAAGACGAAATCGTCAGGCGTTTCATCCCGCCAGCGGCCGAAGATTTCGGGCCTCTGCAATCCGTAGAAAGTGCCGTTGATCTCGATCGAGCGGAAGTGACGGGCGGCGTAGGAAAGCTCCTGCTTCTGCGGCAGTCCCTCCGGATAGAATTGCCCGCGCCAGGGCGCATAGGTCCAGCCTGAAATGCCGATGCGCACCGCTCCGGTTTTTTTCATTCTGGAATCCTCCTGTTTGACAGGAGGAAAACCGGAAGCGGACGCCTTCGTTCCCGTCAGACGCGCATCGGCATCAAGACGTAGAGCGCGTCGTCACCGGCAGTGTCGCGGATCAGCGTCGGCGAGCCGGCATCGGCCAGCAGGAAGATCGCTTCCTCGCCGGAAAGCTGCGCGGTGATGTCGAGCAGATATTTGGCGTTGAAGCCGATTTCCATCGCATCCGTGTCGTAGCCGACGGCGACTTCTTCCGTGGCGCTGCCGGAATCCGGATTGTTGACGGTCAGCATCAGCTGACCTTCGGACAGCGCCAGCTTCACGGCGCGCCCGCGCTCGGAGGAGATCGTCGAGACGCGGTCGACGGCCTGGGCGAAGGTCGTGCAATCGACGCGCATTTCCTTGTCGTTGCCGGTGGGGATGACGCGCTGGTAATCCGGGAATGTGCCGTCGATCAGTTTCGAGGTCAGAACGATCGAGCCGATCGTCATGCGGATCTTGGCGTCGGAAACCTCGACGGTGACGATTGCTTCCGGATTGTCGACCAGCTTCTGCAGTTCGCCGACCGTCTTGCGCGGAATGATGATGCCGGGCATGCCCTCGGAGCCCGACGGCGCGTCGACATCGGCGCGGGCCAGCCGGTGGCCGTCGGTCGCGACCGCCCTGAGCTTCAGCTCACCATTGCTCTCGATCGTGTGGAAGAAGATGCCATTCAGATAATAACGTGTCTCTTCCGTCGAGATCGCGAACTGGGTGCGGTCGATCAGCATCTTCAGATCGGTCGCCTTCAGCTTGAAGGAATGCGTGAAGGTGCCGGCGGTCAGATCCGGGAAATCGGATTCCGGCAGGCACTGCAGCGAGAATTTCGACCGGCCGGACTGGACGGTCATCGAGCCGCCATCGGTGCTGGTCGCCAGCAGCACTTCCGAGCCGTCGGAAAGCTTGCGCACGATGTCGTAGAGAAGATGGGCGGGAACGGTGGTGGCGCCTGCTTGTTCGACGCTTGCCGGCGTCGCCTCGGTGATTTCGAGGTCGAGGTCGGTCGCCTTCATGTCGAGGTTCTGGCCGTCGGCCTTGAGCAGTACGTTGGACAGGATCGGGATCGTGTTGCGACGTTCGACCACACGGTGGACGTGGTTCAGCGATTTCAGAAGGTTTGACCGCTCAATAGTAATACGCATGGGATGCTACCGCTTTCGACCGTGACTGCCCGGGCGCATCGAAGGCCCGAAGAATGCTTTCCCGATTTAGGTCGGGGGAGTGGACGGGCAAAATGGCAGACTTCAGCATTGGATGGCAAGAGGCATGGACGGCCGAGCCCTCGCATTTCAGGTTTTCCGGAGCAATCCTCACAGAAATCCCAACCCTTGCCGAAGCCGCAGCGCTCGCCCATAAAGGCCGATGAACCGGCAAGGCGCCGGCGGCACGAAGGCAAAGGGCATGAACGAGCAAACCACAGCCGAGGACGCCACGAGGCGAAGCTTCCGCCTGCACAACATGGCGGTGCCGGCGCGGCCGCTGGAGCCGGCGCTCTATCTGGTTGCCACTCCCATCGGCAATCTCGGCGACATCACGCTGCGCGCATTGGAAACGCTGGCCGGCGCCGACGTGCTGGCATGTGAGGATACGCGCGTCACCCGCGTTCTGCTCGACCGCTACGGCATCCAGAACCGCCCCTTCGCTTACCACGAGCACAATGCCGACGAAGCCGGCCCGCGGCTCATCCAGGCGCTGGAAGCCGGCCGCTCGGTAGCGCTGGTGTCCGATGCCGGCACGCCGCTCGTCTCCGATCCCGGTTACCGGCTGGCCCGGCAGGCGATTGCCGCCGGTTACCGCGTCATTCCCATTCCAGGCGCCTCGGCGCCGCTCGCCGCCCTTGTTGGTTCCGGCCTGCCGAACGACGCCTTCCTCTTCGCCGGTTTTCTGCCGCCCAAGGACAAGGCCCGCCGCGATCGTCTCGGTGAATTGGCCGCAACTCCAGCGACGCTGATCTTTTTTGAATCGCCCCATCGCATCGGCGCGACGCTTCTTGCCGCCGCCGATGTGCTCGGCCCGGAGCGGCCGGCTTGCGTCTGCCGTGAATTGACCAAGACCTATGAAGAATTCCGCCGCGGCACGCTGGCCGAACTCGCCGCCCATTACCAGCAGGTGGAAAACGTCAGGGGCGAGATCGTCCTCGTCGTCGGTCCGCCGCAGCCGGCGGAAACGTCCGAGGCCGATGTCGAGGCCGTGCTTGCCGACCTGTCGACGTCGATGCCGACGGCAAAGGCTGCGACCGAGGCCGCCCGTCTCACCGGCCTGCCGCGCAAGGCGCTCTATCAGCGCCTGCTGGAGCTGAAGGGCGGCAATGGGCGATAAAGACCCCACTGCCATCAAAAGGAAAGCGCTGCGCCGTGGCCGCATGTCGGAATATGTCGCCGCCGTCTTCCTGATGCTGAAGGGATACCGCATCCTGGCGCTGCGCCACCGCACCCGGCTCGGCGAGATCGATATCGTCGCCCGCAAGGGCGATCTCGCCGTCTTCGTCGAGGTCAAGGCCCGGTATGGCGAGGCTGCGGCCATCGACGCCGTCTCTCTCGCCGCGCAGAAGCGGATCCGGGCGGCAAGCGATCTCTGGCTCGCCCGCCAGGCCGATCACGCCCGCCTTTCCCAGCGCTACGATATCGTCGCGGTCATGCCCGGCCGGTTGCCGCGGCACTTTCCCGACGCCTTCTGAGCGCTTTGCCCGGCCGAGTTTCCGGATTGTTAAAATTTTAGTCCCGGGTTGAACGAGCTCCTTACCTCTCTCTGCTATCCACCATCGCGGTAGGGATTAAGAATTGGGGGTTGTGGCGTGGCCTGGAAGATGATGCTTGCAAGTGCGGTCGGCATGGCTGCGCGCTCGGTGCCTTATATCGCGCTGAAGCCGGCCGGGAAGTCCTTCGTCGCGCATGCGAGCGACCACCTGCCGCTGAAATCGACGCCGATCAATCCCGACTGGATCATCAGCGGCAATCCGGAAGCCCGCACCGCCGAACATTCGCGCGGCCATGACGAGGCGTCGCTGACGGCGATCTGGGACTGCACGGCGGGCGAATTCCGCTGGTATTTCGGCTGGGACGAGACCGTGATGATCCTCGAAGGCGAGGTCCATATCACCGCCGAGGACGGCACGGAACGGACCCTGTGCGCCGGCGACGTCGCCTTTTTCGCAGGTGGAACCTGGGCGAGCTGGCGGGTCGACAGTTACGTCCGCAAGGTCGCCTTCCTGCGCAAGCCTTTCCCGAAGCCTTTGGCAATCGCCTACCGTCTGCGCAACATGCTGCGCAACGGCGGCAGCCAGGGCATCGCCGCCTGAAAATGGCGACTGCCGCAAGCCTTCGATGACCGTTGCGTTTGATGCCGGGCCGACCTACATCTGTCCGGCATTCAGCGAGGGACGGAAATGGCCAAGATCACCAATGTAGCGGTCCAGATGGATCATGTCGCCGGCATCAATATCGCAGGGGACTCCACCTTCGCCATGAGCCTGGAGGCGCAGGCGCGCGGCTACAGGCTCTTCCATTATACCCCCGAGCGCCTGAGCTTCCGCGACGGCAAGCTCTTTGCCAGCGTCGAGCCGATGCTGCTGCGTGACGTCAAGGGCGATCACTTCGAACTCGGCGCGCCCGAGCGCGTCGATCTCTCGACCATGGACGTGGTGCTGCTGCGCCAGGATCCGCCCTTCGACATGGCCTATATCACCTCGACGCATCTCCTCGAGCGCATCCATCCGAAGACGCTCGTCGTCAACGATCCGGCTTGGGTGCGCAATTCACCGGAGAAGATCTTCGTCACCGAATTCGCCGATCTGATGCCGAAGACGCTGATCACCAAGGATCCCGCCGAAATCCGCCGCTTCCGCGACGAGATGGGCGACATCATCTTGAAGCCGCTCTACGGCAATGGCGGCGCCGGCGTCTTCCATTCGACCCGCGACGACCGCAACCTCTCCTCGCTGCTGGAAATGTTCGGCCAACTCTTCCGCGAGCCCTTCATCGCCCAGCAATATCTGCCCGACGTGCGCAAGGGCGACAAGCGTATCATCCTTGTCGACGGCGAGTTTGCCGGTGCCATCAACCGCGTGCCGGCCGAGCATGACAGCCGCTCCAACATGCATGTCGGCGGCCGCGCCGAGGCGACCGAACTGACGCCGCGCGAAAAGGAAATCTGCGCCCGCATCGGCCCCGCGCTGAGGGAACGCGGCTTCCTGCTCGTCGGCATCGACGTGATCGGCGATTACATGACCGAGATCAACGTCACCTCGCCGACCGGCATCCGCGAGGTCAGGAAGTTCGGCGGCGCCGATATCGCGGCCCTGCTCTGGGACGCGATCGAGCGCAAGCGCGGCTGAGGCTGCGATCGGGTACAACCGCGATTACTGCTGCTTATCCGCCTGCGTTCTTTTATTGTTCTTGTTTTAGTCCTGCTTCCGTGCCAGATTGCAACCGCTGGCTTTCAACGGCCACGGGGCGGTCTCTAAGAGTTTGCGGGACAAGGGTGGGCATATGGTCGCGCGTGTCAGTACGGTAGCATTCCAGGGCATCGAAGGCGTGCCGGTCGAGGTCCAGGTCATGATCGCGCCTGGCAAGGTCGGCATGCAGATCGTCGGCCTGCCTGACAAGGCGGTCGCTGAAAGCCGCGAGCGCGTTCAGGCCGCCCTTCACGCCTCCGGCCTGGCGCTGCCGGGCAAACGGGTGACCGTCAACTTGGCGCCCGCCGATCTGCCGAAGGAAGGCTCGCATTTTGATCTGCCAATCGCGCTGGCGCTGATGGTCGCTCTCGGCGCCATTCCCGCCGATGCGCTGTCGGATTTTGTCGTCGTCGGCGAGCTCAATCTCGATGGCACCATCGCCGCCATCGCTGGCGCGCTGCCGGCCGCGATCGGCGCCAATGCTCTCGGCAAGGGGCTGATCTGCCCGGCCGAAAGCGGCGCCGAGGCTGCCTGGGCCGGCGCCGAGGTCGATATTCTCGCACCGCGCAGCCTGATTGCCCTTGCCAATCATTTTCGCGGCACGCAGGTGCTCTCCCGGCCGGAGCCGTCGATCCGCGCCAATGCCGCCAACCTGCCGGATCTTGCCGAGACCAAGGGCCAGGAAAGCGCAAAACGTGCGCTCGAGGTGGCGGCCGCCGGCGGCCACAATCTCCTGATGGTCGGGCCTCCCGGTTCCGGCAAATCGATGCTGGCGTCGCGGCTGCCGTCGATCCTGCCGCCGCTTTCGCCCGCCGAACTGCTTGAAGTGTCGATGGTCCATTCGATCGCCGGACAGCTCACCGGCGGCAAGCTGTCCGATCGCCGGCCCTTCCGCACCCCGCATCATTCCGCCACCATGGCCGCCCTTGTCGGCGGCGGTCTGCGCGCCCGGCCGGGCGAGGCCTCGCTCGCCCATCACGGCGTGCTCTTCCTCGACGAGTTCCCCGAGTTCACGCCGCAGGCGCTCGATGCGCTGCGCCAGCCGCTCGAAGGCGGCGAATGCGTCATTGCGCGCGCCAATCACCGCGTCTCCTATCCGGCGAAATTCCAGCTGATCGCGGCGATGAACCCCTGCCGCTGCGGCATGGCCGGTGAGCCCGGCCATACCTGCGCCCGTGGCCCGCGCTGCATGAGCGACTACCAGGCCCGCATCTCCGGGCCGCTGATGGACCGCATCGATATCCGCATCGATGTGCCGGCCGTCTCCGCCGCCGATCTGATCCGCCCGATGGCGGCCGAGGCCAGCGCCGATGTCGCCCGCCGCGTCGCCCGCGCCCGCGAGCTCCAGCAGGAGCGCTTCGCGCGCGCCGGCGCCAGGGATATCGGCACCAATGCCCGCTGCTCCACATCAATGATCGAAAAACTCGCCGAGCCCGATGCGAGCGGCCTGCAACTCCTGCGCGACGCCGCCGAGAAGATGAAATTCTCCGCCCGCGGCTACCACCGCGTCCTCAAGGTCGCCCGCACGCTCGCCGATCTCGACGACAAACCGACCGTTGGCCGTTTGCATCTGGCTGAGGCGATCTCCTACCGGATCGCCGGCGAGAGGTTGACGGCGGCCGCCTGAGCGCAAGCGAATAGGGAGTTGCGAATAGCGACTAGTTAATCGGCTTGCCCGCCGCAAAGCAGGTTACATCCTATTCGCTATTCGCTATTCGCTATTCGCTATTCGCTATTCGCTATTCGCTATTCGCTATTCAGCTCCCCAACCCCTCAAACAGCGCCGTCGACAAATACCGTTCCGCAAAAGACGGTATGATGATGACGATATTCTTGCCGGCATTCTCCGGCCGGCTGCCGACCTTGATCGCCGCCGTCAGCGCCGCGCCCGAGGAGATGCCGACCGGCACGCCTTCGAGCCTTGCGATGAGGCGGGCCTGTTCGAAGGCCTCGTCATTGGAGACGGTCACGACCTCGTCATAGATGCCGGTATCGAGGATCTTCGGCGCGAAGCCGGCGCCGATTCCCTGGATCTTGTGCGGGCCGGGATTGCCGCCTGAGAGCACCGGCGAATCGGCAGGCTCGACGGCGATGATCTGGATCTCGGGCTTGTGGCTCTTCAGCACCTGGCCGACGCCGGTGATCGTGCCGCCGGTGCCGATGCCCGAGACGACGATATCGACCGTGCCGTCGGTATCGTTCCAGATTTCCTCGGCCGTCGTCTTGCGGTGGATCTCGGGATTGGCCGGGTTTTCGAACTGCTGCGGAATGATGGCGTCGGGAAGGGAGGCGGCGAGCTCCTCGGCCTTGGCGATGGCGCCCTTCATGCCCTTCGACCCTTCCGTCAGCACCAGCTCGGCGCCGAGCAGCGCCAGCATCTTGCGCCGCTCGACCGACATGGTTTCCGGCATGGTGAGGATCAGCCGATACCCCTTGGCGGCGGCGGCAAAGGCGAGTGCGATGCCGGTATTGCCTGATGTCGGCTCGATCAGCACCGTTTTGCCTGATGTGATCTTGCCTTGCGATTCCAGGCTTTCGATCATTGCCACACCGATGCGGTCCTTGACGGATGCGATCGGATTGAAGAATTCGAGCTTGCCGATCAGGTTTGCCACCACACCCTTTTCCCGCGCCAGCTTGTCGAAGCGCACCAGCGGCGTGTCGCCGATGGTCTCGGTGATCGAGGAATAGATGCGGCCGCGGCCGGGTTTGTGCGACATGGTTCTCTCCCTTTGGACTTCATTCCCTGAAATCGAGGAGGAGAATAGGGTCAAAGACGGAATGAGACCAGAGCGCGTTCGCGCCGGGCGGGGGTGGCGGAGAGAAAATAAGCTTTGAAAACCGCCTCTTGGCGGATGTTTATTTCAGGCTGCCCGCGTCGCGATGAACGCCGCCGTGCCCGCAAGGATGCCGGCTGCAACCCGGTTCAGCGCCCGCAGGGCGCGCGGCTGTTTCAGCATCGTGCGGGCGCGCGCGGCAAGCAGCATATAGGGCACCAGCACGGTGATCAGCACCACGAAGGTGACGGCGAGCAGAAGCGCATAGTCGCGCAGGGTGATATTGCCGATATCGATCAGCGTCGGCGCCAGTGCGACATAAAACAGCATCGTCTTCGGGTTGCCCAGCGTCACCAGCAGGCCGGAGAGGAAGGACAGGCCGACATTGCCGGATTTTTTCGCGGCAATATCCTGCGGCAGCAGCCCTGCCGTCCACAGTTTCCAGGCGATGTAGCCGAGATAAAGAGCGCCGGCGACCTTGATGATGAGGAAGACTTCCGCGAAGGTCTGCGCGACGAAAGCCAGGCCCAGAATGACCGCTGTGAGATAGGTCATATCGCCGAGCACCAGGCCGAGGCCCATGAAGAAGGTCTCGCGGAAATTCGAGCCGAGCGCACGCGCTACGATGGCGGTGATGCCGGGGCCGGGAATGGCCGCGGCGATGAACAACGCTCCGGCATAGGCAAGCAAGGCGGCAAAGCTCATGGGGTGGCTCCTCTTCCCCGCCGTTTTATATCCGCTGGGCCGTGCCATCAATCCACCGGCGCTGATGGATGCATCACCAGAAGGAATGCCTGCCGCCGCGTGCCTGCCGATACCTCAGCCCTGAAGCGCCCTCGGCCGCAGCCATCTTGGGCTCCAGCCGAGGTTCATGCCGGCGGCGGCAAGCAGGATGATTGCAGCGCCTGCGATCTGCATCGGCTGCAGCGCGTGGCCGAAGGCCAGCCGGTCGACGAGAATCGCGGCGATCGGATAGAGGAAGGACAGCGCCCCGGTCAGATGAGTCGGCAGCCGCTGGATCGCACCGTAGAGCAGCACATACATCAGCCCGGTATGGACGACGCCGATCGTCACCAGGATCGCCCAGCCGCCGGCATCGCCGGGAAGCTGCGAAAACGTCGTCATCGGCGCCAGCATCAGCATGCCGGTTGCGACCTGGATCAGCGCGATCAGATGTGGCGGCGTTCCTTTCAGCCATTTCGCGGCAAGGGCTGCCAGCGCGTAGAAGAAGGCCGCACCCAGCGCCATCAGGATGCCGAGGCCGTAGCCATCCGATGCCCCGCCGGCCTCAGGTTTCGCTTCGACGATGGCCGCCATGCCGGCAAAGGCGAGCGTCAGCCAGAACAGCTTGGCGGCGGTGATCTTCTCGCCGAGGAACAGCGCCCCGAGCACCAGCAGCATGAAGGGCTGGGTGTTGTAGACGGTCGTGGCGATCGAGATCGTCGCATGCGAATAGGAGGCGAAGAGCAGCAGCCAGTTGACGACGATGGCGACGCCGCCGAAAACCGCGATGCCGAAGGCGCGCAGCGTGATGATGCCGGGCCGCAGCAGCCCGAGGGCGCCGCAGACGACGAGCAGCGTCAGCGCGCCGAACAGGCAGCGCCAGAAGACCACGCCGCTGACCGGTTGACCCGACATGACGACGAACCAGCCGATCGTCCCCGAGATCAGCATCGCTGCCGTCATTTCCACCGAACCTCTTTTGATATCGCCGCTCATGATCGCCTCCGTTTTTGCTGAGGTGATAATATTGCGGCTCTACGCGAAATTATATAAAGATAGGAATGAATTTCCCCGATGTTGCCTAATAATAAAAGGAAAGGAAACGCTTATGCCTAACGGCGCCCAGATGCTTGATGAAATCGATCAGACCATTCTCGAAGCGCTGGCCGGCAATGCCCGCATCTCGCTGAAGGAGCTGGCACAGCAGGTGGGCCTCTCCTCGCCCAGTGCCGCCGAGCGTCTGCGCCGGCTGGAGGAGCGCGGCGTCATCAAGGCCTTCACAATCGATCTCGATCCGGCCGCCGTCGGTTATCCGCTGCAGGCGATCATCCGCGTGCGGCCGCTGCCAGGACAGCTGCACATCGTCGAGCGCCTCATTCAGGAAATTCCCGAGATCGTCGAATGCGACAAGGTGACGGGCGAGGATTGTTTCATCGCCCGTCTGGTGGTGCGCTCGATGACCGAGCTCGACGGCATCCTCGACAAGGTTGCCGAACGGGCAGAGACCAACACCTCGATGATCAAGTCGTCGCCCGTCAAACGCCGTCTGCCGCCGCTTTCACGTGGGAAATAGATATCGTCCGGGCGGCCCTCAAGTCGCCATCAACGAAAGCTGAAAAAGGGAAGTCTTCGTGATGGACGCGCTTAGGCGCTCACCATTTGCCGGCGTCCAGAACATCGCGCAGGCATTTCTCAAACGGATCTTTTCCACCGATAAGGGATCGGCACTCATGAATGGCATATGCTGCCGCCATTTCGCCATTGCGCCTGAAGCCCGGAACGTCTCCGGCGCGATATGTTGCTGCAACCCCACCGAAAGGTCCCTCAAGTCCGATCGACTGCAGCAGAACCGTGTAAAGGCAGCCTACCGGATTGATATCGCGGTCGACGATCACGTTGATAACCGGATATCCTTTTCGGCGCTCATGGTAACATTCTAATGAGTCCGGCTTGCTTCGAAGCGTGTCTATGTCGTGGACTGCTATTTGGCCCAATTTTGCAAGCTTGAGCGCATCTCGATCAACGAACACTTCGACGGTCTGGGTGTTTGACGGCTGGTTTTGATTGCCAAAAGGGGTATATGGCGATCCAACTGAGTAGTCGATCGAATGGCTCGCGTCGAAATTGAGACGAACGTCTGTGTAAGCCATGAGCCCAAAAAACACGCGCAAAAACTCGAGCTGCAAATCTTGAACATCGCTCCGCTCCATACCCTTTGCATTGAGGATGATGTTCATCTCGATTGTTTTGTCGATGTCGAGAATCGGCGCTGTCGACTTCGCCATGGCAAAAGCCACGATCTCTTCCACAGACAAAGATGAGCGAATTGACTGAAGCTTTGTTGAATCGATCGCAAGCGCCGGCGTCGCAATCAGCGCTGCCGCTAGACCCATCACTACGCCCCATCGCGCCTTCTTGAATAGCATAAGCGCCCCCACAACGCTGCTCATCAACCGTTCGGCTGCTTCATTCGAACCGTTGATCAAACGCCGGTGGAGCCGAAGCCGCCTGCGCCTCGTATGGTCTCGCTCGCTTCGGTGATCTCCAAAATCCGCGCCCTTGTCACCGGCGCGATCACCATCTGGGCGATGCGCATGCCGCGCTCGATGGTGAAGGCTTCCTCGCCGAGATTGGCGAGGAGCACCTTCACCTCGCCGCGATAGTCGCTGTCGACGGTGCCGGGCGAATTCAGGCAGGTGATGCCGTGTTTGAAGGCAAGGCCGGAGCGCGGCCGCACCTGTCCTTCGAACCCTTCGGGGATTTCGAAGATGAAGCCGGTCGGCACCAGCACCCGCTTGCCGGGCGAGAGCGTCAGCGGTTCGCCGTCGGCGACGGCGGCGCGCAGGTCCATGCCGGCCGCCCCTTTGCTTTCATAGGCGGGCAGGTCGAGGCCCTCGCCATTGGCCAGGCGGATGAGGTTCAGCGTCGGGCTGAGATCGTGATGAATGGTCATGGCCCATTACTTTGCGCGTGAGCGGCCGGGGTCAATTGCAATCGCGGCCTTTAATCGCTAGTTAAGCGGCAATTCCACAGGATTCACATCATGGCCGAAAGCCTCGCCGAGGCGGTCTCCCGCCGCCGCACATTCGCTATTATCGCCCACCCGGACGCGGGTAAGACGACGCTCACCGAGAAGCTGCTGCTGTTCGGCGGCGCTATCCAGCTTGCCGGCGAAGTCAAGGCGAAGAAGGACCGCATGCAGACGCGCTCCGACTGGATGAAGATCGAGCGTGAACGCGGCATCTCCGTCGTCACCTCGGTGATGACCTTCGAATATAACGACAATGTCTTCAACATCCTCGATACACCAGGCCACGAGGATTTCGCCGATGACACCTATCGTACGCTGACGGCCGTCGACGCCGCCGTCATGGTCATCGATGCCGCCAAGGGTATCGAGCCGCGCACGCTAAAGCTCTTCGAAGTCTGCCGCATGCGCGATATCCCGATCATCACCTTCATCAACAAGATGGACCGCGAGAGCCGCGATCCCTTCGAGATCCTCGACGAGGTCGAAGAGAAGCTGGCGCTGGATACGGCGCCGATCACCTGGCCGATCGGCCGTTCGAAGACCTTCTGCGGTTCTTATCATCTCGCCAACAGCACCGCCCGCGGTTCCGACACCGAAGTCGAGACGACGCCGGTCAACGGCCCGCAAGCCGTCGCCGACAGGCTGCCGGAAAATGAGCGCCAGGCCTTTATCGACGAGACCGAGCTTGCCATCGAGGCCTGCCGCCCCTTCGACCGTGATTCTTTCCTCGAAGGCCATATGACGCCGGTCTTCTTCGGTTCGGCGCTGCGCAACTACGGCGTTCGCGACCTCATCAACGCGCTTGGCGAGTTTGCGCCGCCGCCGCGTGACCAGGTCGCCGATACCAGGACCGTGCACGCGACCGACGACAAGATGACGGCCTTCGTCTTCAAGATCCAGGCGAACATGGATCCGAACCACCGCGACCGCATCGCCTTTGCCCGCATCTGCTCGGGCAAGCTCGAGCGCGGCATGAAGGCAAGGCTTGCCCGCACCGGCAAGCAGCTCGGCCTGACGGCGCCGCAATTCTTCTTCGCCTCGCAGCGCCAGCTCGCCGACACGGCCTATGCCGGCGATGTCGTCGGCATCCCCAATCACGGGACGCTCCGCATCGGCGATACGCTGACCGAAGGGGAATCGCTGGTCTTCCAAGGCGTGCCGAACTTCTCGCCGGAAATTCTGCGCCGCGTGCGTCTCGAAGATGCGATGAAGGCGAAGAAGCTCAAGGAAGCGCTACAGCAGATGGCCGAGGAAGGCGTCGTCCAGCTGTTCTCGCCGGAAGACGGTTCGCCAGCGATCGTCGGCGTCGTCGGCGCCCTGCAGCTCGATGTCCTGAAGGAGCGGCTGATGGCGGAATATGGCCTGCCGGTCTCCTTCGAAATGTCGCGTTTCTCCGTCTGCCGCTGGATCTCCGCCGATCAGCCGGCCGATCTCGACAAGTTCCTCACCGTCAAGCGCGGGGATATTGCCCGCGATCTCGACGGCGATCCGGTCTTCCTCGCCCAGGATGCCTTCTCGCTACGCTACGAGGCGGAGCGTTACCCGGCGATCAAGATGGTCGCCATCAAGGAATATCACGCCGCCAAGGCGGCGTGATCGGGATTTTGGGAAGCGTGCGGGCTGCGGCTATTTTTCCCGCATCGCCCGGCGGAAGTTCTGTGTGATCGGCTCGGCGAGGTAAGAAAGCACGGTGCGGGCACCCGTCCGGATCATTGTCTCGCTCGACATGCCGGGCAGGAGTTTGCGGCCGTCCAGCTTGGCAAGCTCGCTCTGGTCGATCACGACGGTCGCGGCGAAATAAGGCGCGCCGCTGCGCTCCTCCACCATCCTGTCGGCCGATACGATCTCCACGACACCGTCGAGCGGCGGCAGGTTGTAACGGGCAAAGGCCGGGAAACTGACGCGCGCCGGCTGTCCGGGAGCGATCGTCTCGACGTCTTCCGGTCTGACCATGGCCTCGATGACGAGCTGCTGTCCCATCGGCACGATCGTCATCAGGGTCTCGCCGGGTTTCACCACGCCCCCGGTCGTATGGACCTTCAGGTCCATGATAATGCCGTCTACCGGCGCGACGACACTGGTGCGGGCAAGGACGTCCTTGGCGGACCGCTCCTCCTGCCTGAGGTCGAACAGTTCCGCCTCGACCTTGCTCAACTCCTCGACGGCCTCGTTCAGCTGCAACGTATTGAGGTTGACGATCTGCATGTCGATCTCGGCCATGGCGCTCTTGGCGCGAGCGATGGCTGCGACATTGGTCGCCCGCTCCCCTTCGACTTCCCGCTGTTGCCGTCTGAGCAGCAGCCAACGCTCGCGGGTGACCAGGCCGCGCTTGACGAGGCTCTCAAGATCTCTGGTTTCCCCCTCGAACACCTCGATCTGCTTGTCCTCGGTGACGATGAGTTCCTGCAGTCCCGTTATCTCTTCCTCGGTCTGGCGGCGGCGCTGGCTGAGAATTTCTCGCTCGTCCTTCAGATTGTGGTGCTTGGCCGAAAACACGTCACGTTGGGCGGCAACGGCGTCCTTTGCCGATTTGCTGGGGTTTGCAAGCAGGGCCGGATCGAACTCGATCTCGGCTTTGCCGTCACGCTCCGCCCTCAGGCGAGCGGCCAGCACCTCGCGCGTTGCGATCCGGTTCTGGACCAGATCAAGCCTCGCCTTGGCCTGCGTGTCATCGAGTTGGAGGAGGACCTTGCCCGCCCGGACGATATCGCCGTTGGCGGCGGTCAACCCGGCAATGATGCCGCCCTCGAGGTGCTGGATGAGCTTGCGGTCACCGGCGACCTTGACAAGGCCGGGCGCTACCGCGGCGCTGTCGAGCGGCGCAAGCGTCGCCCAGCCTCCGGCCATGCCGAAGAACAGGAACATGATCGCAAAGCCGGTGAAAGTTAGGCCCGTGAGACGCAGCGGGACCGGTGCCGGGGGCGGCGAAACGGGTAACGGAACGACCTTCATGTCTTTTTTCATGGCGGTTTCGTTCCCTTGCTACTTCGCCACGATCGTCGGCATTTGAGCGACCTTGCGCACGCGCGCAGCGAGTTCATTGAAGACATAGTCGCGTGGACCGAAGAGATCCTGCTGGCCCCGGTTGAGGACGAGTATCTTGTCGACCGTCTCCATGATATTCGGTCGGTGCGCGATCAGGATAACGGTCGTGCCCGCCGCCTTGATCGTGCCGAGGGCTGAGATCAATGCCTCCTCCCCGTCGCGGTCGAGGTTGAATTGGGCTCGTCCAGGATGACGAGCGCCGGGTCGCCGTAGAGAGCCCGGGCCAATCCGATGCGCTGGCGCTGTCCGCCCGAGAGGACCGCGCCGGATTCGCCGATCTCGGTGAGGTAACCTTTCGGCAGCCCCTTGATCAGGTCGTGAACGCCCGCCAGCTGCGCGGCCTTGACGACCTTGTCGAAGACAACCGGGCTGATGGTGGCGAAGCGGCAGATGTTTTCGGAGACGGTGCCGGCGAAGAGCTCGATATCCTGGGGCAAGTAACCGACATGATGACCACGGTCCTCCGCCGCCCATTGGGCGACATCCATGCCGTCAAGCAGCGCACGCCCCCCGGACGGACGCCAGGCGCCGGCCAAAATTCGCGCCAGGCTCGTCTTGCCGGCCGCGCTCTGGCCGATCAGGGCCATGGATTCACCCGGCTCGAGGTGGAAGCTGATCCCTTTCAGAATATGTTCGCCGCCCTGCCGGGAAAGCACGATGTTGTCCGCCTCGAATCGGCCCATCGGCCGCGGCAGCGCCAGAACCGGGCTTGCCTCGGGGTGCTGGCCTGCGACGGCGGTGAGGCGTCGGTAAGCGGCCCGCGCTCCGACTGTTGCCTTCCACGTGCCGATCGCCTGTTCCACAGGCGACAATGCGCGGCCCATCAGGATGGAGGCGGCAACCATGATGCCGGGGGACGCTTCGTTGCGAAGGACGAGATAGGCCCCAAGTCCCAGTATGCCCATTTGCAGGGCCAGCCGGTGACAACGAGCGATGGCGGAGATGATGCCGCCACGGTTGGCGGCAACCACCTGGCCTTTGTTAGCTTCGTCCTGCTGCAGCTTCCAGCCTTCCAGCAAGGGCTTCAACATGCCCATCGCCTGGACGACTTCCGCATTGCGGATCGCTGCCTCCGCCTGGAGATAGGCCCGCGACTGCGCGCCGGCGGCCTCGGTCAACGGCTTGCGTGTCAGCCATTCATTGAGCAGGGCCAACGCGAAAAGCACCGCTCCGCCGCATAGCGCCAGCCAGCCCAGCCAGGGGTGCATGAAGAAGATGGCGGCGAAAAACAAGGGCGCCCAAGGTGCGTCGAGGATCGGGAAGATGCTGGGGCTGGTGAAAAAATTCCGTACCTGGTCGAGGTCACGCAGCGGACGGGCGTTGGCCTGGCCGGGCGCCGAAGCGGCATATTCCACCGATGCGGTCAGCAGCACCGGGGCCAGGCGTGCGTTCATCCATGACCCGACCTTTGCCAGAAGACGCCCGCGCACCACCTCCAGCCCCGCCATTGCCACCAGTGCGCCGGCCGCCATCAGCGAGAGCATCGCCAGGGTCTCCAGGCTGTGGCTCGACAGCACGCGGTGGTAGACCTGGAGCATGTAAAGCGCTCCGGTCAGCATCAGCACGTTGATGCCCCCGCTGAACCAGAGAAGCGGCCGGATGGCGCGTCTGGCTTCTTTCATCACCACCTGCAGGGCAGGGGGCTGTTGCTTTGTTTTCATCATCATGTCTCTGGCCTACGAGATTCCATGCGCATGCAAAGACAGTAGGGGGCAGCCATGGCTGCCCCCGTCTGGTCAGATGTCAGGCGACGTCGACAAGGATGTGCTGCATCGCTGTCTGATCGCCATCGGCGTCCGCCACCTGGAAGGCGAAGTCGAGATTGGCATCCGGCGTCTGCGTCACGGTCGAGGTGAAGCCGATGTCGGTGATCTTCAGCACGTCGTTGTCGGTGGCGTCGAAATCGACCAGGCTTGAAGTCGCATTGCTGCCGCCACTGGCGCCGGTCACCCTGTTGAGGTCGATCGCCGCAGCGGTGCCGGTAATCCCATTGCCCGACTGCATGATTTGCGCTCCCTGCAGCACGTAGTCTTCGCCGGCGGCGTTGTAGTCGTTCTGCTCGACGATCACGAGGCCGTCATTATTGTCGAGCGTGAACTCGGTATTATAGGGTGCCGGGACCTGGCCGGTCTTGTAGATGTCGGCGTTCGACACATACATGGCCCGGGTGATCGTCGAATTGTCGTCCGCGTTGCCGGCGATGTTGTCGGCGCCGTTCTTGTCGATCAGGTTGAGGATCAGCATCAGATCCTCGCTGCTGCCGATGCCGTCGAACTTGATGGCCATCGCGCCGGCGGTCGCCGTTGGGGTGAGGGCCTCGTTGGCGATGCCGACATTGCTGTTGAAGAACCGCAAGGTCAACAGTTCGTCTTTCTGGATCGTGTCGCCGGCAACACCGTTGGTGCTCTGCGTCGCCGACACCCAGGTTTCGTTGGTGTTGCTGACCATCTCGTGCCCGCCGGGGGTGAAGACGGTATCACTGGATGACCCCTCGCCATTGCTCGTGAGGCTGAATGGGTGGGATTTGTCGATCAGGTTGCCGGTGAACTGGACATAGAAGTCTTCGTCCGCCGTTGTGTTCGGATCATCCGCCTGCAGTTTTTCCACCACGATCTGCGGGTGGCCGGTATTGCCCGTCGGCTCCTTGGACAAGAGTTCGCTGGTGTGGAGCACGTCGAAGCTGAAGCCTTCGAGCGGGTCCGTCAGCTGGATCGTGTAGGTGTCGGCCACCTTGTCGAAGACGAGAGTGCCACCCGCCGTTCCGATCTGGTTTCCGGCCGCCGGGTCCTTGTCATAGGTGAAGGTGAAGTTGAACGTCGCGGAGCTCAGGCTTTCCGAGGCGAGCGTCACATTCGAGCTGAGGAGACTGCCGCCGCCGCCGCCGGTGATCGTGCCGGTAAGCCCGATCTGGACGCCGGCTGTCCCGCCATCCTGGTCGACGAAGTCGGAGCCTGTGGCATAGAACGCGGCCGGATGAATGTCCGCGCCGATATCATAGCCGAAGGCGCCGCTCGCCGATGCGTTGAGTACATTGGCCAGGGTCTCATGCTCGATAGCCAGAGTAGCCGGGTTACCGTCGAACGGCTTTGTGATCGTCGGCCCGTCATCCTCGAAGTTGAGATTCTGGCCGATATTGCGGATGGCCGAGGCCTGATCACCGTCACCGTCCGTAATGGTGGCGGTCAGGGTGACGAGGTTGGCGTTCGCCAGGGTTCGGCTGTCATCCGGGTCGCTGGCATTGGCATGGACGATTGCTCTTTGCTGGTCCAGGGTGACGACGCCTGCAGTGCTGACGCTGACGGTGAAGACGATTGCGCCGGCGGCGGAGCCGGCGCGTCCGACGACATTGCCGCCTTCGAGGTAGAGCAGCACGGACTGGCCGGTTGCGGTGTCGGTGAGGCCGCTGGCACTGCCGGCCTGGCTGATGCCGAGCGCATAGATGGTGGCAGCGGCGCCATCGGCGCCCGCATTCGAGTTGAATGAGGTTGAGAAGTCACCGGTGGCGTTGGTCGTCAGGACGGTCTCGTCGACTGTCACCTGCGGTGGAGTGCCGCTCGCCGTGATGCTGGGTCCGTCATCCTCGAAGTTGAGATTCTGGCCGATATTGCGGCTGGCCGAGGCCTGATCACCGTCACCGTCCGTAATGGTGGCGGTCAGGGTGACGAGGTTGGCGGCCGCCAGGGTTCGGCTGTCATCCGGGTTAGTGGCGTCCGCATGAACGATTGCCCGTTGCTGATCGAGGGTGACGACGCCGGCAGCGCTGACGCTGACGGTGAAGACGATTGCGCCGGCGGCGGATCCGGCGCGTCCGACGACATTGCCGCCTTCGAGGTAGAGCAGCACGGACTGGCCGGTTGCGGTGTCGGTGAGGCCGCTGGCACTGCCGGCCTGACTGATGCCGAGCGCATAAGTGATAGCGGTGGCGGCGCCGCCATCGGCCCCCGCATTCGAGGTGAAGAAGGTCGAGAAGTCGGCGCTGGCGTTGGTCGCCAGGACGGTCTCGTCCACTGTCAGTTGCGGCGGGGTGCCGGTTGCCGCGAGGCTAGGCCCGTCGTCGTCGAAGTTGATGAACGATCCAACTTCTTCATTGTAGGCGTTGCCCACAGCACCGCTGAAGTGCACCTCCTTCACATCGAAGAAGTCTTTCTCGGTGTCGATATTCTTGATGGTAAATCGGTCGAAGGATCCGCCAGCTCCGCCCGCGGTCGTGAAATCGACCGTCACGCCCTCTCCGACATTCTCGAGGATCAGTCCGGTGCCGGCGAGGTTGACCGTGATACCGAGCTCAGCGGCTGTTTTTGTGACGCCGTTCAGCTTGAATGTCACGCCGGTGATGTTGATCTCGGTATCGTTATCGTCTGTGGGGAATGCAGCGCCTTCGACATTGTCGTCATTGTTATAAGCGTGGATCTCGATATCGGCGACGGTGCCGGTTGGCGTCGACTGCGAGACCGAGAAGCCGGCGCTGAAGACGTTCTCGATGTGAGAGCCGTAGTCGGGCGCGGTTGGCGTGTCGGTGAAATCCTTGCCCGCGCTCTGGGTGCCGCCGGTGATCAGGTCGATCTGGAGCTCGCGGCCGAAACGCACGTCTTGCGATGCGACACCGAGGCCCTGCGTGCTGACGTTGACTTCCGCCTGCACGCCATTGTCGTGAGCGGTGACGAGGATCTTCTGCGGGCTGGCTGCGTCGGCGTCGAGAATATACCAGTTGTTATGTCCGGAAGGGGCATCGTCAAGCTGGCTGAAATTGACCACCGAGGTTGCCGTAACCGACGCAAACACCTTGTTGGTCAGATCGATGCGGTCGTCGGCGTTGTTCGCATCGGGATGGAGCAACGGCACGTACTGGACGGTATAGAGGTCGGCATTGGTGGCGCTGGTGCTGAGGAGTGCCAGCGAAAAGGCGAGCGGCCCAGTCTCGGCCGGCTCGGCGAGCGGATCGGAGGTGCCGATGACGCCGATCACGACGTTTGCATGCGTCGCATCCTGGAACAGCCAGACGTATTTGCCGTCGACCGTGCGAATGCCGCTGTTGACGCCATCCGTGGTGGAGTACGGGGTGCCCGAGGCGTTCTGGGTGAGAACGACCGCGCTGATGGTTTCTCCGGCGCTCGCCGAGGCCACGACGAAATTGCTCTGGTAGGCGACCTCCGGCGAGGTCAGCCCGCCGGCAGCGTCGAGGCCCAGCAGGTATTGCACCGTCGCATTGTTGTGCGGCGCAATCGCCGGGTTGACGTCGTCGTCCTGCAAACCAGTGGTTTCGTCGATGATGAGATCTTGAGTTGTAATATCGAGTGCCATGGAGCTTCTCCCTCGGCTAGCTCGCAGAGGGTCACAGAGCCCGGAAGCCGAACTGCATTCCCGGACCCACCCTCTTGCGTATTGAACTAGAGCTCTCGATCGACTGCGATTGCCGTCGATCGAGAGGGCCAGCTCATTCACAGTTGGAGGGTATTAAGACCAAAGCCCCTATACGCGTTACGGCTAAAGTCCCAATCTACGGCCGTCGCAATAGAATCTCTGAAGATTACATCCAAAGAAATGCAATACGAGGCTGCAAAATTCAGAAGAAATGCGTTGGGTATTGCGGTATCTCGCCGCGACGTATGCGCGATTCTCCCCCCGTTTCCTGTATACTATAAATTGATCTTAGATGCACTTAGCCAGTTCGAGCTAAAAGCGGAGCAATATTAACGGGTTCTCTTTTTTGGTGATCGCGTGACGCTCGGATTCACACTGCTCAGTTCTGGGAAGGCCAGTAGAAGTCGTGAACCGGCGCTCGAAGAGCGTGGCCTTTGGCTTGCGCTCTCGCCACAGGCGGCTCATCACCGTGGTGGGCTCGCAACTCGACATGCGGACCAAGCGGGTGTAACCGAATCCGGTCTACCGTCTCGTTCGACAGTCCTGGTCGTCCTGCTTCCGCTAGTCCTCGCCATCAATTCGCGCCAGCGGCTGAAGATTTTCCACCCACGGCAGGGCCGACCGGCACCATATCTGCTTCCTTGGCGTCAGGTCCCGCCGCTGGTCGATGCTGCCGACACGGATGCCGATCGAGCCGCCTTCGCCATCCGTGCGGTAGAGCGGTGATCCGCAATTCGCACAGAAGAATTGCCGGCTGAGGGCGCCGCTGTCGCCATGTTTCGCATAGCTGCGCGGTTCACCCGAAACAAGCGTGAAGCTTTGCGCCGGGGCGGTGACGCGGTAGGCCGAGCCCGTCAGTCGCTGGCAATCGGTGCAGTGGCAGATCGACACCCGCTCGGGATCGATCTCCGCCTGATAGCGGATCGCGCCGCAATGACATCCTCCCGTTATATGCATCGGCAACTCCTCAATCCGCCGGCTGTGCGGCCGGGCGGGCGGCATAGAAGGTCTTGGCATCCGCCGTAAAGGCGGCCCGTTCATCGGCACTTGTGTAGAACATATGGCCGCCATGGTAGAGTTTCAGCCCGACACGGACACTGGCGAGCGATGGCGGCAGGTGGTCGACCACATAGCGGCTGACGCTGTACGGCGTCACCAGATCGCTGTAGCCATGTGCGATCAGCAGATGGAAGGCCGCGTTCGAAGCGAGCAGCTGCCGGATGTCGTCGGTGGCGCTCGCCTGGAGGCGTGACCCGCCGCGGCCGCCGCCCCAGTCCCAGCGCCGGCTGATGTCGCTGTCGAGCAGCGAATAGGTCATTTCGGTTTTGAAGCCGAGCTCGTTACGGGCATAATCGGCGAAGGCGCCGCCATAGGCGCGCGTGAAGCCATCGAGGATGGCGTCATCGCCGCGGTCGTAATCGGATTCCGGATAGGGATCGGGCGCCGCGAAGGAAGCATCGTAGGGGCTTGCCACCTGGCCGCCGCCGTCCGAGTGCTTGACGAAGGAATTGCCGAGGAAACCGCGATTGCGGGCGACGATATCCTGCGGAATGCCGGTTAGCCCGGCGATTCTGCCATAGAAGGCTGCGGCATCGGCGCCCGTCGGCGGCGGGCCGGCGAGCGTCGTCAAATAGTCGCCGAGCGCGAAACGCTCCGCTTGCCTCTGCTTCTCCTCGGTAAAGCCATTTTGCCGGTCGAGTTCGGCCGCAGCCAGCGATGGTAGCTCGAGCGCCGCGCCGAGCGCGAACTGGTCGGCATTGAACATCAGCTGCCCTTCGAGCAGCGGCGAGAGCATCACGGCGCCGGCGACGACGATGCCCTGGCTTTCCTGCAGGGCGGAGGCGACCTTGGCGGCGCGGAAACCGCCATAGCTTTCGCCGAGCAGATATTTCGGCGAGTTGGAACGATTATTATGCGCGACATAGAGCGCGATCGCCTTGGCGATGCTCTGGGCATCCGAGTTGACGTTGTAATAGTTGGAGGCGTCGTCCGCCTTCGCCGTCCGGCTCCAGCCGGTCCCGATCGGATCGATCAGCACGAGATCGGTAAAATCGAGCCAGCTTTGCTCGTTATCGACGAGTTTCGCATGGGCGCCGTCACGTGCCTGCGGCCCGAAATCGAGCACTTTGGGCCCGACCAGCCCGAGATGCAGAAAGGCGGAGGCCGCGCCCGGCCCGCCGTTGAAGGCAAAGGTCAGCGGCCGATCCGACCCGCCACCGCTGGCGACATAGGCGGTGTAGAAGATCGCGCCGGTTTGCGCTCCGTCCTGACCGAAGAGATCGAGAGTGCCGGCGGTCGCGGTGTAGGCGATCTTCCGGCCGTCGACCGTCAACTCGTGCTCCGTGACGGAGTCGGCCGGCAGCAGCTTCAGCACGCCGTCGCGCGCACTGCGCTCGACATTTGCCTGGCGCCCGCCGCTTTCCTGCGCTGGGGAAAGGGCAGGCCCCAGCGACGCCATCAACGCGGTGAGCAGAAACAGGGTTCGTATGCGCACGATTTGTCCTCCGGGCGGATGCAGGCTGAGATAGCGTAGCATCCGCGGCTGGCGACCGGCATCAAGAGATGGTGATGGACCGGTGGGGCTAGACTTTCTCGACCGCGTGCACATTCACCTCCAGCGCTCGGCCGGCCCTCCAGCCGTTGATCGCGGCCCCCAGCCCGAGCGCGATGAACAGAACCGCGCACCAGGAAAAGCTTCCGGTCCAGCCACGGATGAGGCCGACGATCAGCGGGCCGATTGCGGCGAGCAGATAGCCGACGCATTGCGCCATGCCGGAGAGATGGGCGGCCACATCGGGATCGCGCGAGCGCAGCACGATCGTCGTCATGGCGGCCGCGATCAGTCCGCCCTGGCCGATGCCCTGCAGCACCGCCCACAGCCAGACGCTCGAAAGCGGCGCAAAGAGCAGCCCGAGCAGAGCGGTGACGGCGACGCCGCAGAGGCCGGCATTGATCAATCGCTGATCGCGGCCGCGCACGGCGATATGCGGCACAACGAGGCAGGAGGCCGCCTGCACCATCACCGAGAGCGAAACGATCGCCCCGGCCGTGACGCCGTCGAGCCCGCGTTCGCGCAGGATGGGAACCAGCCAGCCGAAGACGCAGTAGGCAAGCGCCGATTGCAGCCCCATGAACAGCGTCACCTGCCAGGCCAGCCGGTCCCGCCAGAGTCCGTCGACGCGAAAGCCGTTTCGCCTTGCTTCGGCACCGCCGCGAAGGACCTGCGGCAACCAGATGAGGCCGACGGCGAGCGCCGGCAGCGCCCAGGCGGCGAGCGCGCCTTGGAGAGAGCCGCCGAGCGCATGTTCGATCGGCAGCGTCAGCCCGGCCGCACTGGCAGCACCTGCGCAGAGCGCCATCGTATAAAAGCCGGTCATCAGCGCGGCGCGCGTGGGGAAGTCCCGCTTCACCAGTCCCGGCAGCAACACGTTGCCGACGGCGATGCAGGCACCGGCAAGGGCCGTGCCGATAAAGAGCAGCGGCACGGAGGAAAGCCCGCGCATGGCTGTGCCGAGCGCAAGCAGCAGGACAACGCCGAGCAGTGTGCGTTCGGTTCCGATGCGCTGGGCAAGACGAGGCGCAAGCGGCGAGAAGACGCCGAGGCAGACGACCGGAAGCGTCGTCAGCAGACTGGCGCCAAGCGCGCTCAGCCCGAGTTCGGAGCGGATCTCCGGCAGCAGCGCCGAGGCGCTCGAAAAGACCGGGCGCAGGTTGAAAGCGATCAGCACGAGGCTGGCGCCGAGCAGCAAACTGTCTGCTCCATCCCGTACCGGCACTGCCTGCGGGGCGGGAAAGCTGCCTGCCTCGGCATCGATCAGCAATTCGTCGGCCACGTCAAGCGTGATGGCGGCATTGTTGGAAGGCGTGTTCATGACAGGATCATCCGATCGAGTGCAGCAAGAACGGGCGCCATGAATCGGCGCACCGCCGCATCCGCCTGGCCGGGATCGCCGGTGTCGATCGCATCGACGATATCGACATGCGCCTGCATGTCGGGTTCGGGAATATCCTTGCCGAGCGTCGCCGCAATCGTGTCGGCGATCGAAGCCGAGAAGAAATCGTAGATCTCGATCATCGCCCGATTGCCGGAAGCAGCGATGACCGCCTTGTGGAAGGCGAGGTCCCGTTCGATGAAGGCGGCTTCATCGCCGCCGGCGTAACTGCCGCGTTCGTTCAGCAGCCGGCGCAGCTCGGCAATCGTCTCCGGCGTCTTGCGCATTGCTGTCAGTCGTGCCGCCTCGACATCGAGTGCTAAGCGCGCTTCGAATTGATCGCGCAGGCTGGCGCGCCGCGCCATGGTCAGCGGCCGGCCGGCGTCGCTGGTCGAACGCACATAGGTGCCCGACCCCTGCCGGGTTTCGAGATAACCCTGGGAGACAAGAACCCGCACTGCCTCGCGCACCGTGCCGCGGCTGACGGAGAGCATGGCCGACAACGAGGCCTCGTTCGGCAGCTTGTCGCCGACTGCCCAGCGCTTGCCGACAATGTCGCTGCGGATTGCCTCGATCGCCTCATCGGCGAGATTGGTCTTGCTGAGCGCCTGCATCTTCTACTCATAAAGTCATCAGATGACTTTATGAGTAGAAGAATTCCGATCATGCGTCAATGTCGGAAACTCAGGCAACAAAAAAGGGCCGCCTCGGCGACCCTTTCCATGAGTTTGGCCTCGAACTGGCCTGGACTGTCAAAGCAGCCCCAGGAAGGCGGGTCTTAGAGCGAGGGCTGCCTCGCTTTCATCACCACTTCCATGCCCGATACGAGGTCCGAAATCTCATTAGACATTGGATCACCTTCCTTTCGTTCTGTTGCTGATAGGGAAAAGGTAGGACGATTCGCGCCAGATGCAAGAAGAAATTGCACTCGAGACATCCACCTGGGTCGGACCCGCGTTCACAAAAGAACACAGGCTTTTGCCGAATTTGAAGTTCCACTCGGTCACCAAACCGTCATGATCGGCCTGCAAATCAGTCGCGCGTTAAGCTGTTATTAGCCGTGGCGTTCGACAATTTAGAGCATGCCCGCCGATGCCGCGGGTTCCGGAGCAAAAGAGCCATGTGTCGCTGGGCAGCCTATCGCGGAGACCCTCTCTACCTTGAGGAGCTGGTATCCTCGCCCGCCCATTCGCTGATCGAGCAGTCCCATTGCGCCACCCGCGCCAAGACGGCGACCAATGGCGACGGCTTCGGCATCGCCTGGTATGGCGACAGGCCCGAGCCCGGCCGCTACCGCGATATCCTGCCGGCCTGGTCGGATTGCAATCTCAAGAGCCTGGCGCGGCAGATCCGCTCGCCGCTCTTCCTCGCCCATGTCCGCGCCGCCACCGGCGGCGGCACGCGCCGGGACAATTGCCATCCCTTTACCCACGATACTTGGTCATTCATGCACAACGGCCAGATATCGGGCTTCGAGCGCTTGCGCCGGCCGATGGAGGCGACGCTTGACGACGAGCTGTTCAATGCCCGCAGCGGCACGACCGATTCCGAGCTGATGTTCTTGCTGGCGCTGCAATTCGGCCTGCGCGAGGCGCCGATCGCCGCTATGGCTGAAATGATTGGTTTCGTCGAGGATCTGGCCGAAAACACCATCGGCTCGATCCTGCTGCGCTTTACCGCCGCCTTCTCCGACGGCAAGTCGCTCTATGCGATCCGCTATGCCACGGATCGCAAGGCGCCGACGCTCTATGCCTCGCCCGTCGGTGCCGGCTACTGCCTGGTCTCCGAACCGTTGAACGACGATGTCGACGCCTGGGCGGAGATTCCTGATGGCAGCGCCGTCATCGTCGGCAAAAACAGTATCGATGTCGCGGAATTCCGGCCGGAAAAGCCGAGCAAAGCCAAATCGCAACGCATGGCTGTCTCGGCATAATCCTTTCCGAAAAACGGGATCGATTTTCGATGAGGGATTATGCGCGGAAGCGTTCGGCGATCAGCGCCGCCAGCCTTTCGGCGACCTCTTCCTTCGTCAGGTCTGGCCATTGCTCGACGCCGTCGTGGCGAATGAGTTTGACGCTGTTGCGGCTGCCGCCCATGATGCCGGTCGCAGGAGAAACGTCATTGGCGACGATCAGGTCGGCGCCCTTTCGCTCGAGCTTCGCCTTGGCATTGCTTTCCACGTCCTGCGTCTCGGCGGCAAAGCCGATCACCAGCCTCGGTCGCATCGTGTGATGTCCGAGGGTCTTCAAGATGTCTGGGTTCTCGGTCAGCGCCAGCGTCGGAATGGATTCACCCGGATGTTTCTTCAGTTTCTGGTCGGCGGCCGAGGCCACCCGCCAGTCTGCCACCGCCGCCACCATCACGGCGATATCGGCCGGCAGCGCCGCCAGCACGGCATCGCGCATCTCCTCGGCCCGCTCGACATGGACAACATTGGTGCCGATCGGGTCGGCGATCGACACCGGCCCGGAGACCAGCGTCACGTCGGCTCCGAGCTTCGCCAGGGCTGCGGCGATCGCGTGCCCCTGCCGGCCGGAGGAGCGGTTGGCGATATAGCGCACCGGATCGATCGGCTCATGGGTCGGTCCCGAGGTGACGATCGCCTTGCGTCCTTTCAGCGGCTTTTCCCCCTCCTCGAGCATGGTGTCGGCCGCCGCGACGATCGCCGGCGGCTCCGCCATCCGGCCGAGCCCCGCCTCCCGGCTCTCAGCCATCTCGCCGGCCATCGGCCCGACGAAGCGCACGCCGTCGTCCCTGAGTCTCGCCGCATTGCGCCGTGTCGCCGGATGCGCCCACATTCTGGGGTTCATCGCTGGTGCGGCCAGCACCGGCCTGTCGGTCGCGAGAAGCACGGTCGAGGCGAGATCGTCGGCTAGGCCGTTCGCCATCTTCGCCATCAGGTCGGCGCTGGCGGGGGCAATCAGCACGAGGTCGCAGTCGCGCGCCAGCCTGATATGGCCGACATCCTGTTCGTCCTGCCGCGAAAACAGATCGACAAAGACGTGGTCGGCAGCCAGAGCGCCGACGGCAAGCGGCGTGACGAATTCCTGCGCCCCCTTGGTCATGACCGGACGCACGCTCGCGCCGCGCTCCCGCAGCCGGCGGATCAGATCCAGGCTCTTATAGGCGGCGATGCCGCCCGAGATGATGAGGAGGATGCGTTTGCCGCTGAGAGCCATGGTCTTGTACCCGTCGCTTTTCTGACCGGCCTCGACCCTAAGCCTTTGGCGGAGAACATGCAATCGCGCGGACGACAGGTATCGGATCTGCTCGAGACGGGCGACTGGTTGCGTCGGCGAGGACCCCTCCCCAACCCCTCCCCACAAGGGGGAGGGGTCTTTCCGCGCCCGACCCTGGTCGATGGCGGCAGCCCGGTCTCAACTGCGGGTGATCGAGATGCCGCCGTCGACCAGCGAGGCCGTACCGGTGACGAAGCTCGCATCGTCGGAGGCGAGGTAGAGTACCGAGCGGGCGACTTCATCCGGTGTCGCGACGCGTTTCAGCGCGTGCATATTGGTGATGGCGGCCTGCTTGTCGGGCGTATTGTTCACGTCGCGGTACATGTCGGTATCGACGGCGCCCGGCAGGATGGCGTTGACGCGCACGCCCTGCGGTCCGAACTCGGCGGCCAGCGCCTGCGTCAGGCCGATCAGGCCGGATTTGCTGGCGGCATAGGCGGCAATGCCGGGAAAGGCGAAGCTGTAGCCGACGAAGGTCGAGGTGAAGATCACGGAGCCGCCGCCATTGTTCGTCATCGCGACGATCTGATGCTTGGCAGCGAGAAAGGAGGCGGTCAGATTGACGGCCAGTGCCTCGCTGAAGCCTGCTTCCGAGATACCGGTGCTCGGCCCAGCTTCGCCGATGATGCCGGCATTGTTGAAGGCAATATCGAGCTTGCCGTAGTTGGTGACGGCAGCCGCGACCAGCGCCTTATGATAATCTTCCGAGCGGACGTCGCCTGCAACGGCAATGGCTTTGCCGCCTTCTGCCTCGATCTCCGCGACCAGGCTGTCGAGTTCACGCTCGCGACGGGCGCCGACGACGACCTTCGCACCTTCGGCCGCAAAGAGCTTTGCCGTGACGCGGCCGATGCCGGAGCTTGCGCCGGTAACGATCGCGACCTTGTTGTTTAAGCGGTTCATGGTTCCATCTCCTGTTGTTGATCCGAGGCGGCCCCTGCCGTCCCTTTCGTTGACCAGAAGATGGCATGTTCATTTCGTTCGGGTTAGTCTCCAGATTAAGGAACTCGAATTCGGAAATACCGAACGATGATCAGGATAGAAGGCATTGCGGCTTTCGTCGCCGTGGCGGAGGCAGGCTCGGTCAGCGAGGCGGCCAGGAGGCTGCGGCTCTCCAAGTCCGTCGTCAGCGAAAGGCTGGCGGAATTGGAGAAGTCGTTGGGCGGCGTCCTGCTGCACCGAACGACCCGCAAGCTCACCTTGACGGAGGACGGATCTGCATTTCTCGAGCGCGCCGCGCGCATCGTGCGTGAGATTGACGAGGCCGCCGCCGACATGGCCGAGCGGCGCGGCACGCTGTCCGGCCCGATCCGCATCGCCGCCCCGGTCACGTTCGGCCGCATGCATCTCGGCCCGGCGCTCTACCCCTTTCTTGCCGACCATCCCGACATCGAGTTGACGCTCGACATCGATGACCGCCGCGTCGATGCGGCCTCGGACGGCTACGACGCCATCATCCGCAACGGCCCGATCGCCGACAGCCGACTGGTCGCCTGGAAGCTCACCCGCAGCCGCCGACTTCTCTGCGCTTCGCCGGATTATCTCGCCCGCGAGGGAACGCCATCGTCGCTCGCCGATCTGAACCGCCATCGCGGCGTCTTCTATACCAATCGCGGCGTTGCCGACTGGCGCTTCGAGACCCCGGAGGGGGCGGTCGTCGTCCGCGCCAAACTGGCGCTCGGCATCAACAATGGCGACATGCTGCGCGATGCCGCGATTGCCGGCCTCGGCATCGCCCTGCTGCCGGCCTTCATCGCCGGCCCGGCCATTCGCGAGGGCCGGCTTGCCGAAATCGATGTCGGTCACAGGCCGGAGGCCGAATTCATCTATTTGGCCCATCCCGAGGGCCGAAATCCCTCGGCCAAGCTCCGCGCTATCGCCGATCACTTGAGGAAGAGCTTCGGGGATCCGCCCTATTGGGATCCAGCGGGTTAACACATGAATTCGAACGCCCACCAGAATGAAGATATGCCGCCGCCAGCGCGAACCGTGAAAACCGTGATCGCAGGAGAAAAGCATTACCTGACGCGCGGCACAGGTGCCTATCGCCGCGCCAGCCTGGCGCTCTTTCTCTCCGGTTTTTCCACCTTCTCGCTGCTCTATTGCGTGCAGCCGCTGCTGCCGGTCTTATCGCAGGAGTTTTCCGTCAGCCCGGCCGGAAGCTCGCTGTCGCTGTCGCTCTCCACCGGTTTCCTGGCGGTTGCCATCGTCTGCGCCGCCGCCGTCTCGGAAGGCCTTGGCCGCCGCAGCCTGATGTCGATATCGCTGGTCGGTGCGGCGTTGCTGACGATTGCTACGGCTTTCGCCCCGAATTGGCATCTGCTGCTCGTCATCCGCGCCCTCCAGGGTCTCGTTCTCGGCGGCGTGCCCGCCGTCGCCATGGCCTATCTTGCCGAGGAGATCGATCCCCGCGGCCTCGGCGCCACCATGGGCCTTTATGTCGGCGGCACGGCCTTCGGCGGCATGTCCGGCCGCGTGCTGACAGGCATCTTCGCCGAATATCTTGGCTGGCGCCCGGCGCTCTTCTTGATCGGCGCCATCGGACTTGCCGCGGCGATCGGCTTTATCGCCCTCCTGCCGCCGTCAAAGAATTTCGTCCGTCGGCCGGGTTTCGATCCGCGTTTTCACGCCAGAGCCTGGCTTGGCCATCTCAGAAATCCGGCGCTGCCCTTCCTCTTCGCCATCGCCTTCCTGGCGATGGGCTCCTTCGTGACGATCTACAATTACGCTGGTTTCCGCCTCATGGCGCCGCCTTACGGCCTCAATCAGACCGAACTCGGATTGATCTTCACCGTCTATCTCTTCGGCATCGGCGCCACCTCGATCGGCGGCCTGCTGGGAGACCGGATCGGCCACTTTCCGGTGCTTCTCTTCGGCCTCGCGCTGACGGCCGCCGGCAGCGCATTGACGCTCTTCGCGTCGCTGCCGTCGATCATCCTCGGTATCATCGTGCTGACGACCGGCTTCTTCATGAGCCATTCCATCGCCAGCGGCCTTGTCGGCAAGCTTGCCCTCGGCAACAAGGGGCACGCTTCATCGATCTACATGCTGGCCTATTATGTCGGCTCCAGCCTCATCGGCTCGGCCGGCGGCTGGTTCTTCGCGGTCGAAGGCTGGGCAGCCGTCGTCATCTTCACCCTTGCCATGCTGGCGCTCGCCTTTATGTCGGCCTGTGTCGCGCACCACTTCGCAAGGAGAAAGGCATGATCAGCATCGACCGTCTCGGCCATCTCGTGCTGACCGTCGCCGATATCGCCGTCATGCTTCAGGTAAGGCCCGCCCTTGAATCAATCTAGTCTGAGATAGGGCACGTCCTTCCTCGCCACCTCATCAAGCGCCTCGTCATATCCGGCATCGGCATAGCGCATCACGCCGAGCGCCGTGTCGTTGGTGAGCGCGTGGTCGAGCCGTTCTTCGGCGGCATCGGTGCCATCGGCGATCACGGTGACGCCGCAGCTCGTCATGTAGCCGGCATAGCCGCCGCCGCCGGAATGGACGACGACGAGATCGGCCATCGAGGAGCAGAGCATCATCGCATCGATCAGCGGCCAGTCGGCGATCGCGTCGGACCCGTCCTTCATCCGCTCGGTCATGATATTCGGATGCGCCATGGCGCCGGCATCGAGATGGTCGCGGGAGAAGGCGACGGGACCTTTCAGCACACCGCTCGCCACCAGCGCATTGACGCGAAGAGCAAGCGCCGTACGTTCGCCATGTCCGAGCCAGGCGATGCGTGCCGGCAGCCCCTCGAAGGGCACGTGCTCGCGCGCCAGCCGGATCCAATTGGTGATGATCTTGTTGTCGGGAAACATCTCGATGAGCAGGTCGTCAATCCGGGCGATATCGCTCTCCTCGCCCGACAGCGCCATCCAGCGGAACGGCCCGATCGCCCGGGCAAAGAGCGGCCTGAGATAGGCCTCGGTGAAGATCGGAATATCGAAGGCGTTGGCGACACCGCCCTCTTTCGCCTGCGTGCGGATGAGGTTGCCATTGTCGAAGACTTCGGAGCCCTTCTTCTGGAACTCCAGCATCGCGGTGACATGATCAACGATCGAGGCGCGGCTTGCCGCCATCAATTGCCCCTGGCCGTCGTCGCGCAGGCCTCTGACCTGATCAAGGCTCATGCCCTTCGGTACGTAGCCATAGACGAGGTCATGCGCCGAGGTCTGATCGGTGACGATATCGGGCACGATGCCGCGCCGAGCGATCTCGGGATAAACCTCCGCCGCATTGCCGACGAGGCCGACGGACAGCGCCCGCTTCTCCTTCGCCGCCGCATCGATCATTTCAAGCGCGGTATCGAGATCGGGAGCGATTTTCTGGAGATAGCCGATCTGCTGGCGTTTTCGCGCCCGCTCCGGATCGATGTCGACGCAGAGGATCGCCGCGCCTGCCATGCGGCCGGCGAGCGGCTGCGCCCCGCCCATGCCGCCGAGGCCGGCCGTCAGCACGAATCGGCCATGGAGATCACCGCCGAAGCGGCGTTCGGCGATGCGCATGAAAATCTCGTAAGTACCCTGGATGACGCCCTGACTGCCGATATATTGCCAGGCGCCGGCCGTCAGCCCGCCCCAGCAGATCAGCCCTTTGCGCTGCAGCTCGTAGAACACTTCGGCCTTTGCCCATTGCCCGACGATGTTGCAGTTCGCCATGATGACGAGCGGCGCCTTTGCATGGGTCTTTACGACCCCGATCGGCTTGCCTGACTGGATGAGCAGCGTCTGGTCCTCATCCATCTCCGTCAGCGCCTTGACGATGCCCTTGTGCGCCGGCCAGTTGCGCGCTGCCTTGCCGAGCGCGGCATAGACGATCAGATTGTCGGGATCCTCGCCGACGGCGAGCACGTTTTCGAGGAGCCGCAGCAGCGCCTCCTGTCGCCAGCCCTTGGCACGCAACTCCGGTCCGCCGGGAATTGGAAATTTCGGATGGCGTGGATTGGCCTTCGGCATCACGGGTTCCTCGCTTGGTTCTCTGCTTTTTCCTTCTCCCCGCTGGGGAGAAGGGGAAGCTAATTGGTCACTTGCCCGGCAGCGATTCCACATAGGCAAGCGCCGCATCGAGCAGACGCCGTCTCAGGGCATCGTCGCCGTAAGCCTCGGCGGAGGCGCGCAGCCAGCCGTGCATGACCCGCTCGCCCATCAGCATCCGGATTACGCCGGGCAGCGCCAGCGCCCAATCATCATTGCCCTTGCCGAGACGGATCAACATGCCGTCACTGCGCGCGCCGCAGAGAAGATTGCCGTTCAGCAGGAAGGCGCGGCCGCCGAACATGGATTTTTCGCTGAGGCCAGGACGATCGCCGAGTTCCTCACGCAGCAGTTCTTCAAGGCCGGGATCGCGTGCCATGGCTCAGGCCTTCGCCGCCAGTGCATAACGCGCGATCTCGATTCCCATAGCCTTTTCGACGACGGGATAAACTGTCGGATCGAGCACGCTAGCCGACAGCGGAATGATATCCATCGGCACATGCAGGATGAAGACATGCATGCCTTCCTGCAACTGCCCGACGCTCAGCGGCTCGCCCTCAGACGACAGCGTAGTGATCACGGCGGGGAAGGTCGCAAGCCGCCCGCCGCCCGCATCGTCCACGGCCATATATTCGTTCATCACATGCAGCGTCACCGATTTATCACCCGAGCCGACGGCGATGGTGCCGATATCGAAGGCTTCCTTGGTATAGACGACGTCCTTCCGGCTGATGACGCCTTCGGCGAGGACATGCCCGCCCGTCGTCCTGCAGATCGCATCGATGACCGCTGGCCCGCCCCGCTTCTCCGCCGCAATGATCGCTTCTCCGAGCGCAAGCGCCATCGAGATGCCGCCGAGGGCCGCATGCGCCCTGATATAGGAGGCCCGGAGCGGATTGCGGCAGCTGGCGATGAAACCGCCGGACTGATCGGCGGCGGCGCGCAACACCGGCGAGATCTTTGCCGTCGCGCCCTTCACCACCAGCTCGATGTAACGGTTTTCGGCCCTGTTGCCGCCGACGGCGGTCTGGATCATCGGCTCGGGTGAGGCGGCCATGCCGATCGAGCCCATGTCGCCGGTCGGGTGGGCGCGGATATCGCCGACGGCATCGACCACCTTGGTGCCGAGGATCGCCGACGGCAGCCAGCCGTTCAGCGTCGAGGATTTGCCGTTCTGGCCGATGATCAGCCCGGAGAGCCTTTCGCCGAGCGCCTCCTGCAGCAATTGCACCGCCTTCACATAATCGACGCCCTGCATTTCCCAGGGCGTCGTGGAGGCCGGCGCGCCGATCGCGGCCGCAGTGGCGATCCAGTCGTCATCCTTCAATTCGTCGACCGATACCAACTCCGGTTTGCCGATGGTGACGGCCGCAAGCCCAAGCATCCGCCCGTGATCGGCCCAGCCGCCGCCGCCGGCGGCATAGACGGAGCCGCCTTTGACGGCGGCTTCGACATCCTTCTCAACCAGTATGCGTCCCATCGGCCTTCTCCCGCTTCGAATCCTTGTCCATCTCGCGCACCGCTTGGAAAAGCACGGCTGCGCCGAGCGCGATATCGTCATTGTCGGCCCATTCGTCGGGGCAGTGGCTGCGACCTCCCCGGCAGGGCACGAAGATCATTGCTGCCGGTGCCACCTTGGCGATCCAGGCGGTATCGTGCCCTGCGCCGGAGGCCATGCGCCGGTATTTTGCGCCGACGCGTTCGCAGGCGGCCTCCAGCGTCGAAAGCAGCGCGGCATCGCTGGGCGTCGGCAGATTGTCGGAAACCCGATTCGGCGCCTCGATCGTCACGCCGTAAGCGGTCGCCAGCTTTTCGACATGGCCGTCGAGCCAGCGGCAGAAGGCCTCCATATCTGCGCGGATTTCCGCGCGCCCGTCGATCAGCAGCACGACCTTGGAGGGCACGACATTGGCCGCATTCGGCTCGATCCTGAACTCGCCAACTGTCGCCGCGAAATGTCCCGGCGTTCTGGCAAGCTCGGCGGCGGCGTTGCGGATGTCGAGCACCAGCTCCGAAGCCGCGACCAGCGCATCCGCCCGCCTGTCCATCGGCGTCGTGCCGGCGTGGTCGGCCCGCCCCTCGATGGTGATCTCGATACGGGTGATGCCCGATATTGCGGTGACGATGCCGATATCCTCCCTTTCGGCTTCGAGCACCGGCCCCTGCTCGATATGGAGCTCCAGGAAGCCTGCCAAATCGGGCCGCTTCTGCCGTCCCAGCACGCCAGGCTCGCCGCCCACCTGGGCGATGCCGCCGGCAAGATCGAGGCCGCCGCTTGCCCGCGACAGCCAGGCTTCCGGCAATTGCCCGGTCATGCCGCGGCTGCCGATGCAGGAGACACCGAAGATGCTGACCTCCTCGGCAAGAAAATCGATGATCTCGAGATCGTGGTCCAGTTCCATGCCGTGGTCACGAAGCGCCCGCGCCACCTCAAGCGCCGAGACCACGCCGGCAATGCCGTCGAAGCGGCCGCCGTCCGGCACCGTGTCGGAATGCGAGCCAAGCATGATCGTGCCGAGCCAGGGTTTCCTGCCGGTGCGCCGGCCGATCAGATTGCCGGCGGCATCGATCCGCGTTTCCAGCCCTGCCGCCTTCATCCGCGCCTCGATATAGGCCCGGCCTTCCAGAAAGACCGGCGTGAAAGCCCGCCGTGTCCAGGCGCGCGCCGGCTCGGTAATATCGGCAAGCGCCTCAATATCTTCAGCGATCCGGCCGGCATTCACGGGAAGATTGCGGCTCATGCGGCTGCTCCCGAAATGACCTGGCGCGACGGCGGCCGGACGAATCGGCCGGTGCCGGGCGCGGCCAGCACCTTGCCGCCCTCGGCGATCCTTTCGCCGCGCAGATAGGTGGCGGAGACGGTCCAGGGCAGGCGAATGCCATTATACGGGCTCCAGTCGACGACGTTGTTGCCGCTCGCAGCCGCATCATAGGTGCTTTCGCGCGGCTCCAGCACGGTAATGTCGGCGTCCTTGCCTGGTGTCAGCGCCCCCTTGATGTGGTCGAGCCGGAAATGTTTCGCCGGATTCTCCGCCATCAGCCGCGCCGCCCAGGTCAGGGGAATGCCGCGCTCGAGAGCGCCTTTGACGAATAGCGGCACCATAACCTCGAGGCCGGGAACACCGGATGCATTGGCGAGCATGTCGGGGTTGGTCTTGCGGTTCTCCGACCAGCTGACGTGATCGGTCGAGACCAGCCAGACGTCGCCCTCGGCCACTTTCCGCCAGAGCCGCTCCACTTCGGCGCGCGGCCGAACCGGCGGATTGATCTTCGCCTTGCCGCCGAGGCGCCTCACGTCGTTTTCCTCGTCCAGCGTCAGGTAATGGATGCAGCACTCGACAGTCGCGGCAAAACCGTCGCGGCGGTAGGCGCGTGCGATGTCATAGCCGCGCCCGAGCGAGCAGTGCACCACATGTGCGGGGCAGCCGGTATCGGCCCCGGTCTCGAAGATCGTGTGCATCGCCAGGAGCTCGGTAATCGCCGGCCGAGACAGGCCGTGCGCCCGCCAGTCGGTGATGCCGCTTGCCTTCACCTGCTCCATATAGCTGCGCACGGCCTCGTCATCCTCATTATGCACGCCTGCCGTCAGCCCAGTCGGCGCGATTGCCGCGAAGCAGGCCTCGAGCAGGGCAGGCGGAATGCGCGGAAATCGTCTGGGATCGGTACCGAAGGTCGAAAACTTGAAGGCGGCGACGCCGGCCTCGACCATCTCCGGGATTCGCGCCGGGCCTTCTTGCGGATCGATGGTGCCGTAAAGCGCGAAATCGACACGCGCCTGCGGGGCGGCATGGTCGATCTTTCGCTTGACCGCCGCCGCCGAGCAGACGAGATTGCCCTCGTCATAAGGCATGTCGACGATCGTGGTCACGCCGCCGGCCGCTGCCGACCGCGTCGACCAGACGAAATCCTCCTGATCCTTCTGGGACAGCGAATGCACCTGCGCATCGATGGCGCCGGGCAGGATCAGCGCTCTTCCGAGCAGATGCCGTTCGCGCGCCGCGGGCGGCACGCCGAGGCCGACTTCGGCGATCTTGCCGGCGTACACGGCGACATAACCCGCTTCGACGATGCGGTCCGGCAGCACCACCGTGCCCTGCAGAACGAGATCGAAGTCCATGCCGCTTCCTCCTAGACTGACGTCGGAACCGTTGCCGGCTGGAGCATGATGCCAAGGCTTGAACGCCTTTCGGATGGATCACGCACCGGTTAATGTAGAGCAGGATTGAGATTTTGGGCCTCGGCCCACAATCATCCTGCTCGGCTGGCCAGGCGCCCTTCGATGGGCTCCGGCGAACCGAGAGCGAAGAAATCGTCGAAGGAGGCGATCGGAACCTGCTCGGTCAGCTTCGCGAGAAAATCGTCCGATCCGAGCTCTTCCTCGATCGCCTCCACCTCAGCTGAAAGCGGCCGGTCGACGGTGTAAAAAGCCGCATGTTTGCGCACGACCTCAAAGAGCATGCCGGCCACACCCTTCGGTTCATCGCCGAGAATGTCGATCGCCTGGGCAGACAAGAGCGCCTCGAGAGCGGCGAGGCGCTTCAGCGCCTGCATCTGCCGCTCGAAACGCTCGATGACCAGCGGCAGGAAGGCGGCCTCGTCCTCCAGGCCGGCCGCAACGACCAGCGACTGCGCCGAAACGGGACCGGACATCGACAGGACACGCGAGAAGATTTCGCCGGCAAGCTTGATGATCGGCCCGAAGCCGGTGGCAATCCGTCCCGGCGGCACGAGGTTGACCGGGAGGTCGCGCCGCTGGCCGTTGCCGAGAATGACGCAGCGGTTGAAGGCGTTGCGCGCCGCATGCGCCATACAGAGTGCGGCCGATTCGAGCAGGATCGTCACATCGAGCGGAAGCGAACCGCCTGATGTCATCACCCGGCCCTCGACGACGACAGGATTGTCGTCCGAGCGTCCGGTGGCGGCAAGGATCTTGTGACCGGTCGAAAGCAGATTTTCGATGACGGCGCCGAACACCTGGGCGATCATGCGCAGGCTGAGCGGATCCTGCACATGCGTTGCAACCGGCCAGTCCCATTCGTCCGAGGCGTTGCAGAGCCAGGCGCCGATCAGCGCCTCGCGCGCTGTGCCGACATGGCGCACTGCCTTCCATGGATCGCGGGAGGCGCCGAGCGCGCCGGCCGCCATCATCCCGGTGGCGAGCAGGATGCGGATCGAGGCCGCGGCATTGCGCGTCGTTTCCGCTGCCGCCGCAAAGCTCACCGCATTGACGCTCAGCGAAGCGAGGCTGTCGCGCGGCGCCATCCGCACCGGTTCTATCCCCGCTGCCCGGAAAGCGTCGGCCGCCTGCATCCGGCTGCCGCGGTAGACTGCTTCGCCGACGCCGGTCAACACCGCGCCGATCTGTCCCATCAGGCCGATATCGGCGCAGCCGATCGAGCCGGTGCGGCGCACGACTGGGATGAGATCGGCCTCGAGCATTCTGATATAGGCCTCGATCAGCTCCGGCGTGCAGCCGACCTGGCCGGTCAGCGCCGTGTTGACGCGGATGGCCATGGCGTTGCGCACCACATTGCAGGAAAAGGGTGTGCCGGTGCCGAAGTGATGGGCACGCACCAGGCCGAGATTGAAGGTGTCGAGTTCGTCGGCCGACCACTCCACGTCCTTCATGGCGCCGACGCCGGTCGTCGATCCGTAAACGGGCGTGCCTGAAGCAATCGCGTCCTCGACGATCTCGCGCGCAATCGCGATGCGGGCCATGCCGGTCGGTGAAGCCGAAATCCTCGCCTTGCCGGCACCAATCGTCACCATCTCGGCAAAACCGAGCGGTCGTCCGGAAAGTTCGATGCCAAGGCGTTCGTGCTGCATGTGCCGTATCTCCTAAACTGCGAGACTAAGCCAGCCCTCCGTCACATGGGATATCCTAAATGCCGAACACAGCATGTTATCGGAATGGTCAGCTCAGCATCCAGGCAATATAGAGGAGCGTCAATGCAATCACCCAGAGCGCGATCCTGCCCGAGCGGTTGTGCCGCGCCTCGGCCGTGCCGATCGCCTCGGCCGTCTGATCGTCGAAACGCAGGCCGTGCTCGCTCATATGCAGCAGCTGATGGTGGAATTTCTCAGTTTTCGCCGCGATTTCCGGCGCGGCTTCGGCGAGCTTGACCGCCGCCTTCAGCCCGTCCTTGAGATCGGTGACGATCCGCTTCGGGCCGAGATTGGTGCGGATCCAGTCGCCGACGACAGGCTCGGAGGCCTTCCACATATTGAAGCGCGGGTTGAGCATGCGCGACACGCCTTCGACCACGACCATGGTCTTCTGCAGCATCACCAGTTCCGGCCGTGTCGCCATGTCGAAGAGTTCGGTCACTTCGAACAGCAGCGTCAGGAGCTTGCCCATCGAGATCGTTTCGGCCGGCTGCCCGTGGATCGGCTCGCCGATCGCCCGGATCGCCTGGGCGAAGCTTTCGACATTGTGGTGGCCGGGCACGTAGCCGGCCTCGAAATGCACCTCTGCGACGCGGATGTAATCGCGGGTGATGAAGCCATAGAGGATCTCGGCCAGGAACCGTCGCTCCTTCTTGCCGAGCCGCCCGACAATGCCCATGTCGACGGCGACGATCAAACCGCCGGCATCGACGAAGAGATTGCCGGGATGCATGTCGGCATGGAAGAAACCGTCGCGCAGCGTGTGGCGCAGGAAGGACTGGATCAGTGTATCGGCGAGCAGGTTGAGGTCGTGGCCGGCCGCGCGCAAGCCCTCGACATCGGACATTCTCGTGCCGTCGATCCATTCCATGGTGATGACGTCGCGCCCTGTGCGCTCCCAGTCGACCTTCGGCACGCGAAAGCCGGGGTCGCTGCCGGTGTTTTCGGCGATCTCCGAAAGCGCTGCCGCCTCTAGGCGAAGGTCCATCTCCACCTTCGTCGTCTGTTCCAGCGTCTTCGTCACCTCGACCGGCCGCAGCCGCCGGCTGGACGGCATGAACCGCTCCTGCATGTGGGCGACCAGATACATTGCCTCGATGTCATGGACAAAACGCTGGCGCACGCCCGGCCGGACGACCTTGACGGCGACCTTCCTTCGGCCTTCTACCGTTTCGACTTCGGCCGGATGCACCTGCGCGATCGAGGCGGCGGCGATCGGCTCGCCGAAGCTCGCATAGAGTTCGTCGACCGGCCGCCCGAGCGATCCTTCGATACTCGCCTTTGCGGCCGCCGAGGGGAAGAAGGCCATCCGGTCCTGCAACTGTGACAGGTCGTTGGCGAATTCGACGCCGACGACGTCGGGCCGCGTCGCCAGGAACTGACCGATCTTGACATAGGAGGGGCCGAGCCGCTCGACCGCCTGTGCCAGCCGATCGCTGCGCTTCTGATACCGCGCCCTGCCGCGCTCGAATATCGTGACGAAGGATTTGGCAAGCGCGACCGAAGGCGGCAGGCCTTCGGACGGCAGGGCCGACACGACGCCCTCACGCACGAGCACCCAGCCGACGCGCCAGAGGCGGAAATAGGCTCCGAAAGTGCTCATGCAGGCTGGCCTGCTTGTGAAGGCGCGGCCAATCTCTCCTCCCTCATTCCTGTGCTCGTCACAGGAATCCGGCCACCGCGCGTCTGCGCGGTGAATGAGTCAGGAAATATAAAAGAATCTTTTGCAGCCCGGGACCGGGCTGCGCTGGCTTCCTGTGACATCCCTCGGGCAAAACCCGAGGAAGGGAATGAGGGAAAACGTGGAGACTGCATCATTCCCTCAGAGCTTCCAGCCGGAATGCAGCGCAGCGATGCCGCCGGTATAATTGGTGTAGGTGACGCGCGAAAAGCCGGCCTGGCGGATCATCGCCGCGAAGTTCTCCTGGTTCGGGAATTTGCGGATCGATTCCACCAGATACTGGTAGGGTTCGGCATCGCCCGTGATCACCTTGCCGAATTGGGGAATAGCGTTGAACGACCAGGCGTCGTAGATCTTGTCGAGAAGCGGCATGTCGACTTCGGAAAATTCCAGGACCAGCAGCCGTCCGCCGCGCTTCAACACGCGATGGGCCTCAGACAGCGCCTTGTCGATCCTCGGCACATTGCGGATGCCGAAGGCGATCGTATAGGCGTCGAAGCTGGCGGCCTCGAACGGCAGTTCCTCGGCATTCGCCTCGATGAAGGTGAGATTGTCGGAAAGCTTCTTCTTTGCCGCCCGTTCGGCGCCGACGCCGAGCATCGAGCCGTTGATATCGAGCACCGTCGCGCGTGCCTGCCGGCCCGAGGCCTCGATGATGCGAAAGGCGATGTCGCCGGTGCCGCCGGCCACGTCGAGCACCTTGTAGCCCGCCTCCTTGCGCGGGTTGAGCGCCGAGATCATCGCATCTTTCCAGACCCGGTGCATGCCGGCCGACATAACGTCGTTCATGATGTCGTAGCGCTTGGCGACCTTGTGGAACACCTGGTTGACCAGGCCCTGCTTCTCGCCGCCCGGCACCTCGCGGAAGCCGTAGGAGGTCTCCATGCCGCCATCGGCGGAAGTGCGGCTTTCTGACATCAGGCTGCTCCGTTCCTTGAAGATCGGCGCGGCGACCGTAGCGAAAGACCGCGCGCGACGTTATCACTGGACCGCGCTCTCCGCGGCACACTGGCGCTATAGCGCACATCGTCCTCGGTTGAAACACGTTCAATAGAGATGGGTTAAGATGCCGGAATTGCCAGAAGTCGAAACCGTCAAACGCGGCCTGGCGCCGGCGATGGAAGGAGCTCTCATTGCCAGGCTGGAACTGCGGCGTAAGGATTTGCGCTTCCCCTTTCCCGATGCCTTGGCGGACAGGGTTTCCGGCCGCACCATCATCGGCCTTGGTCGGCGCGCCAAATATCTGCTGGTCGATCTCGACGACGGCAACACGCTGATTTCCCATCTCGGCATGTCCGGTTCCTTTCGCATCGAGAAGGGCTCCGCCTCCGCAATGGCGGGCGAATTCCACCACGCCCGCTCGAAGGATGAGAAACACGATCACGTCGTCTTTCATCTGCAGGGTCCGGACGGTGCGCGCCGCGTCATCTACAACGACCCGCGTCGTTTCGGCTTCATGGATATGGTCGGACGCGCCGATCTCGCCGCCCATCCCTTCTTCCGCGATCTCGGCCCGGAGCCGACGGGAAACGAACTCGGCGCCACTTATCTGGCCGAACGTCTTCGCGACAAGGCACAGCCGCTGAAGAGCGCGCTGCTCGACCAGAAGAACATTGCCGGTCTCGGCAATATATATGTATGCGAGGCGCTGTGGCGCGCGCATTTGTCGCCGCTGCGTGCTGCCGGCACGCTGGTGACACCGGGCGGCCGGCCGAAGCAGCAGCTCGACCTGCTGGTCGCCTCGATCCGCGACGTCATCGCCGATGCGATCGCCGCCGGCGGATCGTCGCTGCGAGACCATATCCAGGCCGACGGATCGCTCGGCTATTTCCAGCATTCCTTCTCCGTCTATGATCGCGAAGGTGAGGCTTGCGGCACGCCCGGCTGCGGCGGTACGGTCGCCCGTGTCGTGCAGGCGGGCCGCTCCACCTTCTATTGCGCCGCCTGTCAGAAGTAACAGTGAGAAACCGGGAGAACAGCATGGCTTACGAGACCTTGATCGTCGAAACCCGAGGCACTGTCGGCCTCGTCACGCTGAACCGCCCGCAGGCGCTGAACGCGCTGAATTCTACCGTGCTGAGGGAGCTGAAGCAGGCCTATGCCGCTTTCCATGAAGACGATGCCGTCGGCGCGATCGTGCTCACCGGTTCCGAACGCGCCTTTGCCGCCGGCGCCGACATCAAGGAGATGCAGTCGCTTCAGTTCGCCGATATCTATAAGAGTGATTTCATCAGCGGCTGGGATGATGTCGCCAAGGCGCGCAAGCCGGTGATCGCTGCCGTCAGCGGTTTTGCCCTCGGTGGTGGCTGCGAGCTCGCCATGATGTGCGATTTCATCATCGCTTCGGAGACCGCGAAGTTCGGCCAGCCGGAGATCAACCTTGGCGTCATTCCCGGCATGGGCGGCTCTCAGCGGCTGACACGCGCCGTCGGCAAGGCGAAGGCCATGGATCTGATCCTGACCGGCCGCATGATGGATGCGGCCGAGGCGGAACGGTCGGGACTCGTTTCGCGTGTGGTGGCGCCCGAGCGTCTCATCGATGAGGCTTTGGCCGCCGCCGAAAAGATCGCCGCGCTGTCGCAGCCCTCGGTCATGATGGCCAAGGAGGCGGTCAACCGCGCCTTCGAGACGACGCTGGAGGAAGGGTTGCGGTTCGAACGCCGCCTGTTTCATAGTCTCTTTGCCACGGACGATCAGAAGGAAGGCATGACCGCCTTCATCGAGAAGCGCAAACCTGCCTTCAAGCACCGTTGAATGCTTTTCGGCGCTTGCCGCCGGAAAGCTTGAAAATCCGCGTTGACGTGGGCCGGCTTTAGGGTTATATGCCCGCCCACGGTTCGGAAAGCCGCTCTGGTTTTCCGCGATTGCTCCCGCATTGCTGGATTTGGTGGCCGCAGGGCCCGCGGTAATGGCGGAGTTTGTTCGAATTCTTGAGAGAGGCATCCATGGCCAATACAACTTCGGCGAAAAAAGCGACCCGCAAGATCGCCCGCCGTACCGACGTCAATAAGGCTCGTCGCTCGCGCGTTCGTACTTTCGTTCGCCAGGTCGAAGAGGCCATCGCATCCGGTGACGCCGACAAGGCGAAGGCAGCTTTCCTGGCCGCTCAGCCGGAACTCGCCCGCGCCGCCAGCAAGGGCGTGCTGCACTCCAACACGGCGTCGCGCAAGGTCTCTCGCCTGGCCGCTCGTGTGAAGGCTCTGTCGGTCTCCACGACCGCGTAATAATCCATTAACGACCTCCTCGTTATGATTAGCCCGGTAATTTTACCGGGCTTTTTCGATTCTGCCGAACGGCCTCTGCATGGTGAATCTCACGACTGTTTCGTGTCAGTGCCATGACAGGAAAAAGTGTTCAAAAACAATGACTTGCGCAAGGATGCTTTCTCGCTGCGCGACTCTGGCCGAACCTTTGCGGATCAGGGGCGAGTCAAGCAGATTTTTATTTTTTTTCTTTCTTTGCGTGTCAAAATAGCCCGAACGGGGAATCTCGTTGATTCAACTGCGATTCTTTTTTGACGCTGGTGTGACGCCCGAAAAGGGTCGCTGGAGTCAATGGCCGCATCTTAATTTTGCGTAAAATTCATCGTTGATCTTGCCATTTGATCCTGCCTAAATGGCGTCCAACAGAGGGCGCGGACATCACCTGTAGAGTTCGGTCTTAACTGCCACGTCGGCAGGGCGATGAATTTGTGCCATCTGTTACGGAGCCTTGCGCTTCCGTTTTTTCAAGCACTTGACGGATTTGGGCCGTAACGTGGCTGTTACGGGGCAGGGATGTTTTGTGCCTATGGCAATCACACGTTTAGCGTGAGGCTGCCGGATAGGGGATAGTAATATTGCGTTCGGGCTGGTCGGCCGAAAACGAGGATTGACCGACAGCTTGGCATGGAAAGCCGATGAAGGCGCCGCATGAACGCGGTACCTGCAACGGGCTTCTGTGCCGTGTTTGAGTGAACCGGCAGGCGGGTGGCTTCATGAGGATGCCGCCAGCCCGTCAAAGCGGGGAATGATCGGGCGGCTGTTTTAGCGGAGGCCGCCCGGTGGAATTGAAAGGCGGCATTATGCAGATAAATACGATGATGGCGGGCGGGCTCGACAACGGGGATGCGGCACCGCAGGCGTTCGGCTCCATTCGCCAGGAAGTGGGGGAAGCAAAGGCGGAAATGAAGCAGAGCATTTTGTTTGAGCGTGTCAGCGCGCGCTTGAAGGCCCAGGTCGGTCCTGACGTCTATGCCAGCTGGTTCGCCAGGCTGAAGCTGCATTCGGTATCAAAGAGCGTTGTTCGCCTTTCGGTTCCCACGACCTTCCTGAAGTCGTGGATCAACAATCGTTATCTCGATCTCATTACCGGTCTGTTTCAGGCCGAAGACCCGGAAATCCTGAAGATCGAAATCCTGGTGCGCACGGCAACCCGCAGCGGCATGAAGGCCGTCGACGAGGTGGTCCAGCCCGAGCCGGCTGCTCCCGCGCAGATGCGCCGTCCGCCAAGCGCCCAGCCGGCCGGTCAGGCCGTCCAGCAGGCGGTTTCGGCCGTTGCCGCCGCAAGGCCCGCAAGCCTCGGTACGCCGCTGTTCGGTTCGCCGCTCGACAGCCGTTTCACCTTCGATACCTTCGTGGAAGGCAGCTCGAACCGCGTCGCGCTTGCGGCTGCCAAGACGATCGCGGAAGTTGGCTCCGGCGCCGTACGTTTCAATCCGCTCTTCGTCCATTCGACGGTCGGGCTCGGCAAGACCCATCTGCTGCAGGCGATCGCCAATGCGGCGGTGCAGAACCCGCGAGCCCTGCGCGTCGTCTATCTGACGGCCGAATATTTCATGTGGCGCTTCGCCACGGCGATCCGCGACAACGACGCGCTGACGCTGAAGGATTCATTGCGCAACATCGATCTCCTGATCATCGACGACATGCAGTTCCTGCAGGGCAAGATGATCCAGCATGAATTCTGCCACCTCCTGAATATGCTGCTCGACAGCGCCAAGCAGGTCGTCGTCGCCGCCGACCGCGCGCCATGGGAGCTGGAGTCTCTCGATCCGCGCGTCCGCTCACGCCTGCAGGGCGGCGTTGCCATCGAACTCGACGCGCCGGATTACGAAATGCGCCTCGAAATCCTCAAGCGGCGTCTGGCCGCGGCCCGTCTCGAGGATCCGTCGCTCGAAATTCCGGCAGATCTGCTTCAGCACGTCGCCCGCAACATCACGGCCAGCGGCCGCGAACTCGAAGGCGCCTTCAACCAACTGATCTTCCGCCGCTCCTTCGAACCGAACCTGTCGATCGAGCGCGTCGACGAATTGCTCGCCCATCTCGTCGGTTCGGGCGAACCGCGCCGCGTGCGGATCGAGGATATTCAGCGCATCGTCGCCAGGCACTACAACGTCTCGCGCCAGGAACTGGTCTCCAATCGCCGCACCCGCGTCATCGTCAAGCCGCGCCAGATTGCCATGTATCTGTCGAAGACGCTGACGCCGCGCTCCTTTCCGGAAATCGGCCGCCGCTTCGGCGGGCGCGATCACACGACCGTGCTGCACGCCGTGCGCAAGATCGAGGAGCTGATATCCGGTGACACCAAGCTTTCGCACGAAATCGAGCTGCTGAAGCGGCTGATCAACGAATAACCGGCGGACCTGTCGGGAAATTTGACGGCTGGAAGCGATTCCAGCCGTTTTCCTTTATAGGTTTTTTATTTTATACCTCCCGCATTCGAGAACGAGCGCCGAAAGGGCGCATGGGAGGGAATGAATGAGTTTCGAAAAGATCGCCGTTCTCGGCCTGGGCAAGGTCGGGCGGCTGGCGGCAACGCTTTTGCATGAAGGCGGCTTCGAGGTTATCGGTGTCGATGCGCAGCTGCCCCCGGGCGAGGTGCCCTTCAGATGCCGCGCAGGCGACGTATCCGATCCGCAGCTGATCGGCGAACTGCTCTCGAATGTCGAGGCGGTGCTGTCCTGCCTGCCCTATCATCTGAACATTGAGCTGGCCCGTGCCGCCCATTTTGCCGGCGTCCATTACTTCGATCTGACCGAAGACGTCCCGACCACCAATTTCATCATCGAGCTGTCGAAGACCGCCCGCGGACTGATGGCGCCGCAATGCGGCCTGGCGCCCGGTTTCGTCGGCGTCGTCGGGGCAAGCCTCGCCGATGGCTTCGATCGCTGCCGATCGATCCGCATGCGCGTCGGCGCCCTGCCGCAGCATCCGACGGGTCTCCTCGGCTATGCCTTCAACTGGTCGCCGGAAGGCGTCGTCAACGAATATCTGAACGACTGTGAGGTCATCGAAGGCGGCGTGCGCAAGCTCGTCTCGCCGATGGAGTGGCACGAGACCATCTATGTCGGCGGCGTCAAGCTCGAAGCCTTCACGACATCGGGCGGCCTCGGCACCATGTGCGACACCATGCTCGATAAGGTCGACAATCTCGACTACAAGACCATGCGTTATCCCGGGCACATGGAGCTGATGAACTTCTTCTTCCATGAGCTCTTGATGCGCGACAAGCGCAGGCTCGCCGGCGAAATCCTGACCAATGCCAAGCCGCCTGTTGAAGACGATGTCGTCTATGTCCATGTCGCCGCGGAAGGCACGGAGAACGGCAACCTGCGCCGCAAGGAATTCGTGCGCGCCTATTACCCGATCGAAATTGCCGGCGCCCGCCGCACGGCGATTGCCTGGACGACGTCGGCCTCTGTCGTCGCCGTCATAGAAATGGTCCGCGACGGCCTGCTGCCGGCGACCGGCTTCCTGCACCAGGAACACATTCCGCTCGAGATGTTCCTGAAGACGCCGACCGGCAGCCTGTTCAAGGCGGGCGCGACCAGCCACGGCTGAGACTTGTTTTCCGGCGCGGACGGCGATGTCGCTGCCGCGCCCGGATCAACCTCGTTGGATGTCAGCAGGCGAGATCAGCGACGACGGAATCGAGGATCAGCATGCCCGATGGAGTGCAGCGCAGGCGCGAATTGCCGATCCGCTCGACGAATTTATGTTCGAGCAGGAATTCCTCTCGTTTCGGGTCGAGCTCACGGCCCGAAAGCTGCTGCCAGCGGGCGAGATCGACACCTTCCCGGAGCCGCAGTCCCATCAGCAGCAACTCGTCCGACTGTTCCTCGAAACCGAGCCGTTCCTGGTCGAGAATGCCGTGGCCGTCGCGCTCGACCATCTCGAGCCAGGCTTCCGGCTTGCGCTCGGTCGCCGTCGCAAGCTTCTCATGCCCACGCGTCAGCCGGCCGTGTGCGCCCGGACCGATGCCGGCATAGTCGCCGTAACGCCAGTAGGTCAGGTTATGGCGGCTTTCGGCGCCCGGCCGGGCATGATTGGAGACCTCGTAGGCGGGCATGCCTTCACGCGCCGTGATCTCCTGCGTCGCCTCGTAGAGCAGGGCCGATTGCTCGCCGTCCGGCACGATCAGCTTGCCCGATTTGTGCAGGCCAAAGAAGGGTGTGCCTTCCTCGATGGTCAGCTGATAGAGCGACAGATGGTCGACTGCATAGGAGATCGCTTCCTTCAGTTCCTTCTCCCATTCCTCGACCGTCTGCTCCGGCCGGGCATAGATGAGGTCGAAAGACATGCGCGGGAAGATCTCGCGCGCCAGCCGGATCGCCTTCAGCGCGTCGGCGACGTCATGCAGCCGGCCGAGGAATTTCAGATCCCGGTCGTTCAGCGCCTGCACGCCGAGCGAGACACGATTGACGCCGGCAGCCCGGTAGCCGCGAAACCGCTCGGCCTCGACGCTCGACGGATTGGCCTCCATGGTGATTTCGATGCCGGCGGGCACATGCCAGTGCCGTGCGATGCCGTCAAGAATGGCATTGACCGTCTCCGGCTTCATCAGCGACGGTGTGCCGCCGCCGAGAAAGATGCTCGTCACCGTCTTCGGACCGCTCATTGCCCGGACCGCCGCCATCTCCTTCAAAAAGGCTGATGCAAAGCGCTCCTGGTCCACCGGCTGATGGCGTACATGGCTGTTGAAGTCGCAATAGGGACACTTCGCCGCGCAGAAGGGCCAATGCACATAGACGCCGAAGCCGGGCTCGCCGGTATCGGGCAGCAGCGCGGCGTCGCGCGAGAGGCTTGGCGTATCGAAATTGCCCACGAACAGACCTTATGCCTCCAGGCAGGTTTCGACGAAAAGTTTGAAGGCACGGGCCCGGTGCGACAGCGCCTGTGGCTTGCCGACGTTCCAGCCGTGTTTCTCCTCGCCGCTCATTTCGCCGAAGGTAACGTCGTAACCCTCGGGTTGGAAAACCGGATCATAGCCGAAGCCCTGGGTGCCCCGCGGCGGCCAGACGACGTTGCCTTCGACCTCGCCGCGGAAAAGCTCCGTGTGCCCGTCCGGCCAAGCCAGGCAAAGTACGCTGACGAAACGCGCCCCGCGCTGTTCCGGCGTCGTGGCGCCCGCATCCTGCAGCGCCTTTTCCACCTTGGCCATCGCCATGTCGAAGTCGCGCGTGCCGTCTGCCGTCTCCGCCCAGTTGGCGGTGTAGACGCCGGGATCGCCGCCGAGCGCGTCGACCACCAGGCCGGAATCATCCGAAAGCGCCGGCATGCCCGCGGCATTGGCTGAAGCGACCGCCTTGATCGTCGCATTCTCCTCGAAGCTCGTGCCGGTCTCGTCAGGTTCGACGAAATTCAGTTCGGCCGCAGACTTGGCGGTGAAGCCGAGCGGTCCGATCAGTTCCTGGATCTCGCGGATCTTGCCGGCATTGTGGCTGGCGACGACGATGGTTTTGGTTTCGAGCTTGCGCATTCAGATATCCTGTTCGATGCCCCAGATTTTTGCCTCCGCGCATTCCAGGCTGTTGCCGGCAGGGTCGCGGAAATAGATCGAGCGGCCGCCGTTTGGCCAGTACACCTCGGATTCGATCGCGACGTCAGCCGCCATCAGCTGTTCGGCCATCGCATCGATATTGCGACCGGACACCCGGAAACAGGCATGGCCTTGCCCGGTCGTGCCGTGCGGCGGCACCTGCAGTGCGTCGGGTGCCGGTGGCTTTATCGTTTCCTCGGGGTTGAAGATCAGGAGAACGCCAGGCCCACAGCGGAAGAAGACATGCCGATTGCCGGCGCGGGTGATCTTTTCAAGCCCGAGAACGTCTTCGTAGAACGTCTCGGCCTGATCGAGATCGCGCGCATAGAGCGCCGTTTCCAACATGCCTTCCAGCATGGGGTTCATCCCGCAATCGCCTCTTTCTGCAGGGCGACGAGTTCGCCGATGCCGTTCTTGGCAAGCCGCATCAGCGAACTGAATTCCTCTTCGCTGAACGGCGTGCCTTCGGCCGTGCCCTGGATTTCGACGATGCCGCCGGCGCCGGTCATGACGAAATTTGCGTCGGTCTCGGCCGAGGAATCCTCGAGATAATCGAGGTCGATGACCGGTTGGCTGGCGAAAACGCCGCAGGAGATGGCGGCGACGTGGTCCTTCAGGACCCGGTCGACCTTGATCATGTTGCGGCTTTCCATCCATTTCAGGCAGTCGTAGAGCGCGATCCAGCCGCCGGTGATCGAGGCCGTCCGTGTGCCGCCGTCGGCCTGGATGACGTCGCAATCGAGCGTGATCTGCTTTTCGCCGAGCGCCTGCAGATCGACGACGGCGCGCAGCGACCGGCCGATCAGCCGTTGGATTTCCTGCGTGCGGCCGCCCTGCTTGCCGGCGGCGGCCTCGCGCTTCATGCGCTCGCCGGTTGCCCGCGGCAGCATGCCGTATTCGGCCGTGACCCAGCCCTTGCCGGTGTTGCGCAGCCATGGCGGCGTCTTTTCCTCGAGGCTCGCGGTGCAAAGCACGTGCGTATCGCCGAATTTCACCAGGCACGAGCCTTCCGCATGCTTGGAAAAATTGCGCTCGAACGAGACCTTGCGCATCTGGTCGGTTTTTCTGCCTGAAGGCCGCATTCTCATCTCCTGGAGTTGTTGACCGCTTCTACGATTGGCGGCGCCCATTTGCAAATTCCCTTTTGCCACGGGTGCGAGTTTGACTATATTTTCGGGAGCATCATCAGCGTGGGTTTGAAAAGGTTCATGGGCATCAGGTCGACGTCGGTTTCGGATGCCGTTGCTGCACTGGACGAACGCTCCAGGGAAATTTTCCGCCGCATCGTCGAAGGGTATCTTGAAAGCGGCGAGCCGCTCGGCTCGCGCAATCTGTCGCGCCTGCTGCCGATGTCGCTGTCGCCGGCCTCGGTGCGCAACGTCATGAGCGATCTCGAAGAGCTCGGTCTCATCTATTCCCCGCATGTCAGCGCCGGCCGGCTGCCGACCCAGATCGGGCTGCGCTTCTTCGTCGATGCCTTCATGCAGATCGGCGATCTCTCCGCCGAGGAGCGTGCCAGCATCGATCGCCAGGTGCGGGCCGAAAGCGGCGGCAATCCGGTAGAATCGATGATGAACGAGGCGAGTCGCATGCTTTCCGGCATCTCGCGCGGGGCCGGCCTCGTCATCACCTCGAAAAGCGATCCGGTGTTGAAACATGTCGAGTTCATCCGGCTTGAGCCGACAAAGGCGCTCGCTGTACTCGTCGGCGATCACGATCAGGTGGAAAACCGCATCATCGAACTGCCGGCAGGCATCACCTCGTCGCAATTGACGGAGGCGGCGAATTTCCTCAACGCCCACATGTCCGGCCAGACGCTGCCGGAGCTGCGCAAACAATTAAGCCGTCTGAAGGATGATGTCCGTCACGAACTCGATGCGCTCTCGCGCGATCTTGTCGAGCGCGGCATCGCCGTCTGGGCCGGCAGCCCGGACGAGGGAAAGCCCGCCCAGCTGATCATCCGTGGCCGCGCCAATCTGCTGGAAGGCCTCGCCGGCGCCGAGGATCTCGACCGGCTGCGCATGCTGTTCGATGATCTCGAAAAGAAGGATAGCCTGATCGAGCTTCTTAACCTGGCCGAAAGTGGTTCGGGCGTTCGGATCTTCATCGGTTCGGAAAACAAGCTCTTCTCGCTGTCCGGCTCGTCGCTCATCGTCGCGCCTTATCGCGACGAGGACGACCGGATTGTCGGCGCTGTCGGTGTCATCGGCCCGACGCGGCTCAATTATTCCCGTATCGTGCCGATGGTGGATTATACCGCCCAGCTCGTCTCCCGCCTGTCGCGCAATCCGCTTTGATGTCATCACTGGCGAAGCTGCGGAATTTTCGCTTCTTCGTCACGCAGACTTGATTTTTTCCGGTCAAACCTCGATATCGGGCGCATCTGAAAACACCAACCGGAGACCGTCATGACCGATGAAACGACGAAAAACGGACCTGACGCAACTGCGGCCAACGCCGCAGCCGACGCTGCCGTCAACGTCGAAACAGCCACTGCCGGGCAGGAGGAGGCAAACCAGCCGGATCCGCTCGACCTCCTGAAGGCCGAGAATGCCGAGCTGCGTGACCGCTATCTGCGCCTTGCCGCCGAGATGGATAATCTGCGCCGCCGCACCGAGCGCGAGGTCAAGGATGCAAAATCCTATTCCGTCGCCGGTTTCGCCCGGGACATGCTCGCCGTCTCGGACAATTTGCGCCGGGCGCTGGACGCCATCTCTCCGGAGACCAAGGCCACGGCCGATGCCGGCCTCACCACGCTGATCGAAGGTGTGGAGATGACCGAGCGCGCGATGCTCGCGGCGCTGGAGCGCCACGGCGTTCGCAAGCTGGAGCCGGTTGGCCAGAAATTCGATCCGAATTTCCATCAGGCGATGTTCGAAGTGCCGAACTCCGAAGTGCCGAACAATACCGTCGTCCAGGTCGTGCAGGCCGGCTTCACCATCGGCGAACGCGTCCTGCGCCCGGCCATGGTCGGCGTCGCCAAGGGTGGCCCGAAGCCGGTCGAGGCCGAGATCAATTCCGTCTTCGACGAGAAGGACGCCTGAGCTCGGTTTCCCTCTCCGGCTCGGAGAAGGAGATAAAAATCAGATGCGGGCGAAGCGTTCGATCAGCAGATCGAAGAAGCCGTCCGCATCGACATGGCGCATGACCTTGGCATTGCGCTTGCGGTCGGTCACATGCCACCAGTCGACGACGGTCATCCCGACGGTGAGTTCGGACTGGACCTCGATTTCGACATTGCAGTCCCGGCCCTGGAAAAGCTCTGGTTTCAGCAGATAGGCGACAACCGTCGGGTCGTGCAGCGGCCCGCCGTCGGAACCGTATTTCTCGATATCGAAGCGTTCGAAGAATTCCAGCATTTCGACCATGGCCTTTGCCGGCGCCGTGCCGATCTCGGCCATGCGCTTGACCCGGTCCTTGCGGGTCAGCAGCTGGTGCGTCACGTCGAGCGGCATCATCACGATCGGGACGCCGGAGCGGAAAACGATGTCGGCGGCTTCGGGGTCGACATAAATGTTGAATTCGGCGGCCGGTGTGATGTTGCCGCCCTCGAAAAAGCCACCGCCCATCATCACCAGCTCGCGAACGCGGGCAACGATGTCGGGCGCCCTCTGGAAGGCCATGCCGATATTGGTGAGCGGCCCGAGCGTGCAGAGCGTCACTGTGCCCTCCGGCTCGCGGCGCAGCGTCTCGATGATGAAATCGACGGAGTGGCCGGGCTGCAGCGCCATCGTCGGTTCGGGCAGATCAGGGCCGTCGAGCCCGGTCTTGCCATGCACATGCTCTGCCGTCACCAGCTTGCGGGCGATCGGCCTATCGGCTCCGGCGAAAACCTTTACATCCGTGCGGCTGCAGAGCTCGCAGACGATGCGCGCGTTGCGGCTGGTGAATGACAGCGGCACGTTGCCAGCGACCGTCGTGATCCCCAGCACCTCGAGCTCATCGCGGCTGCCGAAAGCCAGCATGATGGCGGCCGCGTCATCCTGGCCGGGATCCGTGTCGATGATGATCTTTCTCGCGCTTGCCATTCCACTCGTCCCGTTTCCGCCATGCCGGTTGTCCCGGCAGACACCATCTCTTCATTTCCCGTCGCAAATCGGCACATTACGCGCGGGCATGTTTTGATGCGAGGCAGCAGGTCCTTTGTCAAGCAAGGAGGCGGCCGCGGCCATTCGAAAATTGACAGATGTTTAAATTGGGGAGGGTCGTGCGCGCCTTGCAGCGCCGTAATCATGCCCCCATATTAGCGGCATCCGGATGCTGCGCTTGAGGTCCGGGATGGTCGCTTGCATCAAGGACTTGAAAAGAGATGAGCCGCATTACGCCTTTCGCCAGCCCTTTGCTTCTGGGCTTCGACGCCATGGAAAAGACGCTGGAGCGCATTTCCAAGGCGAGCGACGGATACCCGCCTTACAATATCGAACGCATCGCCGCCGACAGCGGCGCCCCCGAACGTCTGCGCATCACCCTTGCGGTTGCCGGTTTCAGCGAGGAGGAGCTTGATGTCTCCACCGAGGAGAACCAGCTTGTGATCCGCGGCCGCCAGCTGGAGCAGGGCGAGCGGGACTATCTCTATCGCGGCATCGCCGCCCGCCAGTTTCAGCGCACCTTCGTGCTGGCCGACGGCATGCAGGTGCTTGGCGCCGGCCTCAAGAACGGTCTGCTCTCCGTCGATCTAATTCGTCCCGAACCCGCCCGCATGGTCAAGAAAATTAACATTTCGGTTTCACAGTAGCACAACGGTTTGTCGAACCGTTGGTCCCTTCTCCCGGAGGAACAGGAATGTTGATGAAAGAAGCCACGTCTCGCTTGACCAAATCCGAGCTTGCCCACATCGGCAACGGCGAGGTCGCCTATATCAGAAAGATGCGCACTGAAGAGGTCGCCAAGTGCTTCCCAGAGGCACCGGATATCGATCCGAACGTCGATCTCTGGGCACTCTTCGGCGCCGACGGCACGCCCATCCTTCTGACGGACAACCGCTCCAGCACCTTCTTCAAGGCGGCCGAAGACGAATTGAAGACAGTCAGTCTGCACTGACCGTCAAACGCCATCAGTGCCTATGAAAAACCAAATGCCATCATGCATTTGAAAGCCATACTGCTTCGGAACTAATCGTCGTTGGTGCCGCACGGCACTACATGGCCTTCAATTGCTTCCAGCGCAGTGTTCGCTGAAGTCAGATCTTCCTGAATGTCAGATAGGCCGAGGAACGGCCCTCGCGGCGCGCTTTCGTCTCGTAGCGCGTGCTCGGCCAGCCCTCATAGGGGGTCAGCCAATCCGCCGCGTTTTCCGCCATCCAGTCGAAGCCGCCATGGTCGCGGCATTTGATCAGCGTCCAGTTCACATAGGTGTCGATGTCGGAGGCGAAGCAGAAAAGGCCGCCGGGCTTCAGCACGCGATGAAAGCGGTCGAGATTGGTCTTCGAGACGAAGCGGCGCTTCCAGTGCTTCCGCTTCGGCCATGGGTCGGGATAGAGCAGATCAATCTTGTCGAGCGTGCCATCCGGCAGCCAGTCGAGCAGTTGCGTTGCATCGTCATTATAGACGCGGATATTGGAGGCACCGGTTTCGCCGATGCGCGACAAAAGCTTCTGCATCGAATTGACGAAGGGTTCGACGCCGATGAAACCGGTCGAAGGTCTTTCGAGCGCCCGATGAATCAGATGTTCGCCGCCGCCGAAACCGATTTCCAGCCGCAATGTCGTGACCGGGATCGGGAAGAGGGATGTCAGCGGCTCCGGGGGAGCCGCCGAGAGATCGATGAGGAATGCCGGGAGCAGGCTGTTCAGCGTTTCCGCCTGCTGTTCGCGCAGGGCCTTTCCCTTGCGGCGACCGAAAAAGGCTTCGGTCGCCCGTCCCCGGCGCTCCATATCCGTCATGCAGCAGCCTTGGTCTTGACGGCTTCCTTGAGCGCCTTGACGAGGTCGGTGCGCTCCCAGGAGAACGAGCCGTCACGGCCGGCCTTGCGGCCGAAATGGCCGTAGGCCGAGGTCTTGGCGTAGATTGGCTTGTTGAGGTCGAGGTGACGGCGGATGCCCGATGGCGAGAGGTCCATATTCTGACGGATCGCCGCTTCGACCTGGTCTTCCGACACACCCTTGCCGGTGCCGTGCAGGTCGACATAGATCGACAGCGGCTGCGCGACGCCGATGGCGTAGGAGAGTTGGATCGTGCAGCGGTCGGCAAGGCCGGCGGCGACGACGTTCTTGGCGAGGTAGCGGGCGGCATAGGCAGCCGAACGGTCGACCTTGGTCGTGTCCTTGCCGGAGAATGCGCCGCCGCCATGCGGAGCCGCACCGCCATAGGTGTCAACGATGATCTTGCGGCCGGTGAGGCCTGCATCGCCGTCCGGTCCGCCGATGACGAACTTGCCGGTCGGGTTGATGTACCACTTGCAATCCTCGGCGATCTTCAGTTCGCCGAGTGCTTCGCGGATATAGGGTTCGACGACCGCGCGAACCTTCTTGGAATCCCAGCTCTCGTCGAGATGCTGGGTCGAAAGCACGATCGAGGTCACTTCCGACGGCTTGCCGTCGACGTAACGCACGGTCACCTGGCTCTTGGCGTCGGGGCCGAGCTTGGCGACTTCGCCGTCACCCTTCTTGCGGGCGGCTGCTAGCAGCTGCAGAATCCTGTGGGAATAATAGATCGGGGCCGGCATCAGGTCCGGCGTTTCCTTGCAGGCGTAACCGAACATGATGCCCTGGTCGCCGGCGCCCTCGTCGCCCTGCTGGTCGGCGGCGCTGTCGACGCCCTGGGCGATGTCGGCCGACTGAGAGTGCAGCAGCACGTCGATCTTTGCCTTCTTCCAGTGGAAGCCGTCCTGCTCGTAGCCGATATCCTTGATGGCGCGGCGGGCGGCGGCCTTGAACTTCGAGGGATTGATGACGTCCTTGCCGTCCTTGTCCTTCTTCATCAGGCTCGGTGGCAGGCGGACCTCGCCGGCAATAACGACGCGATTGGTTGTTGCCAGCGTTTCGCAGGCAATGCGCACGCCCCACGGATTGACGCCGGTCTTGGCCGCTTCGCGGTAGACCAGGTCGACGATCTCGTCGGAGATGCGGTCACACACTTTGTCCGGATGACCTTCGGCAACAGATTCGCTGGTAAAGAGATAATTCGCGCGCATTCCGGGATTCCCCTCAAAGAATAAAAGCCAGCTAGTAGGTACTCAGTTCGAGCGCCGATGACAAGCGCACAAGGACATAAATATATCTTTATATCCGCGGCGAAGTGACAAATTTTGCCCCAAAAACACAAAAAAAGCGGCCTTTCGACCGCCTTTCCATTTTGCGATGAGAGCTGGATCAGTCAGCGTCAGCTTCGGCAGCGAGCGCCTTGACCAGCTCCACGACCTTCCGGCGAACCTTGGGATCGGAAATCTTGACGAAGGCGCGGTTGAGCTGCAGGCCCTCCGAGGAGGAGAGGAAGTCTACGACGTAATTCGAGCTGGAGGCTTCGGCCATGCCGCCGACGGCGCCGGCATGTTCGCCGGGCGCATCTTCGAAGAAGAAGGAGACCGGAACATTGAGGATGCTCGAGATGTTCTGCAGACGGCTTGCGCCGACACGGTTGGTGCCCTTTTCATATTTCTGGATCTGCTGGAAGGTGATGCCGAGGCTTTCGCCAAGCTTTTCCTGGCTCATGCCCAACATCGTTCGGCGAAGGCGAATGCGGCTGCCAACATGGATGTCGATCGGATTCGGCTTCTTCTTATTTTCAATCATGGTCGTGCCCTAGCTACGAATTTCTGTTTCCAACCGGCATGCCCCTGATCCATCCCAAAACGCCACGTTGTAAGCGGCGGGAACCCGCCGACAAACATACGTTAAGAACGCCGATTGACACCACTATGCAATTTTAGGGGTTTTTGGTCAATTCAACCCTAAAATAAAACTTCCGCGTGAAATTAGCGCAATCAACATCAACAGTGCTTCGGTCAACCAGAAGTATGTCTCACGGGGGTATGTGGTTCCGAACCCATTGCCGAGCCCATCAACAGTTGCATCAATGAAGCCAGTCTCACCAAGATCGAGGCCCGCGATGATTTCCCCATGCGCGTTCACGATTGCCGAAATGCCGTTGTTGGCGTCGCGAATCAGCGGCAGGCCTGTCTCGATTGCTCGAACACGCGCCTGCTGGAAATGCTGGTAGGGCCCGGGCGTGATGCCGAACCAGGCATCGTTGGTGAGGTTGAGGAGCGCGTTGGCATCCACGATGTCGCCGGTCATTTCGCCCGGAAAGATGATCTCGTAGCAGATCAGCGGGTAGAGATTGAGACCGCCGGGCAACGCCAGCAGGTGCCGGCTTGCGGCGGCCGAAAAGCCGCCCGGTATCTCGACGACGTTCTGGATGCCGAGTTCGGTGAGGATGTCCTCGAAGGGCAGATATTCGCCGAAAGGCACGAGATGCACCTTGTCGGAGGCGGCGATGATCTGGCCGCGGCCGTCGATCACATAGATGGAATTGTAGTAGCGCACCGGTGTGCCAGGCCCCATCTCCTCGGCGCGCACCGCGCCGGCGATCAGAACCTGGTCGTCGTCGAGCGTATCGGCGATCCGCGTCAGCGCATCCTGGTTGTCGGTGAGGATGAAGGGGATCGAGGTTTCCGGCCAGACGATAATGTTGGGTTTGCGGCCGCCATTCCTGGGCGCTTCGGCGGAAAGCTTCAGATGGGTCTCGAAGATCGCATTGCGGTCGGCGTCGTTGTCCATCTTCGCCGACTGGTCGATGGCCGGCTGCACCAGCCGCACCACCGGACGCTTGTCCTCGGGCAAGGGCTGCGGCCGCGGCGCCAGATGGACGGCATAGGCGCCGTAACCGAGGTGGGCGGCAAACAGCAGGGCGGCGAGCGCAATTCCCGACTTCGCGCCCTGTCGCGTTCCGATCAGCGCCGGGGCGGAAAAGACGAAGACGGCAAGTGCAGTCACCCCCATCGCACCGATCACATGCGCCGACTGCATCATCAGCGGAACGGGCATCAGGCCGTAGCCGATGGCATTCCAGGGAAAGCCGGTGAGGATCATGCTTCGAAGCCATTCCATCAGGCCGAAGCCGGCCGCCAGCGCGGCGATCCGTCCCATGCCGTCGGACCAGACGATCCGGGCAAGTGCAGTCGCCAGCCCGTAGAAGACCGCAAGGCCGGCCGGCAGTCCGAGGACTGCCAGGGGCAGTGCCCAGGCAAATTCCTCCGAATCGACCAGCAAGGCATGGCCGATCCACCAAAGGCCGGCGACGAAATAGCCGAAGCCGAACAGCCAGCCGACGGCAAAGGCCGGCCATAGCCTGCCGATCAGGCCGCTTTCAGGAGAAGCCGCCGCCCCGTCGAGCAGCCAGACGAGCAGCGTGAAGGAGAGAAACATCGCCGCGAAAAAACCGAAAGGCGGCAGCGCCAGAGCGGCGAATGCTCCAGCGGCGACGGCCAGCAACGACCGTTTTAACCCCCAGACGAGGATAACCCTGTCCGCAAGCCGCTCCATGCGCACTCCCATCAAACCGCGAATCAACCCATTCGCAGTCTTTCAAAAAAGCGGCTCTTTGTCCTGTTTCCGCGTCGGCCCGAAAGGCGATTCCGACTCTCGTACCGATGCCTAGTTGGTGGTCGATTCGGCCGGCCGGTCGTCGCCGGTCTCGGATCCCGGCGTGATGTCGCCAGCCTCTTTGGCGCGGCGGCGGATCGCGTGGCGCTTGCGGGTGATGCGCAGCCGCTTGATGCGGCGCGGATCGGCGTCGAGAATATGGAATTCGAAGTTCGGCAGAGCCTGGACCACTTCGCCGCGAACGGGGATGCGGCCGAGCGCGGAGAAGATCAGCCCGCCCAGCGTGTCGACTTCGTCGACCTGTTCGCTGATGTCGAAATCCGGTCCGATCGCTTCGGCGATCTCTTCCAGTTCGACACGGGCGTCGGCGACGAAAACGTCTTCGGCAACGCGCTTAAACATCACCTCTTCGTCGTCATGTTCGTCGTCGATGTCGCCGACCACCATTTCGACGATGTCCTCATGGGAGGCGAGCCCGTCGGTGCCGCCATACTCGTCGATGACGAGCGCCATTTGCGTACGGTTCACCTGCATCCGGCGCAGCAGGTCGGAGGCCAGCATCGACGGCGGCACGAACAGGATCTTGCGGATGATGCCGGCCTCGGCCAGCGTCTTCTGCAGGTCGACCCGGGCAAGATCGAAATTCGGCTTGGTCGAGCGCGGCGGCTTCTGGATGTTCTCCGGCGCGACGTCGATCGCCGGCGCTGCAGCGGCCGGCTTTGCCGGGCCGCGGCGCTTGTTGCGCGCCTGCTTGGCGACATAGGAGAGCAGGTCGCGGATATGCACCATGCCGCGCGGGTCGTCGAGCGTATCGGCATAAACAGGCATGCGCGAGCGGCCGGATTCCTCGAAAAGGATCATCAGTTCGCCGATGGTGATATTTTGGTCCACCGCCTCGATATCGGCGCGCGGCACCATCACGTCGGCGACGCGCACCTCGCGAAAGCGCAGGATATTGTGCAGCATCGCCCGTTCGTCGGGCGAAAAAGCGTCGTCGCCGGCCGCATCGGTCATCAGCGCGTCGGCAAGATCCTCGCGCAGTCGCGAGCCCTGCTGCGGGCGGAGAATGCGGGCGGCGCGCGACCAGAAGGATTGGGATCGGCCGGATGGCCGACTACTACTGCCTACCTCATCCGAAGAAGATGATGATTCGGAGTCCTTGGCGTCTGTCGCCGGCTTCGTCGTAAAGTCGCTCATGGTTCCATTTTAAGGTCTTGACCCTCGTAGGGATCAGATAGGCCGAGCTGCGCCAAAATGCGAGTCTCCAGCCCCTCCATAATTTCGGCTTCGGCATTATTCATATGGTCGTAGCCGAGAAGATGCAAGAAACCGTGCACCAGAAGATGGGTCAGGTGGTCGTCGAAGCTCTTGTCGAGTTCCTGGGCTTCCCGCTCCACCGTCTCCCGGGCGATGATGATGTCGCCGAGCATCGGCCCGGGCATCTTGCCGCGCTCAACCGGAAAGGCCGGGAAGGAGAGGACATTGGTCGGCTTGTCCTTGCCGCGCCATTCGGCATTGATGTCCTGGATCGAGGCATCGTCGGTAAAGACCAGCGAAACTTCCGGCGGCATCTTCGGAAAGGGCTGCTTCTCATTGTCGCTGAGATAGACCGCGGCGGCCCCGAGCACGCGCTCGCAAAAAACCAGCAGCGTTTCCTCGCCGGGCCAGCCGATGTCCTCGATGCTGATCTGGATATCGAGTTCGGCCATCAGTCCTGCCGACCGACGTCTTCGGCTTCGACAAGATAGGTGGCGTCATAGGCTCTGACGATGCGGCCGACCAGCGGATGGCGCACGACGTCGGTGTCCTTGAAGCGCACGATCGAGATGCCCTCGACGCCGTTCAGCAGCTCCAGGGCCTCGACGAGGCCGGATTTGACGCCCCGCGGCAGGTCGATCTGGCTCGGGTCGCCGGTGACGATCATGCGGGCATTTTCGCCGAGACGCGTCAGGAACATCTTCATCTGCATCGATGTCGTATTCTGCGCTTCGTCGAGGATGATGGCGGCGTTGGCGAGCGTGCGGCCGCGCATGAAGGCGAGCGGGGCGATTTCAATGACGCCGGCGGTGATCGCCCGATCGACCTTGTCGGCCGGGATCATGTCGTAGAGCGCATCATAGAGCGGGCGAAGATAGGGATCGACCTTTTCCTTCATGTCGCCTGGCAGGAAGCCGAGGCGCTCCCCGGCCTCGACGGCCGGGCGCGACAGGATGATCTTTTCGACCGCGCCGCGCTCGAGCATCTGGGCGGCATGGGCAACGGCGAGATATGTCTTGCCGGTGCCGGCCGGGCCGACGCCGAAGACGAGTTCGGCGCGCTCCAGCGCCCTGATATAGGCGTCCTGCGTCGGCGTGCGGGCGATGATCGTCTTCTTGCGCGTCGAAATCTGCGCCATTGTCAGCTTGGCCTTGCGCTCCATGGTGGGAAGGCTGAGCTGATCGTCGGCGGCGACCGCCATGCGGATTGCGCCCTCGACGTCGGATCGTTCCACGCTGCCGCCTTTCTGAAGCTTTTCATAGAGATAATCGAGCGTGCGCCGTGCCTGATTGGTGGTCACGACATCGCCCGATATGACGACGGAATTGCCGCGCGCCCGCGCATCGATGTTCAGCCGCTCCTCGAGCAGCTTGAGGTTCTGGTCGAACTGGCCGAAGAGTTCGCTGGCGAACCGATTGTTCTCGAACGTCAGGACGAAGTGATTGGTGTCGCTCGGCGTGCGGGGGTGGCGCGGTGAAGAAGAAACCAATTCTTGTCCGTTCAAGCGGTCGGGCTCCTTGGGTTAGACCGCAGCCTCTGCGCGTTCGGCAAACAGGCTGTTCGTTCCGGTTCCGGTGATTCGCACTTTGATAATGTCACCGATTTGCGATGCTTTTGCATCAACATTCACGGATTGAAGCCAGGGAGAACGTCCGATCAGCTGGCCCGGCATGCGGCCGGGTTTTTCGAGCAGCAGATCGATCTCCTTGCCGATGCAGGATTCGGCAAACTCCTGCTGCTGCTTCAAAAGAAGCGCTTGCAGGCGTTCCAGCCGTTCTGCCTTGATCTCTTCCGGCACCTGGTCCTTCAGTTCCGCGCCGGGTGTGCCCGGCCGAGTCGAGTATTTGAACGAGAAGGCCTGCGCATAGCGCACCTCCTCCACAAGTCTGAGTGTATCCGCAAAATCCTTGTCTGTCTCCCCCGGAAAACCGGTGATGAAATCGCCCGACAGCGCGATGTCCGGGCGCACGGCGCGGATGCGCTCGATCAGACTGAGATATTCGGCCGCCGTATGACGCCGGTTCATCGCCTTCAGGACACGGTCGGAGCCCGATTGCACCGGCAGGTGCAGGTAGGGCATCAGCGCCCTGAGGTCGCGATGCGCCTCGATCAGCCGGTCGTCCATGTCGCGCGGATGGCTTGTGGTGTAACGCAGCCGCGCCAGGCCGGGGATCTCGGCAAGGCGGTAGAGGAGGTCGCCGAGGCTCCACGCCTCGCCGCGCGGTCCGGCGCCATGCCAGGCGTTGACGTTCTGGCCGAGCAGGGTGATTTCGCGCACTCCGGCTTCGACGAGCTTTTCAGCCTCCTCGACGATCTGCGAAACCGGCCGCGACACTTCCGAGCCGCGCGTATAGGGCACGACGCAGAAGGTGCAGAACTTGTCGCAACCCTCCTGCACCGTCAGGAACGCGGTGACGCCGCGGGCGCGGATCTTGCGGCTCTCGGCGAGCGGCAGGTGCTCGAACTTGTCCTCGATCGCATATTCCGTATCGACGACGCGCTGGCCCTCTTTGGCCCGGCGCAGCGCCTCCGGCAGGCGGTGATAGGTCTGCGGCCCGATGACGACATCGACGGCGGGGGCGCGGCGCAGAATCTCTTCGCCTTCGGCCTGGGCGACGCAGCCGGCAACGCCGATCATCATCTCCCGGCCGTCGGCGGCCTTTTTCTTTTTCATCTCGCGCAGCCGCCCGAGCGCCGAATAGACCTTCTCCGCCGCCTTCTCTCTTATATGACAGGTGTTGAGCAGAACGAGATCCGCCTGTTCCATGTCTTCGGTCGGTTCGTAGCCGTCGCGGGCAAGCGCATCGCTCATGCGCGTGGAATCATAGACGTTCATCTGGCAGCCATAGGTCTTGATGAAGACCTTGCGGCTGTTGCTGCCGTCGCGGAGAGAAACCTCCGGGGCCTGAAGAAGGGCGTTATCCTGTGTCATGGCGCGCTATTTAGTGGTTTTTGCCGCCCGAGAAAAGAGACCTCTCGGCTTAGCCGATATCGCGACCGCGCAGGCTTGTGATGAGAAGGCTGCGGATGCGCGAGGCGATCGTCGCGCTTACCTCCTTGCGATTGCTGTCGGCGCGGTATTCCACCGCCTCGCCGAAGGAAATTTCCGCGTCGATGGCGCCGCATCTGAGAATGTCGATCAGATGCGGCAGGAGCTCGATATCCCCCGGCCAGGCGGCAAGCGGCCGGTGGTAGCGTCCCATCGGAAGGCCGTGCACTCTGGTATAAGCAACGGCCACCGGCTGCACCACGACGGTTCCCGTCGGCGAATAAGGCACCGCCATCGCGGCAGCGCCGAACAGCGACGACTTGACCTCCAGCAACCGGTTGCCGTCCGAGGTCGTGCCCTCGGGGAAGAGCACGACAATCTCGCCGTCGGCCATGCGCCCGGCGATTTCATTTGCCTGATGGCCGGTCTTGCGCCTCTCCTCGCGCACGACGAACACGCTCTTCTGCAGCTTGGCGAGGGTGCCGAAGATCGGCCAATCGGCGACTTCGATCTTGGCGATGAAGGCGACGTCGGCGACGGCCGACATCACCATGATGTCGAGCCAGGACGAATGGTTGGAGCAGAGCATCAGCGGTCGGCGGTCTTCCAGCCTGCCTGTCACCCGGACGCGGAGGCCGAGACAATAACAGATGATACGGTGCCAGACGCGCGGAAGACTACGGCGCAGCCGCCAATCGAAACGCAGGGCCAAGACCTGCAGCGGCATGAGCACGATGCTGACGGCAAGGATGACGACCGCAGCGAAGGCAATGCGCAGCCAGGCAATCAAATGCGGCACTCCCGGGCTGCCATCGCTTCAGAGATCTTCCTTCTTCAACGGAATGCCGTAGAGCTCCAGGCGGTGGTCGACCAGCTGGAAGCCGTGCTCGCGGGCGATGCGCTCCTGCAGCGCCTCGATCTCAGGCGAACGGAATTCGATGACCGTGCCGGTCTTCAGGTCGATCAGGTGGTCATGATGCTCTTCCGGCACCGTTTCGTAGCGCGAGCGCCCGTCGCGGAAGTCGTGGCGGGCGATGATGCCGGCATCCTCGAACAATTTGACGGTGCGATAGACCGTGGAGATCGAGATCTTCGCATCGACCTTCACGGAACGGCGGTAAAGCTCTTCGACGTCAGGATGGTCTTCCGACTCTTCGAGGATGCGCGCGATCACGCGGCGCTGCTCGGTCATGCGCATGCCACGTTCGGCGCAAAGCTCCTCGAGGGTCTTGGCTACGTCGGTCATGGCCCGCCTTCAAAAATAATCGCGTTTTCACAATGCCTGCACGGCGTTTGCGCCGGTCCGCATGTCATGCTCTGCAGGGAACTATCGAAGAACGCGCTTCATGACAAGCGCCGTGGAACGGGCGCCGTTTTCCTGCTTGTAGTAGCCCTGGCGCTCGCCGACCTTTTCAAAGCCGAGCTTGCGGTATAGGCCGAGCGCCGCCGTATTGCCGCTGTCGACCTCGAGAAACATGCTCTCGCCGCCACGCGCCCGCGCCTCGCGCATCGCCGCCTGCATCAGCCGCCAGCCCAGCCCGGCACGGGCGACCTTCGCCTGCACGGCAATCGTCAGGATCTCGGCCTCGCCGGCGACTTGGCGGGCAAGGATAAAGCCGGGAAGCGGCTTTTTCAGGATGGCATTGGTCTGGCGCGCGACGAAGCCGAAAACAGTCTCCTGCGACAGCAGGCTGTGGAATTCGCCGTCGCCCCAGGGCCGGGCGAAACGCTCGCCATGCAGGACGGCGACGTCGCGGCAATCCTCGCGCTCCATGGCGATGATTTCAAATTCCGGCTTCAGCGTCAGATAGGCTTCCAGCATGGTCACACTCGTCGCGCAATCGCATATCCGGCCTGCGGCTTGGCATCCGGTCCGCGCAGATAAAGGGGCTTGGGCTTTCCGGCATCGGCAGGGGCGGCAGCCCCCAGACGCGCGACAATCGAAATCGGAAAGACGTTGGGGTGATCGCCACCGGCGCTGGCCTTCAGGAGCGGCGTTGCCGAACCGGTGATTTCACCGTCGAAGCCGGCCGCTAAAGCCTGGGCCTCGGCGACGCTTGCCGCCCGCGGCTGATCGAGCGGGGAACCATCGGCTGCGAAGGACTGGAGATAGATTTCGTCCCGCTTGGCGTCCATCGCCGCCAGCACGGCGCGGCCGGGCGTCTTCTCACGCTGGGCGGCGGCCATCACCTCGAGCGTGGTGACGCCGACGACGGGCACATTGAGGGAAAGCGCAAAACCGCGGGCTGCGGCAACGCCGACGCGGATACCGGTAAAGGAGCCGGGGCCGATCGTGACGGCAACGCGGTTGATCTGAGAAAGTGTCACTCCCGCCTGATCCAGCACGCGATCGACGATACCGATCAGATGTTCAGCATGCCCCTTGCCGATCATGTCCGATGCCTCCCCCAGCACCGTATTCCTGCCGCTGTCATAAATGGCGGCAGCGCAATCCACACCTGCCGTGTCGAGCGCCAGAACGATCATGCCATCAATTTCCGAATAAACTGTTTGTCGCCTAACCATAAACCGTCCGGCCGAACCTGAGATGAACGGCCGGAGCGAATTCGAAATTCTTAAGCGGCAATCACTTCCTGCACTTCGGGAACGAAATGGCGCAGCAGGTTCTGGACGCCGTGCTTCAGCGTCGCCGTCGAAGACGGGCAGCCGGAGCAGGAGCCTTTCATGTTCAGATAGACCTTGCCGTCCTTGAAGCCGCGGAAGGTGATGTCGCCGCCGTCCTGGGCGACGGCCGGGCGCACGCGGGTCTCCAGAAGCTCCTTGATGGTCAGCACGATCGATTCATCGGCTTCATCAAAGAACTCGTCGCCGGCATCGGCATCCTCGGAAAGGATGGAAGCATCCCCCATGACTGGCTTGCCGGACATGAAATGCTCCATGATCGAGCCAAGGATAGCCGGCTTAAGATGCTGCCATTCGGCGTTGTCCTTGGAGACGGAAATGAAATCATAGCCGAAATAGACACCGGTCACACCGGGAATATCGAACAGTCGGGCGGCGAGCGGCGAGGCTTCAGCCTCTTCGGCGCTGCGGAATTCGGCGGTGCCGTTTTCCATGACGACCTTGCCTGGCAGGAACTTCTGTGTGGCGGGGTTCGGCGTGGCTTCGGTCTGAATGAACATCTGGCTCTCCATGTGACAGGCTCGAGACCTCGGCCGTCTTTAGAATTCTTCAAAAGAAGATAAGCCCATTGCCTGATCTAATCAAGAGACTTGCACTCAAGAAATAGGCTCAGCAGAGGGCGTCGATTTCCTCGTTGGTCAGCGTATCCGGCAGGACGGTAACGGGGATCGGAAACGCCGCCGCGCGTCCGGCGACCGACGAAACAAGCGGTCCCGGACCTTCTTTTGCCGAGCCGGCGGCAAGAACGAGGATCGCCACATCGCGGTCTTCCTCGATCACGGCGTTGATCTGCTCGGCGGCACTGCCTTCACGGATGACGACCTCAGGCTCGATGCCGATCGTCTCGCGCACGATCTGGGCGATCTTGGCAACGGTTGCCTCGGCTTCCTCGCGCGCCTCGGCCCGCATGATCTCCTCGACGCCGAGCCATTGCTGGAAATCGCCGTTGGGGATCACATAGAGCAGCACCAGGCCGCCATTGGAATTCTTCGCGCGCCGGCCGGCATAATGAACGGCGCGCTGGCATTCGGGTGTCCCGTCGATCACCGCCATGAATTTGCGGCGGTGGCCTTCGAGCCGTGAGAGTCGCTTCGATACCATGGGGCGGACTCTGACACCCGAAGCGGAAAAATTGCAAGCGCAGTTTTCTGGCGCCTCTCGCTCTGACGGAGATCCTCTTCTCCCCCAAGAAGGCAGAAGAAGAGATCTGCCTCAGTAGAGGAAGCCGATGACGTCGCGTACTTGGCTCATCGTTACTTCGGCGCGGGCTCTCGCCCGTTCGCCGCCCTTGCGCAGGATCGCGTCGATATGGCTGGTATCGTCCATCAGCCGGCGCATCTCGCCGGTGATCGGCGCCAGCACATGGATGGCGAGATCGACCAGTGCCGGCTTGAAGACGGAGAACTGCTGGCCGCCAAAGTCGGCCAGTACCTCCGCCTTCGATTTGTCGGCGAGCGCGGCATAGATCGCCACCAGATTGTCGGCTTCCGGACGGCCCTGCAACCCGTCAACCTCGCTCGGCAAACCGTCCGGATCGGTCTTGGCCTTGCGGATCTTCTTCGAGATCGCGTCCTCGTCGTCCATCAGATTGATGCGCGAAAGGTCGGAGGGATCGGATTTCGACATTTTTTTGGTGCCGTCGCGCAGCGACATGACGCGCGGCGCCGGTCCGCCGATCAGCGGTTCGACCATCGGGAAATAGGCATGCACCGGCTCGTCGCCGACGGTGATGTCGATGCCGTAGCCGCTCTTGCGAATATGCTCGGCATAATCGAGGTTGAACTTCATCGCGATGTCGCGGGCAAGCTCCAGATGCTGCTTCTGGTCCTCGCCAACCGGCACATGAGTGGCGCGATAGACGAGAATGTCGGCGGCCATCAAGCTCGGATAGGCGTAAAGGCCGAGCGAGGCCTGCTCGCGGTCCTTGCCAGCCTTGTCCTTGAACTGCGTCATGCGGTTCATCCAGCCGATGCGGGCGACACAGTTGAAGATCCAGGCGAGTTCCGCGTGCTGCGGCACAGCCGACTGGTTGAAAACGATATGTTTTTCCG